>CAZSMU010000001.1:0-88296 GCA_964607915.1 uncultured Haliscomenobacter sp.
CCGGTCCGGCAGGGAAAGTGGATTTTGAACTCGCATACTCGAACACGAATTCTACCATAACCCTGAAAAACAAAACCCGCCTGGGCTACGACTCTAAATATACGGTCGGGGTGAAAAACGGCGCTCTGGCCGAGACCGGACAAACGCTGCCCCAGGCGTTTGAACTCAGTTTCACCACCAAGCCGTACGTGCCCGCCAACGTAGTACTCAGCTCGGATATACAACGCATCTCCGAAAATGGAGGAATCGCCACCGTTACCGCTACCTTAAATGAAGCGGTGACGGAAGCCGTCAACGTGCAATTTGCCTTTGAAGGCACGGCAGCGGGCAATGGGGAAGACTACACCGTCGCCCCGGCCACGATCAGCATCCCCGCCGGACAAAAAACGGGGGCCCTCAAAATTACCGCCGTGCAAGACCGGCGACTCGAAGGAGATGAAACAATCTCCCTCCGCATCGCCAAACTGGAAAACGCCATCGAGCTCACGCCCCAACGGCTGCAAATCACTATTGCCGATGACGATTTGGACAGCAACGGCGACGGGGTGCCTAACCAGGGCTTTATCATCAACGAAGTGCTCTTCGATCCGCCCAACCTCGCCGCTGGCGACGCCAACCGCGACGGTACCCGCAGCCCGTCGGAAGATGAATTCATAGAATTTATCAACGATTCGGAAAAAGCAGTGGACATAAGCGGCTTCGTTCTCTACGACCGCACCAACCTGGTGACCAAAACGCCCCGGCATGTCTTCCCGACGCCTACCATCATCCCTGCCGGCGGCGTATATGTATTGTTTGGCGGCGGGAAGCCGAGCGGCGATTTTGGCGGGGCCCAGGTCGGCGTGACGACAACCGGCGACATGAACCTCACCAATACCGCTGATTTGATTGTAATCCAGGACAAGAGCGGCAACACTTTCCTGTCTTTTGATTCTGAAGTAGATGGAAAAGGGCTCGACTTCGGAGCTGACCAGGCTGCCACCCGTTCCCCTGATATCAACGGCGGATTCGCACTGCACAAAACGGCCAACGCAGCGCTTTCTTATTCGCCGGGCACAAAAGCCAATGGCAGTGCGTTCGCCGGTGTATTGCCCCCTGGCAAAGGCTTTATCATCAACGAAGTGCTCTTTGACCCGCCCAACCTCGCTGCCGGCGACGCCAATGGCGATGGGGTGCGCAGCGCCACCGAAGACGAGTTCATAGAGTTCGTCAACGATTCCAACACACCCGTTGACCTCAGCGGATTCACCCTGTACGACGAGACCTCTTTGGGGACCAATACCCCTCGGCATACCTTCCCCGCCAATACGGTAGTACCCGCCAAAGGCGTTTACGTGCTGTTTGGCGGAGGGAAGCCTGTGGGTTCTTTCGGTGGAGCACAGGTCGGTGTGACAACGACCGGTGATATGAACCTGTCCAACGCTGCCGATGTCATCACGATCAAAGATAAAAGTGGCAATATATTTCTTACCTTTAGCACAGCGGTGGACGCGCCCGGTATAGACTTTGGAATTGACCAGGCTGTTACGCGCTCACCGGATATCGAAGGAAAATTCGCATTGCACAAAACCGCAAACAGCGCCCTGGCCTATTCACCGGGGACCAAGGCAGATGGTTCGAAGTTCTAGGTACAAAGATATTTTAATGAAAAACCATACCAGTCCGGGCAGTGCGTTTGCACTGCTCGGGCTACTTCTTTTCTTTTTTTCCTGTGAAAAAGAGGTGTCCATAGTTACGCCAAAAGCCCTTTCCCTGCTCTCGGTACAGGTGGGCGGACAGGCACTTACAGACGGCGCGATAAATATTCCCCTCCATGCGGCCATTGAACTCACGTTCTCCGGGGCACTGGATCCTGCCCGTTTTGAAGCTGCGCTTTCGTTATCGGGTCCCGACAAACCCCTGTCCTTCACCGTCGCCTATGCCAATGCCGGCAGCAAAGCTATCCTCTCTCTACAGGGCTTGGACTACGACTTGCGCTATACCCTCCGCTTATCTACGCAGCCGATCGGCAAACAAGGAGAAGCCCTGAGTACCGCCCTGAACATCGGCTTCAGCACCCTGGCGCGCGGGCCCGTCACTGCTATGGCACCCTGTGCGACTGCCACTGCTCCCTGCAGCCAGCGCCTCACCCTCCACACACAAAACGGGGCCAGGGGCTATCTCCATTTTTACGGCACCTATCCACTCTATGAAGAAAATGCCCGTTGGGCCAATCTAAAATACGCCGTAATCGTACTACACGGGCAAAACCGCGATGCAGACGCCTATTTTGACTACTTGCTGTCCGCCCTGCGCCGCCAAAATCTGCTGGATAGTACCATCCTTCTCTCCCCTTTTTTCAAAGCCGATACCGATGCCGGTGCCGGCGATCTGTACTGGAGCAATACCGCCTGGCGGAGCGGCCTGCCCGCTACCGGTGCTGACAACAGCAGCAATCCTCTCAATCTTCTCGACAGCCTCGTCAATCGCCTGGCCAACAAAGACCGCTTTCCCGCTCTGCGGAGCATCCTCATCACCGGGCACTCCTCCGGGGCTTTGCTCGCGCAGTTGTACGCCCTGGCTAACCGGGCCGAAAATACCCACGGCAGCCTCCGCTTTCACTATGCCGTCGCCAATACCCAGTACTATTACTACCCCGACGAGCGGCGCGTCAACGAAAATACCGGTGTACTATACGTACCCGCCAACTGCCCCGCCTACCAGGACTGGCCCCTCGGCTACCGAAGCCCGGCCCCTTACCTGTCGGGAGTGGCTAAAACCACAGTGGACCGACAACTCGGAGAGCGCAGTATCACCTATGTACTCGGAAACGGTACCGCCGCTGACCCCACGCTCAATACCAGCGACTGCGAGGCTACTCTCCTGGGATCTACCCGGTACAAACGGGGCGAGAATTATTTCCTACACCTGCAAAACACGTACGGGCAGAACCTCAAGAGCCAGAAAATCATCGTCCAGGGCGTAAGCCACGACGGGTTGGGCGTCTATGCTTCCCCAGAATTCCAGGTCTATTTGCGGAGCGTATTGAAGTAATAGAATTAAGTATAGTATATTTCGGAGCAAAAACAGTGCAAAAATGAAGATACCCGTCCTCAGCTTGTTCGTGGCTATGTTGTATCTACACACAGCCATCACTGCCCAAACGGTACCGCTAACCCGTACGTTCAAAGTTGAAAAAAAATACCTCAATATTCCCGTGCAAGAATCGGTTGACCGGCAAGAAGTCGTATTCGATATGGGCAATGGCGATTCAACGCGGGCCGTAATCCGCATAGCCGAAGGCAAGCCGGATTACTGGGTTTTTAGAGACTTATCCGGTCTGCAAGGAAAGATGCTCACTATCCGTTTTTCCCGAAACGTAGCTGGTGTGCAGCAGATTTTTCAAGGAGATCAGTTTATCGGACAAGATAGCCTTTACCGGGAAGCCGGAAGGCCACAACTTCACTTCAGCTCCCGCCGGGGCTGGAACAATGACCCAAACGGACTGGTGTGGAAAGATGGCCAATATCACCTGTTTTACCAGCACAACCCATACGAGCGAAACTGGGAAAACATGCACTGGGGCCATGCAGTAAGCAGCGATCTACTGCACTGGGAGGAACTGCCCAACGCCCTCTACCCGGATACCCTTGGCACCATGTTTTCCGGTTCGGCAGTAGTGGATGTGCAAAATACTTCAGGCTGGGGGCGCAATGCCCTGGTCGCTATTTATACGGCTGCAGGTCAGAAGATGACCCAAAATGTTGCGTACAGCCTCGACAACGGACGAACCTTTCGAAAGTACGAAGGCAATCCTGTACTCGGCCCGGACCGCGACCCAAAAGTCTTTTGGTACGACCCTGGCAAGCATTGGGTAATGGCGCTTTACAACGAAAACTATATCGCTATTTACAACTCTACCAACCTAAAGGATTGGAGTTATCAAAGTCAGGTGAAAGGATTTTTTGAGTGCCCCGAGCTATTCGAGCTAGCGGTTGACGGAAATCCGTCGAAGCGCAAATGGGTGCTGTATGCCGCATCCGGTACGTATATGATTGGAAATTTTGACGGCAAAGTATTTACCCCCGAGAATGGAAAATACCACTATCACACCGGCGTACTGTACGCTGCGCAAACCTTTAACCAAACCCCTGATGGCCGCCGCATACAGATTGGCTGGGGACGTATAGACCACGGCGCACGGCCGTTCAATCAGATGATGCTCTTTCCCACCGAGCTCAGCCTGCGCAGCACCGTCGAAGGGGTACGGCTCTTCTGCAATCCCATTCCCGAAATCGCATCGCTCCACAAAACCCACCATGCCCTAAGCGGCCTTACGGTGAAAGAAGCCAATGACAGGCTCTCCCAGCTGAGTACGGATCTGGTACATGCGGTCATGGATATCGAAATCGACAAGGGCCTCGGCCTGGAACTTTTCTATCGCGATAACCCCATCCTGTATTACGATGGCAGCCTCACCCGATTCAATGGTATGCCCTATGAATCCGAGCGACCGGGGGCTTTTCGGTTCCGCATCGAGATGATCCTGGATAAAACATCGGTGGAGGGGTTTGTAGATGGGGGGAAACTCTATGTAGCGGAAGCACTGAAATCCCCCAAGTCCCGCAAAGGGCTCGAACTACGGGGCGACCTCATTATCCATCGACTGGATGTGTACGAACTCAAGGGGATTTGGGAAAAGTAGGCAGTAGTGGATTTAACTCAAATTACCAGTTGCGCTACCTCTTTTTTCAGAAAATACTGTATTTTAGTCTTCGAGTGCCCCAAAAAAGGCACTCGGCTACCGGATGCGCAACAAGTTGCAGAAATTTACCGATTTCGCCCATTCGCTGCTGCCGCACGAAACGCAGTACCTCTTGTCAGTGCAACACCTGGAAGACCCCGTACGCCTGGAAATCCTGCAGCGCATGGACTACAATAGCCGGCAAATCAACCAGTTTACCCCGTATGACGCCACTCTCGACAAGCGCAAGTACTCCCACCTGAAAAATTGGGTACAGGAGCGCCTCGAGGAGATTGATGTGGACCGCCACTTCGAGTGGATCATAGATATGGAACGCAAGGTGACGACCGATGCCATCCTGCCTTTCGAGGAGAAGGAGCTCCTCAAAGCCATCCGGCAGTTCAAGCCGCCGATATTCTTTTTTACCAAATTCTATGAACTGATCCAGAACTACCGGCATTTCCTGCTCATCCGGATGCGCTATGCCGACCACGAGACGGTACATGGCTTTCTGGAGCGCTATCAGGAGGCCTATGCCAATAGCAAGCGAATCAACGAGCAGCTCCACCAGGCCACCCGCGACATCATCCAGCAGTATTCCGATAACAGCGCCGAGTCTATCCAGTGGGAGCAATGGTTGGTGCGCATATTCCAGGATGCCCAATTGGACGGCTATACGCGCTATATGGCTTTTGTACGCCTCGTATTTGTGCGCTTCAACTACCGAAAGCTGGACCACCTGGCAGAGAAGTTCGAAGCTATGGACCGCCTCTTGGCAACGGGGCATTTTTATTCCCGGCGCATCCTGCTCAATTACTACCACATCCGTCTGCTGTACCATGCGCGGCTGCGGGAAACCGAGCAGGCCGTATATTACGGCTACCTCGCCATCCGGGGCAAGACCCACGACTACCTTTTTTACGTCAATAACTTGAGTGCCGTGCTGCTCCGCGCCGGCCGGGTACAAGAGGCGCTCCTCATGATGCGCGGTGCTGCCGGTGAGATGCGGGAAACCAAAAATTTTTACAATAAAATAGGCTTCGTAGCTTTCTACGTGAAGTGCCTGCTGCGCAACCAGTTGAATAAAAATGCCGAAAGCTATGCGGAGACCTTTCTGAAGGCGTATGAAAAAGAAATCCTGCAATACCGCTGGCACACCTTCTTTTCCGCATACCTGGAAACCCTGGTGCGGCAACAGCACTTCCAAAAAATCCTGCACATAGCCGATAAGTACCGATTGCTGGAAAAGGAGCGCCGCTATGAAAGCCGGGCGGATTATGTACCCACCATTTTATGGTTTACCCTCACCGCACAGTACAAAGAAGGGCGTATGGACAAAAATACTATCCGGCAGAAACTGGAGCAATCGCTCTCTGTACAACGCCCTGAGCAACGCCCCCAGATTGCAGAGCTGCTGTCGGAACTACGCCCTATCATCCCCGAAGTCATCCACTTTTTGCCGTATATCCCTAATACACCTTAATCCATGTTGCTGATTTTTATCCTCTTGTACCTTACGGGCACGGTAGCCATAGGTTGGATGGCTTCCCGGCGCGTCAAATCCACCGCCGACTTCGTCATCGCCGGGCGCAACTTGCCGACAGCCATGGCCGCCGCCGCACTGTTTGCTACCTGGTTTGGGTCGGAGACCGTGCTAGGTGCCCCCTCTGTTTTTCTGGAGGGCGGTCTATTGGGGGTTATCGAAGACCCCTTTGGCGCGGCGCTCTGTCTGTTTCTGGTCGGGCTGGTCTTTGCCCGGCCTCTGTACCGATTGAATATCCTGACCTTCAACGACTTTTTCCGGCTGCGCTTTAGCCGCTTTACCGAAGTTGCGTCGGCTTTTTTCATCATCCCTTCCTATTTTGGATGGATTGCCGCGCAGTTGGTGGCCCTGGCTATCCTGTTGCACACCCTCACCGATTTACCTATGGGCTACGGTATCGTCCTCTGTATGCTCGTGGTGTTGTTTTATACCTATATCGGCGGTATGTGGGCGGTTTCCATCACCGATTTCGTACAGACCATCATGATTCTCATCGGCATGGTGTCCATTGCCGCAGTACTCTGGTGGCGCGTAGGCGGGGCTGAGCCCATCCTGGCCGGGCTGCCAGACGGTTTTTTCCGGTTTTTTCCCGAACGGGATTTCAATGCCTGGGTGCATTACCTCGCGGCCTGGATGACGATTGGACTGGGCTCTATACCCCAGCAAGATGTTTTTCAACGGGTGATGGCGGCAAAAAGCGAGCGCGTGGCAGTGCGCGCCGCCTATCTTTCCTCCTTTATGTACCTCACCATAGGTACCATCCCACTTCTGATCGGCCTAATGGGCAAAGTCTTGTACCCGGAAATCACGAAAGGCGACCCTCAGATGGTCATTCCGCGCATGGTGCTTCAGCACGGTGGGATAGGGCTGCAGGTACTGTTTTTTGGGGCGCTCCTTTCCGCTATTCTGAGTACTGCCTCCGGGGCAGTACTGGCCCCGGCGACGGTGATGGGGGAAAACCTGATCCGCCCGCTGCTCAAAAAAACCACAGATGCCGGGATGCTGCGAATCATGCGCTTGTGCGTAGTGTTTGTAGCCGCTTGCTCTGCCGTCATGGCAGGGATTAAAAGCAATATCTATGAGCTTGTCGGACAGGCCTCTGCGCTCAGCCTGGTGTCCCTTTTTGTGCCTATGACCGCCGGTTTATACCTGAAGCGCGCCTCAAATACCGGTGCGGTATGCTCTATTTTTTTGGGGATGGCCGCCTGGATAGGAGTGGAGTTTTTCTATCCTTTGGAAACGCCCGCCTTGATTGTGGGGTTGTTGGCCAGTATAGCGGGCATGGTGTTCGGCAGTTTGTTTTTTCCGGACGACAGCTACGACCGTTTCTGCCGGGAGAAGGCCTGGCTCCAGGAAAACCGAGACCTACCCCTCGACCTCGATGCCGCCGAAGAAGCGGCCCGGAAACCCGTCTGATACCGCACAGGTTGTAGAAATCAACCATCTACGAACAGTGCGGAAATCGAGCGGTGTTCATGCGTATTGCGGATGGCGCGTGCGAATAGCTTGGCGCTCGACAGCACCTGTATCTTCGGGGAGGGGCGTTGCAAGGGGATGGTGTCGCAGACGATGAGCTCGTCGAGCATGGAGTTTTCGATATTTTCGAACGCATTGCCCGAAAGGATGGGGTGGGTACACATGGCGCGTACGCTTTTGGCCCCTTTTTTCATCAGGATTTCCGCGGCGCGGCAGAGCGTACCCGCCGTGTCCACCAAGTCGTCAATCAAGATGACATCGGCTCCGTCCACGTTGCCTATGACGGTCATCTCGGCGATTTCATTGGCTTTTTTGCGGTACTTGTCGCAGATTACCAGAGGGCGCTCAAAGTGCTTGGAGTAGGTGCGCGTACGCTTGACGCCGCCTACGTCGGGGGAGGCGAAAATCACGTTGCTCAGATCCCGCTCCTCGAGGTAGGGGATATAAATCGCCTGGCTTTTGAGGTGATCTACCGGGATATCGAAGAAGCCCTGTATCTGGTCGGCGTGGAAGTCCATCGTCATGATGCGGTTTACCCCGGCCGCTTCCAGTAGATTGGCGATAAGCTTGGCAGAAATCGGCACCCGCGGCTTGTCCTTGCGATCCTGGCGGGCGTACCCGAAGTAGGGGATGACGGCCGTGATGTAACCCGCCGACGCGCGCTTCGCTGCATCAATCATCAGGAGGAGCTCCATCAAATTGTCTGAGGGGGCAAAAGTAGATTGTATGAAAAACGAAAAAGAACCCCGCACCGATTCGTTGATGACCGGCTGCATCTCCCCATCGCTAAAGCGGTTGACCTGGATATCCCCCAGTTTTTGCCCGTAGAAATCGGCAATCTTTTCTGCCAGATACCGGGAACTGGTTCCGGCAAAAATCTTTACATCTTCCATAGCGGTAAGCAGTTGTGCTTCTGATACGACTTTATGCGCCGCAAAAGTACAAAAGTATTGACGGCCTCGGCAAAAAAGCAGCTTTTTGAGGGTTCGCCTTGTTATTTTTTCGTTATTTTTTTGAAAATATAACGAATTAAGAAATCTATCTTTACGCAAAAAAATGCGATGCGCCCCTCGCTACCTTTCATCTTCATGCTGTTATCGGTCTCGGTATTGCGCGCACAATCCGATACGAGCGCGGACAGCACCCTCCTCAATCGGCAACTGGGGGAAGTAGTCGTCTCCGCTTCCCGCGTTCAGGAGAAGCTGCTCACCTCGCCGGTCGGTATTTCCAGGATGGACAGCCGTCAGGTGCGCATGTCGGCCTCCCCCGGCTTTTATGATGCCCTCGGAGATATGAAAGGCGTTCAGATGCTGACACCAAGTCTGGGGTTCCGTGTCATCAACACCCGCGGCTTTGCCAATACTACCAATGTGCGTTTCGTACAATTGATAGACGGGGTGGATAACCAGGCTCCGCACATCGGTGCCCCCATCGGCAACGCCTTGGCGCCCGGCGATCTGGACATCCTCGACATGGAGGTAGTACAAGGCATCGCCTCAGCGCTGTACGGCATGAACGCCACGAATGGATTGGCCAACATCCGCACCCGCAACCCTTTTGAATCAGAAGGGGTCAGTTTCCGCCAGCAGGTCGCGGTCAACCATCTACAGGACCCACAGGGTATAGGGGCCCGGGCCTACACCGAGTCGGCATTCCGCTGGGCGAAAGCGCTGACGCAGCAGTGGGCCTTCAAAATCAATATAGGTTTTTCCAAAGGGTACGACTGGATAGCCGGCAATGACAGCGACCTAAACCCCTTAGCCAACCGGACGACTAATCTGACCGGTACCGATAACCCGGCATACGACGCCGTCAACGGCTATGGGAACGAATCCTCAAATCGCCGCACCCTCTCCCTCAACGGTAAAAATTACGTCGTCGCCCGGACCGGCTACCGGGAACAGGACGTCGTGGACTATTCGCTCCAGAACCTAAAGGCCGACGCTACCCTCGCATACCGGCCTAAGGAAGGGATGGAACTTTCCTATACCGGCCGTGCCGCCTTTTTAGACAACGTCTATCAACGATCAAACCGCTTCCGGCTGGAAGACTACCTGCTCCAACAGCACGTCCTGCAATTTCGGGGACCCCTGCTCCAGGCCAAAGCATACCTGAACGGGGAAAATACAGGCCAATCCTACAACCTCCGCTCTATGGCGGAAAACATAGACCGCTATTCCAAAAGCGACGACCGCTGGTTTTCCGACTATACCAAGGCCTTCCAGGAGGCGTTGAAAACCGACCCGGACATTGTACAGGCGCACCGCCGCGCACGGGCTGTAGCGGACGCCTTCCGGCCCCAGCCCGGCACGGAGGCATTCCGCAGGATACTGGACACCCTGGCCCAGGTCAACAACTGGGATATCGGCGCAGCACTCAGGGTACGCGCCCGGCTTCTGCATACAGAGGGCCTACTAGACGCCGGCCAACTCCTAAAAATGCCCTTCGACCTGCATGTCGGCACCGACTTTCGGCAGTACATCATCGTGCCCGACGGCAATTATTTCATCAACCCGGTGGATAGTACCCGTAACCTGACCTATTCCCGGTACGGTTTCTTTATCAACGGGACAAAGTCGCTCCTGCATGGAAGACTTCGCCTGGGGGCAGCGCTCCGCGCCGATAAAAACCAGTATTTCAAACTCCAGTGGAACCCCCGCATCAGCGCCGTCTATGCCCTTTCCGAATCCGGTTTCCTGCGCGTTTCGTACCAGAACGGTGCCCGTTTTCCCAGTATCTTCGAAGGGTTTTCCAATATCAACAGCGGGGGGGTCAAGCGCGTCGGTGGGTTGCGGGTCATGTCAGACGGCATTTTTGAGCAGTCCTGGCTCAAAAGCTCCATTGACGCGTTCCAGTCTGCCGTCAACACAGGCGTCAATACCCTGGGGCTGAGCCAGTCTGCCGCTGTCGAAAAGCACAAAGCTCTCCTGCAGCGAAACCCCTACACCTACCTGCAGCCCGAGCGGATGCGCGCTTTTGAGGCAGGCTATCGGGGTTTTCTTCACAAAAAACTGTACATAGACCTGGATGTCTATCTCAACCGCTTCTCGCGCTTTATCGCCCAGGTAGAAGCCAGCGTACCCGATACCAGTGATCCTGCAGAGATACCGACTTCCCTGTTCGTGCGCTCCCGCCAGGCCCGCTACCGCTTGTGGACCAATTCCAGAACCACCGTTTTCAACTACGGTGCAGCGCTGGAACTGCGCTATGCGCTCCACCGGAACTACGAGCTTTCCCTGAACGCCAGCTACGCCGCCCTCAAGCAGACGGAGCAGAATGACGGGCTGGAAGACGGTTTCAACACCCCTGCCCTCCTGCTGCGGGCGGCCTTGAACGGCCATAAGTTCCTCGGCAACTGGAGCGGACAGGTTGCGGCCCGCTACCAGAGCAGCTTCTATTGGCAATCTTTCCTGGTCAATGGCGACGTACCCGCCGTCTTCACCCTGGACGCACAACTCAACTACACCTTTGGCAGCCCGCTCATCAACCTGAAATTCGGCGGTACCAACCTCCTGAACCGCTACTACTATTCTTTTCTCGGCGGCCCCCAAATCGGCGGGTTCTATTATGGGACCGTGACGTATTATTTTTGACAAGTAATACACTTTCGGTACCCTGCGTCCCTATACGGCGAGGAGGATGGGAGCCTTTTTGTCCCAGCGATGATTTTTCCTTACCAAAAGGCCGTTAAACCTTTGCTGCTACTCATCATCCAAGTGCAATAACGCAATTCGATGATTCGATTCAACTGGTTTATTGCCCTGATGCTGTTGGGTACAGCCTTCTGCCAAGCGCAGCGACGCCCCAATTTTGTACTCCTCCTCGCCGACGACCAGAGCTGGAACGGCACTTCGCTGCGGATGGACCCGACACGCCCGGATTCCCGCAGCGACTTTCACCTGACCCCGAGGCTGGAGACCCTGGCGAAAACCGGTATGACCTTCAGCCAGGGCTACGCCCCGGCCCCGAAGTGCTCCCCCTCCCGCATCAGCATCCTGACGGGGAAGACCAATGCGCGGCTCCACTTTACGTTTACGGACAATATCAAAGAAGACAGCACCCGCTTGCTGGAACCGGTCACGGAGATGGACATTGCCGATTCCCTCACGACTATTGCCGAGTGGCTGAGGCGCCAAGGTTGGGGCTACCTGAGTGCCCACTACGGGAAATGGCATATCCGCGGCGGTGGCCCTGCGCAACATGGCTTCGACCGGGGCGACGGAGAAACCGGTAACGAAGACGGCAACCAGGGTGGACTAATACAAGCCAACCCCCGTAAAATTTTCAGCATCACGGATTCGGCCTGCGCTTTTATGGCAGATGCCGCCCGCCTCGGCCGTCCTTTTTACGTGCAAGTATCGCACCATGCCCCCCGAAAACCTATCGAAACGCGGCAGGCCACGTTGGCGGAATGGTCCAATCCGGCCCTCCATCCCCTTGGTCAACGCCATAAAGACCCTGAATATGGCGCGATGCTGAGCGATATGGACGTCGGGCTGGGTATCTTGTTCGATAAAATCAAGGCTTTGGGCCTGGATTCCAACACCTATATCATCTATATCGCCGACAACGGGGCGGGCGGGAACAACACCCCGCTCAGCGGCGGCAAAGCAGCGTGTAAAGAAGGCGGTATCCGCGTACCACTGGTCATCGCCGGGCCGGGTATCCCCGCCAATGTATACAACACAACCCCTGCGGTCGGCTACGACCTTTTTCCCACCATAGCCGCCCTCGCCGCGCAGAAAGACCTCCCGCTCCTCCCCTCCGGCCTCGATGGCAGCAGCCTGTTGCCCTTGCTCAAGTCCGGTAGCGGCAACTTCGCCCGGGGCCAGGAGCTGTTTTTCCACTGCCCCCACTACAACGAATCCACCGTGCCGCAGTCGGCTCTGGTAGAAGGGCAGTACAAACTCCTGGCCGACTATGAACTCGGGACCCTGGCCTTGTATGACCTCGGCAAAGACATTGGGGAGACCAAAGACCTGAGTACACTCTATCCGGAAATCGCCCGAAAGCTGACCATTCGTCTGCGCGACTATCTGAAAAGCGTAGAAGCCCGCATGCCCGGTCTCAACCCGGCTTTCGCGGGATATAAAGGCAGCGCAGGCGACCTCGATGCCGACGGTCTACCCGACGCCTGGGAAATACGGGAATTGCTCACCGACCGCTTCATCAGCAGCGATGATCCTGACCAGGATGGACTAAGCAACCTGGAGGAGTATCGGCAACGCAGCGACCCCTACGTTTCCAACCGCCCCACAGCCGTGGCAGAGGCCATGGCGGAAAGCCCGATACTATTCCGCGTGCGTACGAACCCTTTTTCAAAGCTGTTACAGCTCGACCTGAGTACGGAATGCCAGGGACAGCAATGTATATATTCCCTATACGACCTTCAGGGGCGGCTTATTCTTCAGCAGAAAGTATCGTACGCGCCGCAAATCAGTGTCTATACCCCGGCGCTGATACCGGGAACGTACCTGCTTCGCCTTCAACTACAGGAAAGCGGCTCCAGTCAATCGCAAATGGTATTGTCCTATTAAAACACCTTTATCCGCAAGCACATGAAACCTTTTCTTGGTCTTTTTATCCTTTTTTTTCTGGGAATGCCGGCATTTATTCAGGCGCACCCAGGCAATCTTTCCCCCGGCCACTCCCTTCATTCATGGCATGTCCGGGGCGAAAAAGCACCGGTTCGCGGGCACTTTCTGTACAGTGCGGACGGCAAGGCCGTTATACAGACTGAGACGGGGGCGATACAACGGTTTCCGCTGGAACGGCTCACCGAAGCCGACCGGAAAAAAATAGCGAAAAAAAGCGCCTATATCCAGTCTTTGCATACAAATCCCTCCTCCTCCGAAGCGATGCGGGGCTTGCCGCAAGCTTTCACCTGGTCCGTTTGGGCCTTGCTGGCTTTGTTTGTCGGCGGTCTGGTATGGATCTTCCAGCGCCGGCGGCGTATCTCTATGGCGTATCCCCTGGCAGCCGCAATTTGCCTGCAAGCCTCTTTATTCCTTCTTTCGGCCTTTGGACCGGCTATACAGGCCATATCCACCACCGATCCGCAGTTCGTAGAGTCTGCGTTCAAGCCCTTTAAACCCCAGGTCGCTACTTCCTGGAACGACCAATATTTCTTCGTCTCCTCTCTTGGCATCCCCGATCATCAGATGATGGTTGGCATCACCAAATGGCAGCAGCAGGTACCCATTCCCCAGTGCTACACAGGCGATAATTCCTGGCCCATCCCACTGAACCCCGAGCTGGCTGCCGAGCCGCTGGCCATTGAGCAACACTTCATGAAAGGCGCTGTGGCCATAGCCGCCAATGGAATCCCCATTTTCAACGCCCGCAACAACACAGGGCTGGATTCCTATCTCGCGGGTGAACTCGATGAATTTGGTGGCCATTGCGGACGGGCCGACGATTACCACTACCATATCGCCCCTCTTCATCTCGAAGGAAAAACCACGGCGGTATTGCCTATTGGCTTCGCACTCGATGGGTATGCCCTGTACGGCAGCAAGGAACCCGATGGATCGGCCATGAAGCCCCTGGACGCCAATCATGGACATTTTGGCAGCAATGGGGTATACCACTACCACGGCACTAAAGTATATCCTTATTCTGTAGGCAAAATGGTGGGAAAAGTAACCCTCGACCCCAAAACACCGGCCCCGGAAGACCAAATCCTTCCCCAAGCCTTCGCCAGTCCGGTCCGCCCAGCCCTGCCCGGCTTGAATGGAGCTAAAATAACGGGCTTTGAAGCCAACGGCACCCAGGGCTATCGCCTCAGTTACCAACTCAACGCCCAAAACTACCAGGTCAACTACTCCTGGACCAAAGAGGGAAAATTTCAGTTTGATTTCGTCAATCCCAATGGTACTTCGACTTCCCAAACCTATACAGGAAAAACGCTCTGCACCCTGCCCGCTCAGCCTGTTGATTCCGCATTCACCCTCAGCAGCCCGGTCATAGGTGCCGACTCCCTGCTTCCTGCCCGATATACCTGTTGGGGTACCGGAATCAATCCCCCGCTGCAATGGAAGAATGCACCCTCCGGAACGACCTGTTTTGTAGCGCTCATGCACCATTTCGACAAGGATAAGGTTGAAAAAACATATATGATACTATACGATATACAAGGTAGTATAAACGCTATCAAAGAAAACGAGTCCAGCGTGGGCAAGTGGGGCGGAAATACGCAGAACAACCTCGCTGCATATTCCCCGCCCTGCTCGCAAGGGGGCGGGTTGAAAGCCTACTACCTCACGGTGTATGCTCTTAAACAGTGCGTTTCGTTTACGACCACCCCCAAAACACGTCAGGAAGTATTAGCTAAAATCCAGGGTTTTGTGCTCGACTCCGCTTCCCTGACCACCTTGTACGACAATACCGCCCAGCCCCCGGCCACTCCCTGGCAGTTTAAGTGTAGCGAATTGCTGGGCAGGCCAACCGACCGCTCCGTCACCCTCAACATGATGGCGGATGCCGAAGTCGAGCTCTATGTGGAATACGGGACCAAAAGCGGTACGTACAGCCAGCGTACTCCCTCCAGGACCTTTCCTTCCTCCCTTCCTTTCGACCTTGAACTGACCGGGTTAGCTGCGGACACCCGCTATTACTACCGGGTGCAGGCCCGGCGCACCGGGGAAACCGCTTTCCAGGCGAGGCCGGAACGCAGTTTCCATACCCAGCGCAAAAAAGGAAGTTCCTTTACCTTTGTGATTCAGGCAGACCCACATTTAGACGAACAATCTGATACCCTGGTCTATAAGACTTGCCTTCAAAACCAACTCGCCGACCAACCCGATTTCATGGTGGACCTGGGCGATTTTCTGATGTCGGACAAACTGGTAGAGCCCAACTACCAAAAAATCGAAGACCGAAGCCTGCTGATGCGCTCCTACTACGATATCAGCGGGCATTCCGTACCCCTCTTCATCGCCCTGGGCAACCACGAAGGGGAAGCTGGGTGGACCCTGAACGGTACCCCCGACAACGTAGCCATCTGGAATACCCTGGCCCGCAAAAAGTACTTCCCCAACCCCATTCCTAACGGCTTTTACACGGGCGATACCGTTTCGTATGCCCTCGTCGGCCAACGGGAAAATTACTACGCCTGGGAGTGGGGCGATGCCTTGTTCATCGTATTGGACCCCTATTGGTACACGACCGTAAAACCTACCCGGGACAACTGGTATTGGACCCTCGGCAAAGCACAATACGACTGGCTTAAGAAAACCCTGGAGGGCAGTACGGCTACCTTCAAGTTCGTATTTGCCCATACGCTGATCGGTGGCTCAGAAGCAGCCAGAGGCGGGGTGGAATTTGCCAACCTCTACGAATGGGGCGGTCAAAACAACGATGGTACACCGGGGTTCCAGGCCAAACGCCCCGGTTGGTACAAACCTATCCACCAACTCCTGACCGAGCACAGGGCTACTATCTTTTTTCATGGCCATGACCATTTTTACGCCAATCAGCAACTGGATTGCATGGGGTACCAGCTCGTACCGCAACCCAGTCACCCGCAGTTTGCATCTGCCAACCAGGCGCAGGACTACGGCTATCTCACGGGCAAAATCATACCCAACGCCGGCCACCTGCGCGTGAGTGTCAGCCCCGATGCTGTCAAAGTAGAGTACGTCCGTGCGTATAAACCGGCCAACGAAACTACCACCCGCAAAAATCGGGATGTATCCGATTCCTATACCATCCGCCGGGGCGATTGCTTCGTCACCGCCGTGGAAGAATCCTCCATGCCGGACGGTGCTGTACAAGTGTATCCCAATCCTTCCAAAGACAAATTTTTCGTAGAACTCAGCCCCGAGGTGAACCCGGCTAATCTGTATCTGACCCTGCGCAACCTCTTGGGGCAACCCATCCCTGTACATATCGTAAGTGGTATTCATGCACTGGAATGCAGCACCGACGGCCTTGCCCCCGGTATCTACTTCCTCGAAATATATGATGAAAACACCCGGAAAAAGGAGATTACAAGGGTCATCAAGCAGTAGGAAGCCGTATTTTTTCCAAAATCTTCTAAATGCTGTCGTACGTGTTTGACCCCTCGCAATAACTCATTTTTATATCTTTATGGCCTGAATACAGGAACCATAGTGGTAAAAATCAAAGTGAAGTAAAATGGGAAAAGCTGGGGCTATTTTCGGAGCGATTTTTTTTGCTGCGCTTGCGATGACGGGTTGTACGGGTGGGTCGAACCATCCGAAAGAAACAGAAACCACCTCAGGTGCATTGGATCCCGGGAAATCCGTATCCGATGAGGTTGCGCCCGAGCAGGAGGCCATGCGCTCAGGCATTGCGGAATTGCTTCAAGGCAAATGGCAGCATGTAGATGATAAATCCAACTATCTGGTTTTCGAAGGAAATCACCGAAAGGAAACGGCGGGGGGTTCTGACCAATGGGATGATGAACTCTTTGTGTTGTCGGATAAATGTGCAAACGATTTTAATAAAAACAGTGAAACAGAGCCGGAAAAAGACAGGTACATCTCCTGTTTAGCATCAGATTTATGTTGGTATATCCTTGATGTTGACCAGGAAACCTTGTCCTTGAGCTATATGGGGCGGGGGAATACCCTAACCTATAAGCGGGTGCAATAGCCGTTTTTCACCCCTCGCTGACTCCTTGCCACACATCCACTTTACAACACACAAAACCGAACGTACATGCACAGGATAACCGCACTTATCGTTGGGGGGCTATTGCTTCCCTTTGCTTTTTACGCACAATCCGACCAGGGGTATCAGGTACCGCCCAAAGCGATTGTGGACCTGGTGGATGTGCCGCCCACACCGGCGGTGCGCGTGAGTCCCCGGGGGCAGTGGATGCTGCTATTGGACCAGGCAAGTATGCCTTCCATCTCGGAGCTTGCCCAGCCGGAGCTGCGTTTGGCTGGCCTCCGCATCAACCCCGCCACGAATGGGCCCAGCCGTACCGGAGGCTTTACGGGTATGTCGCTGCGCGACATGAACCTTCCCGGTGGGGCAGCAATCCCCCTCCGCGGTCTGCCCGAAGAACCGCAAATCGGCACGCCGCTCTGGTCGCCCGACGGAAAAAAAATAGCGTTTACCCACACTACTGCCCAGGGAATTGAGCTCTGGTTGGCCGATGTCGGTACCGGAACCGCCCGGCGCCTAAACTGTGCGCCCCTGAATGAAGCGCTGGGCACCGGCTTTCGCTGGTTTTCGGATAGCCGCAACCTGCTCGTCAAGACCGTCCCGCCCAATCGCGGCCTTGCGCCGGCAGAGCCGGAAGTGCCTGCTGGTCCGGTGGTTTCTGAAAATGCCGGGAAGGCGGCTCCTGCCCGCACCTACCAGGACTTGCTGAAAAGCCCGCACGACCAGGCGCTCTTTGCGTATTTCGCGTCAGCGCAGCTCCTCGTGCTCGATGTAGAAAGCGGGGCCAGCAGCCCCCTTGCCCCCGAGGGCATGATTGACGACATGGATGTTTCGCCGGACGGCAACTACGTGTGGGTCAGCTATGTCAAAAAACCATTTTCCTACCTCGTGCCCGTATCGAGTTTTCCTATGGAAGTGGCGGTGTTCAACCGGCAGGGCCAAAACGTGAAGACCATTGCCGATCTTCCGCTCGCTGAAGACACACCAGCGGCTTTTGATGCGGTGCGCAAAGGGCCTCGCGCTGTCAACTGGCGCCCCGATCTGCCGGCCACCCTGTACTGGGTAGAAGCCCAGGACGAAGGAGACCCGCGTAAGGAGGTAGCGGTCCACGACAAACTATTTCTTCTGCCCGCTCCGTTTACCGGTACACCGACGGTAGCCATGGAATTCGCCCTTCGCTTCGCCGGGGTGCGCTGGGGCAATGAAGGCCTTGCCATCGCTACCGAGCGGTGGTGGCGCAACCGCCGGGAAGTTATCACTCGTTTTTCCCCTGGCCAGCCCGCGGCAAAAAAGGAAGTCTTGTTCGACCGTCCCTATGAGGACCGCTACAACGACCCTGGTCAGTTCATGATGACCAACAATGCCGGAGGCCGCAGCGTACTGCTGCTGGGTGAGCAAGGGAAAAAACTATACCTCTCGGGTATGGGCGCTTCCCCGGAAGGCAACCGCCCTTTTATAGACGCGTATGACCTGGCCACCCGGACGAGCAAGCGCCTGTGGCGCTCCGAAGCGCCCTATTACGAAATGCCCGTCGCCATGCTCGATCCGGCCCAGGGCCTCGTGCTGACTAGCCGGGAATCTACAGAGGTGCCGCCCAACTACTACTTGCGCAACCTGCGCAACGGTACCCTCAACGCCCTTACCCGCTGGGAAAACCCGTACACCGCATTGAAGGGGATTAAAAAAGAACTGGTGCAATACCAGCGCGAAGACGGCCTGAAGCTCAGCGGTACGCTCTATCTGCCCGCCGGCTACAACAAGGAAAAGGATGGGCGTCTGCCCGTGTTCATGTGGGCCTACCCCCGCGAGTACAAGACCGCCGATGCCGCCAGCCAGATCAATGGCTCGCCATACCAGTTCATCCGGCCCGGCACCACATCGCCGCTGCTTTGGGTGACCCAGGGCTATGCGGTGTTCGACGACTTTGCCATGCCTATCCTCGGCGAAGGCGATAAAGAGCCCAACGAGACGTTTGTAGAACAGCTCCGCGCAAGCGCTGAAGCAGCCGTCAACAAACTCGTAGATATGGGCGTCGCCGACCGCAACCGCATCGCCGTCGGAGGCCATTCCTATGGCGCATTTATGACGGCCAACTTGCTGGCACACACCGATATCTTTGCCGCCGGCGTCGCCCGCAGCGGCGCCTACAACCGCACCCTCACGCCGTTTGGCTTTCAGCAGGAAGAACGAACCTACTGGCAAGCTCCCGAAATCTACTACAAGATGTCACCGTTCAACTACGCCCATCAGATCAAGGAGCCCATCCTGCTCATTCACGGGGAAGCCGACAACAACTCGGGCACCTTCCCTATTCAGAGCGAGCGTTTCTACAATGCGCTCAAAGGGCATGGTGCCACGGCGCGTCTGGTGTTTCTGCCCCACGAAAGCCATGGCTATAGGGCCCGGGAGTCCATCCTCCACACCTTGTATGAAACCAATGCCTGGATGGACAAATACGTAAAAAATCGTCCGGTATCCGCAGTGAAGCCGTAAACACGAGAAATATTGACCTGGATTGCACTCTGCTTTGGTATTTGCCTGTTGCCTCCGCAGCAGCCTGCGGCACCCGTTCAAACGATTCGCGGCACCGTGGTGGACCGCGAAACACAGGCTCCGCTGGAGGGTGCAGCCATCGCTATTGCCGACTCACCTACAGGGGTGTTTAGCGACGCGGAGGGGAGGTTTGCTCTTCGCAACCTCCCCTCCGGGCGCTACACGATACAGGTAGCGATGATTGGGTATCAGTCGCTAACCCTCTCCGCACTGGAGTTAGGCAGTGGCAAGGAGCTCGTACTCAACATCCAGATGGACCCTTCTCCGCTGTTTTTGGAGACCGTGACCGTCCGGGCGGAACCCGAAAAAAACAGGGCGCTCAACGATATGGCGATGACCAGTGCACGCCAGTTCTCACTGCAGGAAGCCAACCGCTACGCCGCAGGCTATGGGGATCCAGCGCGCATGGCCGTGTCTTTCGCCGGCGTCACCAGCTCGGGGGATGACGATAATAATGAGATCGTCATCCGGGGAAACTCGCCCAAGGGCCTCCTGTGGAGGCTCGAAGGCATTGAAATCCCCAACCCCAACCATTTCAGCGACGGACAAGGGGCTACCAGCGGTATCATCAGCATGATCAATACCAACAGCCTGGCTAATTCCGACTTTTTTACCGGGGCTTTCCCCGCAGAGTACGGAAATGCTGCTTCCGGCGTGTTTGACCTGCGCTTCCGGCGCGGTAACGACCAGCAGCACGAAGCCATGGCCCAGCTCAGCGTGATCGGACTGGAAGCAGCGGCAGAAGGGCCGCTCCCCCTGGAGGGGGCGTCCTATCGGGTCAATGCGCGCTATTCCACCTTGGAGCTGCTCTTCAAAACCGGCCTCTTGAATATTGACCCCGGCAGCTTCAACCCCGCGTACCGGGACTTCAACTATACGTTTAACTTCCCTACCCAAAAAGCCGGTACGTTCACGCTCTGGGCGCTCGCCGGTGTGAGCCTGGCCGACGACGAAGACGCGGGGTCAAAAGAGACTGGTCGCCAGAGCCTGGGCGTATGGGGGCTGGGACACAAAATCCCAGTCGGTAAAAGTGGGTACTTCTACTCCGCCGTCGCCTGGACCGACGAATCGTCCGCTTATTACCGCGATAACCTCATAGACAACCGCTGGATCAATACCCGCGACCAGACCTACGCGTACCAAAACCTGCGCGCTTCCACCTACTACAACGCCCGCCTTTCCAAAAGGCTCACCCTGCGCAGTGGGGCCGTCGCCAGCTCCCTGGGGTACTACCTCGACGAGAACCGATGGGATAACGCGCGCAAACGAATGGTCAATTTCCTGAGGGAAGATGGCCGCACCGGGTTCCTGCAGGCGTATTCCCAATTCAAGTACCAGGCCGGCACCCGCCTCAGTGCTACGGCTGGCGTCCACTACTCCCGCTTCCTGCTCAACGACAAACAAGGACTCGAACCTCGCTTCGGCCTGCGCTATCAGGTTGCCCCCAATGCTTCCTGGAACCTGGGCTTCGGCCTGCACTCCCGTTTAGAGCCCGTCTCTGTATATCTCTACAAACGGCGCGTGAGCGAAACGGTGTTCGTACAGCCCAACCGCACTCTCGGCCCGCTCAAAGCGGCCCACTACGTACTGGGCTATTCCTGTACTTTCGGCCCCCACACCCGGATGAACGTGGAAGCGTATTACCAGAACCTGTATAATATCCCCGTGGACTCCAGCAGCAAAAGCTCTTACTCTTTGCTCAATTCATCCTCCGGTATCCCTTCCAACGTGCTCGATAATGAAGGCCTGGGGGAAAATGCAGGCATAGAAGGTACCCTGGAGCGCTCTTTTGCCGACGGATACTACTACATGCTCACCACCTCCCTGTTCAAATCCATCTATCGGGCAGGAGACCGAAAATGGCGCAACACGGTGTTCAACAATTCTTTTGCCTATAACATGCTGTTTGGGAAAGAATTTGCCCTGGGCCGGCAAAAACAGCATTTCCTCGTGCTCAACCTGCGCTATATGGTGCGGGGCGGCAACCGCTATACCCCCATCAATATAGGCGAATCTATCCGGCTGAACACAACGGTCTATATCAACTATCTCGCCTATGTGCCTCGCCTGCCTACCTACAAACGCCTCGATGTCGGCGTGTCGTACAAAATCAACCGCCCCCACGCCACCTGGCGCTTCAGTGCGGATATACAGAATATCTCCAACCGAAAAAACCCCGTCGAACAACGGTACAGCACACAGACCAAGGCGTTGTATTACAACTATGCACTCCCTTTGGTCCCTATTTTAGGGATAAAAGTGGATTTTTGATTTTGCTCTGCACAGGCTGAACCTCCCTCTCGTTTTTGCCGTTATGTTGTGGGTATGGAAAAGGATTTTTGCGGAGGGAGAACCTACGAACCCTCTCGCAAGGCTGCTCCAACAAACCCCAACGGCTCTAAAACTAGTATTACAAAACTATGGCACAGAAAAGCGTACAGCAAGTGATGGCCCCGCCCCGCCCGCATATGGTCGGCGACGGCTTCCGAGTACATAACTTCATCCCCGGTAGTACCGGGCCGGGCATGCAGCGCATGGATCCTTTCCTCATGCTCGATTACAACTCGCGCTTTTATTTTCCTCCTACCGACACGCCCCGGGGGGTAGATGTGCACCCTCACCGGGGCTTCGAGACCGTGACCATCGCCTATCGGGGCCGCGTGGCACACCACGACAGCTATGGCAACAGCGGGGTAATCGGAGAAGGCGACGTCCAATGGATGACGGCCGCCTCGGGGGTGCTGCACAAAGAGTACCACGAAAAAACCTTCAGCCAGGCCGGGGGGGACTTTCAAATGGTACAGCTATGGGTCAACCTGCCCGCCAAATTCAAAATGTCGCAGCCCAAATACCAAAGCATTACGAATCCGGAAATCCCAAAGGTGGAAATACCCGGCGGCAGAATAGAGGTCATTGCAGGGGAATACCGCGGCACGCCAGGTCGGGCTTCAACGTTCTCCCCCGTCCACCTGCAAAATGCCTCTTTGCAGAAGGGGGCCACAGCCGACTTTGTATTCCCCGCCCACTTCAATACGGCCCTGGTCGTCGTGGAAGGAAGTATCCGGATCAATGGGGCAGAAAAAGCAGAAACGGACCACTTCGTCCTGTTCAAAAATGACGGGGATACATTCGCCGTTGAAGCGCTCGAAGACGCCCTGGTGCTGATTCTCAGCGGGGAGCCGCTTCAGGAGCCCATTGCCGCCTACGGCCCCTTCGTCATGAATACCCGCGAGGAAATTGTCCAGGCCTTCGAAGATGCGCAGGCCGGTAAATTCGGGGTGCTGCACTAAACGCAGGCCTATCGCTTTTTGCTGCGCAGCGCCCGGGCAATGGCCTGCTCCGCCAACGGACCCATAATCTGGTACCCGGCTAAGTTCGGGTGTACCCCGTCATCGCCCAGCCCGCTGCGCAAGCCCTTGCGCTCGTCGGCCATAGCAGAAAAGTAGTCCAGATAGACGCAGCCATGTTGTTCGCAATAGGCTTTGATCATACTGTTTAACCTGAAAATCTTTTCAGCCGGCTCCAGGCCCGGCTTCCAGGGATAGTCATATACCGGCAGTACCGACGACAAAACGACGGCTATGCCATTCACTCTCGCCAGGTCGGCCATAGAGGCGATATGCCCCATAATCTCTTCGATGGTGGTGGGTCCGGTATTCCCGGCGATATCGTTGGTGCCAGCCAGGATAACTACGGCTGCCGGCTTCAGGCTGATGACATCCTGCCGGAACCGCACCAACATCTGCGGCGTAGTCTGTCCGCTGATTCCCCGGTTGACGTAGGGCTTGTCTTTGAAAAACGAAGGGTCGATATTCTTCCAGCCCTCGGTAATGGAATTGCCCATAAACACCACCCGTTTTTCACCGGGCTTGGGAAGGGCAAGGGCTGTATTCTCCGTTTGAAAACGCTTGAGCGAGGCCCAGTCCTGGGCCTGTAGGGTACTTGCTGTCATAGTAGAGAAAGCGAAGAGGATGTACATAAAAAGGAACTGCTTCATGCTGAATGGTTTTATGTCAGGCTTGTTGCGATAGATATCGCAGGGAGGTAGAGAACCTTTTTGTCCTGCAAATACGCTCCAAAGACGAATATAGTACTGTTTTTTCAAAAAAGTTTTTTTGTAAGCCGCGAATAGACTTGTTGTACGGGGGCTCATGGGGTTTTCATAAAAAAGAAAAATTCCGTTTCTTACTTTTTCGAGCTTTGGTTTTCTTTGTAGTTGTATCATACTTGTTGCCGCATGCGTTTTTTGCCTTTCATCTTTCTATTTTCACCGGGCTACCTGCTCGCTGTACTCCCGGGGGTAGTCGGAGACACTCTTCTTCAAGATAGCCTGCGAGAGGTGGTCGTGACCGCACAGCGCCGCGAGGCGAATCTGTTCGAAACGCCTTCCACGATTGAGATCCTGCGTGCGGATGCCCTGCGCCTGCGCCAGGCGCGCACCGTGCCCGAGGCCCTGGTCGCCACCTCTGGGGTGTTCAACCAGTCCACCAGCCGATCCGGGTCGCCTTTTCTGCGCGGGCTCACCGGCAACCAGACCCTACTGCTCGTAGATGGCATCCGGCTCAACAACGCCACGTTCCGTTACGGCCCCAACCAATATCTCAATACCCTGGATCCGTTCTCCCTCAACCGGATTGAAGTACTGAAAGGCGGCGGGTCGGTTGCGTATGGCTCCGACGCTCTTGGGGGGACGATTCAGGTTTTTTCTGTTGACCCTCGGTTCAGTGACGGCCCATCCCGATGGGGAGGGCGGGCGCTCGGGCAGTTCCAAACCCGCGATATGGAACAAAGCGGGCGCTTAGACCTGGCGTATAGCAGTAGCCGTGCCGCGTTCACAGGCGGATTTACCCTGCGGGATTTCGGAGATGTGTATGGAGGGAAAAATACCGGCCGCCAAACCCCCTCCGGCTATGGCGAACGCGCCTGGAACGGTAAAGCCCGCTTTCGGCTGGCCAAAAATCATTTCCTCACGCTTGCCCAGCAGTCGTTCGCTCAGCAAGACCAGCCTGTATATCATAAAATCCAGTTGGAAAATTTCCTGCGCAACCACTTTGCCGAGCAGAAACGCGCCCTCAGCTATGCCCGATGGCAGCACCAGCCGGAGGGCAGCCGGCATCGCTTCACGGCTACAGCCTCTCTGCAAAACACCCTCGAAGGCCGGGAAAGCCAAAAGAAAGGCAGTGTCGTTCAGACAATCGAGGAAGACCGGGTGCGCTCCCTGGGGCTGGGCTTTCAATTTGAAAGCGCCCCCGGTGAGTACCTCAGCCTCAGCAGCGGCGTGGAGGTATATCGCGATCTCGTGCACAGCACACGTAGGGACCAGAATACGACTACGGGGATACACGCCGAGAAAAGAGGGCTATATCCCGATGGCGCGACCCACCTCAGTGCTGCGGCATACGCGCTCGCTACCTGGGACAAGGGCCGCTGGCAGCTTGCCCCAGGGCTGCGCTACAACTACTTTTCGATCAAGGTAGCTGATGCAGATATTGGGGAGAGCCATCTGCAACCTTCAGCGTTGGTGGGCAGTATGGCAGCTCTGTATCGATTTTCGCCTTCCGTAAATGGGTTTGCCCATGTATCCACCGCCTTCCGCGCTCCGAATATTGACGACCTGGGTACACTGGGGATTGTAGATTTCCGCTATGAAGTCCCAACCCAGACCCTGAAGCCTGAGTCGGCGCTGAATATGGAGCTCGGTCTCCGTGCCCGCTCCGAATGGATGCAAGCTGAGCTCTCTGTGTACCACAACCGCCTGAATGACCTTATCGTACGTATCCGGGAAGGAAGCGACTCCATCGCCGGCTATCCGGTATATCGAAAGGAAAATGTGCAAAAAGGATATATTCAGGGGGTAGAAGGCGATTTTCGAGCTGCGCTGGGGCCTGCTTTTGCGTTTGAAGCTGCCCTTTCCTGGCAATACGGGCAGAATGTTACCCGCAATGAGCCCATGCGCCGCATCCCGCCGCTGTTTGGCCGGGTAGGGCTACAGTATGCCCGCTCCCGGTTCCGGTGTACGCTGGAGAGTTTGTTTGCCGGTCGGCAGGACCGCCTGGCCGCCGGTGATATCAGCGATAACCGCATTCCTGCTGGCGGGACTCCAGGCTGGGCCGTGGTCAATATCTATGGGGAATGTACCTGGAAAAAATTGATCCTCCGCGCAGGGCTGTGGAACTTGTCGGACGAGGATTACCGCTACCACGGCTCCGGCATCAATTCCCCTGGCCGGAGTGCTGTGTTTGGGGTAGAATACGTTTTTTAGCGCAGGCTTTACCTATTTATCTCCGGGATGTTGGGCAACTCATCGGCTAGGGCATTTACGGATTCCTCTAGGTCAAAGTCATCTTGAAGCCCCAGCCAAAATTTTGGCGAGGTACCAAAATATTTGCTCAGTCTCAGCGCTGTATCTGCAGTGATCCTCCTTTTCTGTTTTATGATTTCACTGACCCTCGTTTGGGGGATTCTGAGGTCTTTCGCCAGTTTGTGTTGGCTGATTCCCATTGGAATCAGGAACTCTTCCAGCAACACTTCCCCCGGGTGTACGTTGGACAATTTTTCCATCTTTCTGTTCTTTTCAAGAGATCATTTTGGGGCCAAAGAGTCTTCTTGACTCCGAGGGGATTCCACCTCGCAACAAGCCTAATGGTAGTTGTTATTTGAACCCTGTATGCGTCATTTTCGGACCAAATAAAAACAATTCTCCACTGGTTATTGATTCGGATACTCCAGTAATTTTCCAGGTCTCCTTTCAATTTCTCCAATCTGTTGCCCGGCGGTACTCTGAGATCGCTGATGTCTTTAGCGCTATTGATCATTCTGAGTTTTCTTCTGGCAGTAGGCTGGATATCCTTTGGTAATTTCTTGGTATAGGCTCCTTCCCAAATATCTTTTGTCTCTTTACTACCGAAACTCTTTATCATACCAACGCTTCACGTTATTAACGAAAAGCATGGATGATTAGTTCGTTTTTTCAATATACTTGTTGCGAGGGGGCAGAAAATGATCCTTTGGAGCTCTGGATGATTCCATCTCGCAACGAGTCCAACGTTTTTTAGCGCAGGCTTGACAAGCCACCATCTACGCCGATAACCTGGCCTGTGATCCAACCGGATAAGTCTGAGAGCAGGAACTGTGTGAGGGCAGCCATATCGTCCGGCATACCGATTCGGTTGAGGGGGTGGCGTTTGGCGGAGGCTTCGATTTTTTCGGGGGTATTCAGGAGGCCCTGTGCCAATGGAGTCTGGGTGAGGGAGGGAGCTATCGCATTGACCCGGATTTGCTGTGCAGCCAATTCGGCGGCCAGGGAGCGGGTTAGGCCCTCGACGCCGCCTTTAGCTGCCGCGATGGAACTGTGAAAAGCCATCCCTGTTTTCACAGCTACTGTACTGAAGAGTACTACGCTTGCACCATTGGCACGCTTGAGGCGCGGGAGTACTACCTGGACCAAGCGCACCGCCCCGAGGACGTTTTGCTTGAAGTCGGCGAGGAAATCGTCTTCACTGAGGCGGTTCACTGTTTTCAGAGTGATGCTGCCCGGGCAATATACCAGCCCATGAAGGGTGTCGGGCAGTGCTTGCAGGCCGTCGAGAGGGTCGTTGACCACATCCATGCTGAAATGGGTGGTATTCAGAGCCTGTAACTCGGCGCTGAGGGTGCGCGACAGGGTGTACAGGGTATGATCGGGCGCACACAGTTGCGCGAGGCGCAAACCGATGCCCTTACTGGCTCCGGCGATGAGTATATTTTTCATGGAGATAGAACACAGGAAGAGGTTCTTGGTTCAAAAGACTTTCGCATCCTCTCGCAACGGTTTTACCACCAGGCATAGGGTGCGTCGGCTACCAAATCCGTGATGTTGCCCTGTAGCGCAATCTGGGTGCGGCCGCGCGCATTGCGCAGTTCCATGGTCCATCGCATAGGGCGCAAAACGCCTTGGAAAAACTGGTATGCTTCATATTGTATCGAGCATATCAATTGAGGTGAGTGCAGGGTGAGCGTACCTATGTTGCCCGAAGTCGGATCCATGCGAAGTTGTAAAGCAAATGGAATATCCATGCCCGGAAAGGTGGCCTGTAATCCCCCGTCTGCAAATTGTTCCCAGCAAATAGCCGGATCGGCCCAAGCCTGCGGCCGCCATACCAGGGATGCATAATACATAAAAAGGGCAGAGACTCGCGTGCCACCGCTTTGCAACGGGCTATCCGTTAGCTTGAAGCCCAGGAGGTCGTCCTCCCATTCCGCCTCTCCAGGCGCTGTGCTGAGGCAGATAGTGCGAGAGAGAAACATACCTACGGTCAGGTCAGCGTACCAGACGATTCCCCCAGTATGACCGCTTGTTATAAAGCATTTACCTTCCCAGGGCTTCCAGGCGGAACCTTTTTTACGGAGGCGGACAGCCCCTTTCTGCCGCATGCGCAGCGTACGGGCCAGCGCTGGTTCTTCCATTGCTCCACTGCGGAGGATGTAATCCCGCAGCAAATCTGGAAGTTGCTCGATATCCTCGCGAGCCAGGCCGGGGGAGGCAGGGGTCTGGTCGTGTTCGGCAAACAAAAGGGCAGCCCGCTTCTGTGCCTTGCGCCTCGCCCTCGCAGATGCGACGAAATCCCAGGCACCCAGTATTGCTGCACCAGTCAGCGTCACACCGGTCAGTATCGGTAGCACCGACGCCCCAACCATTATTATGAGTATCGCGTACATGTTCGCTCCTTTTTTCTGAAAAGCCGCCCAACGGCCCGCGGCCGGAATATCTTGCTTTTTTGAAATAAGCCCCAAAATACGGTTAAACTTGACGGGAAGGAATTGGATTTGCTGCGAAGGGGATCATCGAGAGGTCAAAGGTCCAGGGCTTTTTAACCCCAGCATGAAAAAGGGCCGATACAGCAGTACTGTGTCGGCCCTTTTTCATGCTGGGCGCAGGGGCGTTTACAGGACGCCCAGTTTTTTCTTTACCAGAGGCATGAGGTCATCGGCGTCCCGGGCGTGCAGGATAGCGTTGAACGAACCCGTGTCGAACACCAGGGTGAAGCCATTTTCCTTAGCCACTTCCTGGATGGTCTTTTCCAGCATCTCTACGATGGGTTTCAGCAGCTCTTCCCGCTTGGCTTCGACCTGGCGGGCTACATCTTCCTCATAGGCTTTGATGGCATCCTGCTCTTTCTGCAGGGCAGCCTGGCGCTCCTGCTGTATCTTGGGCGACATCGTGCCCGTCTGCGATTCAGCGATGTATTTGGCTACGTTGCCTTTGAACTCTACGGCCATTAGCTCGCCTTTGGCAACCAATCCTTTTTGAAAGACCTCCAACTGCTCGTCGGCAGTCTTGGTTTGGGGCATCAGGGACAGCATGTTCCCGAAGTTCAGATGGCCGTATTTTTGGGCGTGGGCGGCGCTCAATCCGCCGGCCAACAAGAGGGCAATCAAGAGTATTCTCTTCATAACGCGTCATTAATGTTTGCGCAAAGTTAGCGTTATCGGGCAAACTCCGCAGTATTTTTTTGCACCGACCCCATTTTTTCAAAAGACTTGTTTCGAGAGGTGAGCAGATTGGGGTAAAAGTCCTTTTTGACCTCCACAATAATTTTAAAAACAATTTGTGTTTTTTATTTTGTTTTAAAACAAAAAAGGCATTTTTTTGCAACAAGTTCACGGTTTTAAAACAAAATGATTTACCATGCCTGTTTCGTCGCACAAATCGCCCACTCCGGTGCAGTATATACTACACCATGTTTTTCCTGTGCTTCGCGAGCGCTTCCGGCGCTATTGGTTCCAGTGCGCTTTTGCAGGAATCCTCTCCTTCGCGTTTTTTCAAAAGCAGTTCAGCGTGCAAGTTGCCTGGGACGAGGCATCGCCTGTCGCGACCAGAGAGGAACCTACCTCTGTACTCCGTTCAACTGGACAGGAGAGCCCTCCCATGAACGTATCCCTGTTGCAGCCGCGTCGGGTAGAGAAAACCAGAAGCCCGGCGCCCGTTGAAGAAGACAAAGAAGCAGAAGTACCGGAGATCGTTGCACCTGCTTCAGAAGCAGAAAAGACAAAGCTGCAGGAAGCGTATATCAAGCGCTATGCAGCCGTCGCCCAGGAGGAGATGAGCCGCTACGGGATTCCGGCGAGTATCACGCTTGCCCAGGGGCTGCTGGAGTCCAATGCCGGGCTGAGCCCGCTGGCTAGCTCGGCAAACAACCACTTTGGCATCAAATGCTTTTCCCGACACTGCTTCAAAGGCCATTGCCGCAATTACTCCGATGATTCGCATAAAGATTTTTTCCGGGTCTATGCGAATGCCTGGGAAAGCTTCCGAGCCCATAGTCTCTTTCTACAGAAACCGCGCTATCAGGCTTTGTTTCGCCTACGGAAGCGCGACTACCGGGGTTGGGCGCACGGGCTCACCAAAGCAGGCTACGCAACAGACCCCGGCTATGGCGACAAGCTGATTCGCATGATTGAGCGCTTCGAGTTGCATCGCTACGATTAGTGCCGGCGACAAGGGCGGAATCGCCGGGGTCGAGTAGACGTCTCGGGATTACCCTACTGACCCAACGTACCTAAAAGCGCTTCTCGATGGCTTGCAACACTTCCCAACTGCTGCCGCTGCGGTGCGCCACGGCGATGATGCGGCAGTTGGATGCGTTCCAGTTGCCCGGGAGGAGGAAGGTGTAGCTGCGCCGGACAGGCGAACGTACCCCCAGGTCTTCCCCGACAGGCGAACCGTCGTAAGGCGTGAGGGCCCGGCGCAGCACATGCTGATGGAGATACTCCGGGTTTTTTCCATCGGGGCCGAGTTGTACATCGGCGATATTGCTCTCGGTGATGAATACAGAAAGGCGTAGTCCTTCGGTATTGAGCCCCTGTATGAGCCGGACGATGTCAATATCGGCGCGGAGTTCGCGGCGGGAGCTGTCGTAGCTGACCGCCATCCGCAGATCCAGTTGTGGGGTTTTCCCGAGTTCCTCGGCGATGAAGCCGGCCCATTGGGCGCGGCTGAGCTGAAGGTCAGCCTCTCCTTCAAACTTGCGGCGGTTGATGACTGCCGAAGGATAGCCCAGGGGCTGCCCTAACAAATTCAGGAGGTTGTTGCCCTCGGGGGTGCGGAAATCATAGCGGTTTTCCGCATAGGGGTTTGAAAAAAAACCGGCGTGTATCGAGGTCACAACGAGGCGCCCGGGGTAGCGCGCTTCCAATTGTGCGATTTCCGAACTACCCGCCGGGCAGTTGACGCAACGCACCCCTGAAAACTCTTCGACAAATACCCGCTGCACAATTGGTGCCGAAGGTGTACCGCTATCCTCGAGCGGGGTGATGGTGGGGCCTATTTCAGTACAGGCGACCCCGAGGGCCAGGAGGAGGAATGCAGGAAATGGCTTCATAGCGTGCATAGATCTATCTTTCAAAAATTGCTGTTGACCGCGAACTTGACCCCGCTGAAAGCAGGCTCGAGCCGGCAAATACCCCCGGTACAAACCACTCCTTCCACCTGCTTGACATAACTCAGCATGAAGGTGTTGGTTTTTATGCGGTAGAATATATCGGCGCGCGGGAAGTGCAGCGCGAGCTTCCGCCCCCGGGCGTCGGTAGGGCTGTTGCGCCCGGGACCAATATTGTACATATCCGACAGACTAAAGGTCCAGGAGGGCGCGATGCTGAACTCGGCGAGGGCAAATAACCAGTCGCCGTAATCCTGCCGGGCCGTACCGCTGGCATCGCGGCCCATTTTCATAAACTGGGCTTCTGCCCGCCAGGAGTGGCGTTCATCTATCTTGTATTGAAACTCCGCGAAAGGCGTCACAGTGCGCACCCTGCCGGCACCGGGCTTGAATTCAAAAATTTCCTGGTTGTAGTCCTGGTGTTGCACACCGGCGATGGCGTTGGCCCTCCGGCCTATCTTCCGCTGGAGCTCGAAAAAGGCTTCCCGGTAGAGAAGCTCCTGGTCGAGTCGGGCGATATGCGAAGCGTTCAGGTTGATTCGCCAGGATTTGCCAATGCCGGCCCGGACATCGGCCTGGAAGGCAAGCTCGCCCTGCTCTTGAGTGGCGGCATTGTACCGACTGGTCAGGCGATAGGTGTTGACCCTTGACATAGGCGGCAAGAAGTGAATCATCCCGCGGTTGAGCTGCTCCTGGGGCCGGGTGCGAAAACTGAAGCGCTCGGTGCGCTTGGCTTCCAGGGTCAGGCCGAGGTTTTTTACCGAGTAGCTCAACGTCGTGTACAATACAGAACCGGGCTTATTTACAAAGCGATCGCCTGTAACCGTGTCCCCGTTCAGCACACTGCGCGCAAAGGGATCATTGATGGCCTCCCGGGTTTTGTAAGCCGTTTCGACATACCAGGAAAAGTCGCCAGCGCTGAAGGTATTGAAAAAGGTGAACGCGTAGGCGTTGTATTTGGGTACGAAGGCATCTTTTGAGCTGTAGGTGTTGAGCGTGGCTACCAGACTGTTCATAGACAAATCGTCGAGGGTACGGGCGACTATGCCAATGCCGGGCGCGCTGGTCCACCAAAAACGGTCCGAGCCGGAGCTCAGGAACCCGTCCAGAGCGATACCCCGGATAGCAGAGCGGTAGGTATCGAACTGTTGCTTCTGCCGTCCGGCAAAGGCGCGAATCTGCCATTCCGGCGTCAGGGCATAGCTCAGTTTCAGTCCGACAAGGGCATTGTCTATGAGTTGGGGACGCTCTTCGTAGGCGCGGAATACAATACCGCTGCCCACCTGGTCGTAGATATACCCGGCCTGTATGGCCAACCGATCTACGGTTTTCCGGACAAACCAGTTGCCTATGCCCTGACCGGAGTAGGAGTCGGTCGGGTTGAGGAGGTTGGACTGGTTGAACACATCAAAGCGAAAGCCAAAATCAAACCCCCAATTGCTGTAGTTGAGGTTTAGCCAGGACTCGGTACCGAACAACTGGCGGTCGTACTGCGGGGTGTTGGCAGCCCCAATCAGGGTGTCGCGCATAAAAAAGTTGGCGTTGGCTTGTAAGTTGCCGGAGAGCTGACCCGACTGGCCCGGTACCGCAGGCGCCTGGGCCTGGGAAGGAATACCAAAGAATATCCCAAACAGCGTTAAATAGAGGCGAACTTTGCCCCTATATTTCGGGTTTTCAGGAAAATCCATACGTTGTGCTTCTTTTAAACGAAACTAAGGAATCTAAAGGACTATGAAATCATTTCCATTCATTTTCTCCCTGTTTTTACTGTCTGGCGTCGCACTGCACGCCCAAAAGACCCTGCCGGACCTCACCTTGAAGACTCTGGAAGGAAAACCGGTGCGCATCCTGGAGTATGCGTCCCGGCACCAGGTGACGGTGTTGAGTTTCTGGGCAACCTGGTGCGCTCCCTGCAAACGCGAACTGGATGCCATGACGGAATTACACCCCTCCTGGACGGCCAAATACGATGTGCAGGTCCTCGCCATTACCGTGGACGATCAGCGGCAACTCCCGAAAGCCAAACCCATGGCCAACGCACAAGGATGGCCGTTCGCCCTGCTGAGCGATGCGGCAGGCCAGTTGAAGAACGCGCTGAATTTTCAGGCTATCCCGCATACCGTACTGGTCAATCAAAAAGGGGAAATTCTGTATGAGCACACGGGGTACGTACCCGGTGACGAGTTGGAGCTGGAGAAGAAGATTGCGCGGTTCGGCGCTAAGTAAGCCGTTGTTTAGCCGGCGAGTTCTGCCAGTTCCATCCAGCGCAATTCTTTCTCAGCGATTGCGTCGCTGAGTTGCTGGAGTTCCTTAGAGAGGGAAATGATGCGGTCGGGAGTCAGGTCACTGGCATTGAATTGTTCGGAGACCTGGGTTTTCTTTTCTTCGAGCCGCTGAATTTCCTTTTCGATGCGGTTCATCTCCTTGCGCTGTTCGAAGTTGAGCCCTGGCTTTCCGGTCTCTCTTGTGGGTTGGCTCTCTTTGAGTTTTTGCTGTTCCGAGCGTTCCTGTCGGCGTTGCTCGCGGTCGCGTTCCTTTTGCAGTTCGCGGTACTCCGTATAATCGCCGTTGAAATCGCGGATTTGGCCTTTTCCTTCGAATACGAAGAGGTGGTCCACAATTTTATCCATGAAAAAGCGGTCGTGGGTTACGATGAGTACGCAGCCGGGGAACTCGAGGAGGAATTCTTCGAGAACGTTCAGGGTGAGGATATCGAGGTCGTTGGTAGGCTCGTCGAGGATGAGGAAATTGGGGTTGCGCATGAGAATAGTGAGCAGGTAGAGGCGGCGTTTTTCGCCCCCGCTCAGTTGGGACACGTACACCTGCTGTTGTTTGCGGCTGAACAGGAAGCGTTCCAGCATTTGCGCGGCGGAGAGTTTGAGGCCTTTTTCCAGGGGGATGTACTCCGCGATGTCCTGTATGACGTCAATGACCCGTTTATCTTCCTGTAGTTGTATCCCGTCTTGTCGGTAATATCCAAAGACTGTATTGCCGCCGATGACGACCTTGCCGGCGTCGGGCCTCAGTTGTTGGGTGATGAGGTGGAGAAAGGACGTCTTGCCCACTCCGTTTGGGCCTACGATGCCCACCCGTTCGTTGGGTTTGAACTTGTAGGAGAAGGTGTCCACGAGTACTTTATCGCCGTAGCGTTTAGAGACGTCGTGGAGTTCCAGCACTTTTTTGCCGAGGCGCTGGCCTTTGATATCAATTTGGATTTCTTTATCCGTAGAGGCTCCGGCTACTTTATCCTTCAGCTCGTAGAAGCCGTCCACGCGGGATTTAGCTTTGGTAGTACGCGCCTGGGGCATGCGGTTTACCCAATCCAGTTCCTTTTTGAGCAGTTTGCGGTCTTTATCGAGTTCGATTTCCTCATTTTCCATGCGTACGGCCTTTTTCTCCAGGAAGGCCGTATAGTTGCCGGAATATCGGTACAGCTTGCCCCGGTCGAGTTCTACGATGGTATCGCAGACGCGGTCGAGGAAGTAGCGGTCGTGGGTGACCATGAGGAGGGTGAATTGGGGGTTGTGCAAGTACTCTTCCAGCCACTCGATCATATCGAGGTCGAGGTGGTTGGTCGGTTCGTCGAGGATGACGAATTCCGGGTCGTGGAGGATGAGGCGCACCAGGGCGAGGCGCTTTTTTTGGCCGCCCGACAAAGCGCGTACCGGCTGCTGGAAGTCCGTGATGCGGAAGCGGTGCAGGAGTTCTTTTACCCGGGCCTCGAAGCCCCAGGCCTGCAGGCTGTCCATAGCAGCCATAGCGGCTTGCAGTTCCCCCTGGTTTTCGCTTGCCAGCAGCAGTGCGTTTTCGTAGCGTTTGATGGCTTGTACGAGCGGCGTATCCGAGTCTAAAGCAGCTTCGAGGGCGGTGTGGTGCGCATAGAATTCCGGATCCTGGTCCAGGAAGGCAATGCGCGCATTCCGGTGGAGGAATACGCGCGACGACTCGCCTTCAGAACGTTCGACTCCGGCGGCGATGCGCAGCAAGGTGGACTTTCCGGAGCCGTTTTTGGCTACGAGGGCCACCTTCTGACCTTTGTTGATTTGCAGGGTTATCTGGTCGAAGAGGACCTTTTCCCCATACATTTTGGAGACTTGCTCCAGTGAGAGGTAGTTCATACCGTTTATTGCCGGGTCATATCCTGTAGGATATGGATAGTTTCCCGGATATATACGTCTTTGGCGACGGATTTGATGAATTCGGTACTGCGCGCTTTGGCGGATTCGTCGGCTTCGAGGGCTGGCAGGTCAACGGCCAGGTGCCGTACATTTTTGATAGCATCCTTGGGAAAAAAGTCTTTGTAGGCTTCGCCCTCTTTTTCGCGGGCGGCTTCGAGAGAGCGGTATTCGTCGAGTTGGAGGGAAATGACCGAGGCGTCGCGTATAGCTTTGATGCGCTGGGCATTTTGGGCCACTTTCTGGAACACGGGGTCTTTTTCTATACGGCTTTTGCTGCGGCGCTTCAGGTCTTCCATGTTTTTGATGCGGAAGGTATTCTGGGAATACGCTACCGACGGGATTTGGGTCCATGCCAGGGGGTGGTCTTCCTGGCGTTCGCCGACTTCGGAGAGTTGGAACTCGTCGGGCAGAACGATATCGGGGGCAACGCCCTTGAGCTGTGTGGAGCCGCCATTGACCCGGTAGAATTTCTGGGTCGTGATTTTCACTTCGCCAAGCGGCTGTATTTCCGGGTTGTCGGGGATGCCATTGTCCAGGTTGAAGAAGCGCTGGACAGTGCCTTTTCCATAGGTCGTACTGCCGACGATGACGGCGCGTCCATAGTCTTGCAGGGCGGCGGCGAGGATTTCAGAGGCGGAGGCGCTGAGGTTGTTGACCATGACCACGAGGGGGCCGCCGTACTGCACCCGCTTGTCTGTGTCGCGCAGGATCTCCGGTTGGGAATCCCGGGACTTGACCTGTACGATGGGACCACTTTCGATGAAGTAGCCTGTCATGCGCTGGACATCGCGCAGGGAACCTCCTCCGTTGTTGCGTAGGTCCAGGATAATCCCGGCTACATTTTCCGCATTGAGTTTTTCGAGTTCTACGGCTACGTCTTTGGCACAGAAACGGCCGTTGGGATCGTTGAAGTCGGCATAGAAACTAGGCAGGTAGAGGTATCCTATGCGGGCCCCATCGTTGCCGTCAAGGAGGAGTGAACGCGCGTAGGTATCTTCGATTTGTACCACTTCGCGCACGATTTGGATAGTTTTGGTACTCCCGTCCACTTTTTTGATGTACAGACGCACGAGGGTACCTTTTTTGCCCCGGATCAGCTGCACCACGTCGTTGACGACCATACCGCTGATATCCTGCCATTCGCCATCGGTGCCCTGGGCGACTTTCATAATCAAATCATTTTCCTGGAGTTCTTTTCCTTTCCAGGCCGGGCCACCGACGACGATGGAAGCTACGCGGGTATAATCCCCCTGGGTTTGGAGGGTAGCGCCGATCCCTTCCAGTCTGCCGGAGAACCGAATATCGAAATTCTGCTTTTCAACAGGGGCAAAGAAGTTGGTATGGGGGTCGAACATCGCCGCTATGGCATTCAGGTATTCACCAAAGCGGTCGGAGCGTTTGACTTTGAAGAGCCGCTCGTAGTACTCGTCGTAATTTTTGAGGGTTGCCTCGCGGGACTCTTTTTCCAGTTCCGCGATCGTTTTTTTAGGGATTTCTGCATTATCGCCGGAATCTTTCTCCTGCGATTTGACCTTGTCTAACAGGCGGTCCAAGGTCTCGTACTTGAGGTATTTGCGCCAAAGATCTTTCAATTCGGCGTCGTTCCGGGCGAACGGGCGTTTTTCCGGATCTATCTCAAACTGTTCGCGCGTAGTGAAATCGAAGGGTTGGGCCAGGATTTCCCGGTAGTAGCCCTGGGTTTTGGTGAGGGAGGCATTCAACATGCCATAGGAATCTTCAAAAAACTGCACAGTGCCACCTCTGATCTGGTCGTCGAGTTGGGCTTCCTGTGCGGAGAGTTTCTTGAGGTCTTCCTGGGTGAAGAAGCGGTGATATCCATCCATATCCTCTAAATAGTAGGTATAGAGGCTGCGGGAGAACGCATCGTCGAGGTTTTTGGGGCTGAAGTGAAGTTGGTCTATAAATGCCATCATGGTCTTGAGCAGCACGTTTTCCTTGGGTTCTTCTGCGCTGGACCGGGACCGGTAGGGGTAGAACCCTGCCAGTAAGGTGACGGCGATGATCAGGGGGAAGACATAGATTCCGCGCAATTTCATGATGTCTTTGTTTTGAGTGTGCAAGAAAACTTTGTTATCGGGTGTTTTTCCATACTATGAAACGGCATCCTTGTGGAAGTAGTTTCTATACAGAACAGATATTAGACGGGAAAGTAATAAAAACAGTTGTACGAATAAACGCCTTGGCATGAACTTGTTTTCAAAAATAGTGAAAACAAGTTCGTGCCAAGGCGTGTGTGCTGTACATATATATCCTGGATATACTTGTTGCGAGGGGTCAGCGAGATGGGAAAAAAGAGTCATTTTCTTTCCACGCGAAGGCTTTTTGTGGGAGTATAGCCCGGCTATATGACCACGAAAAGGCGCAGGGTGGGAAGAAAGGGGCCTTTTTGACCCTTGATGATCCCCCTCGCAACAAGTCTACTATTACAGGAAGGGGGCGATGACGACCGCTACGATAGACATCAGTTTGAGGAGGATGTTGAGCGAGGGGCCGGACGTATCCTTGAACGGATCGCCCACGGTGTCGCCCACCACTGCTGCCTTGTGCGGATCGGAGCCTTTATAATAGGTATTGCCCTGGATATCCACGCCGCCCTCGAACATTTTCTTGGCGTTGTCCCAGGCGCCGCCAGCATTAGACTGGAAGATAGCCATGAGTACTCCGGTAGCCGTTACGCCGGCCAGGAGGCCGCCGAGCATTTCCGCGCCGCCCAGGAAGCCGATGAGCACCGGGGAGACGACAGCGAGCAGCCCGGGTACTACCATCTGCTTGATAGCTGCTTTTGTGGAAATTTCCACGCATTTGCCGTACTCAGCCTTGCCTTCTGCCTGGTGGAAGACATCCTGGTCTTCTTGCGGCCAGGTATGGAACTCCGCTTCTCCGTGTTTGTGCATCAGCTCCAGGGCGCGGGTCAATTCCGGGATGGTGCGGAACTGGCGGCGCACTTCCTGGATCATGTCCATAGCGGCACGACCGACGGCGTTCATGGCCATGGAAGAGAACAGGAAGGGTAGCATGGAGCCGATAAGCAGACCGCCCATCACGATAGGGTCGGCCACGTCAATGGACTCCAGTCCGGCAGTGGTCATAAACGCAGCGAAAAGAGCCAGAGCGGTCAGTGCGGCAGAGCCAATGGCGAAGCCTTTCCCGATGGCGGCAGTCGTATTGCCCACAGCGTCGAGTTTGTCGGTGCGCTCGCGCACTTCTTTGGGCAGTTCTGCCATTTCGGCGATACCGCCGGCGTTATCGGATACTGGTCCGTAGGCATCCACAGCGAGTTGGATACCGGTATTGGAAAGCATGCCCACGGCAGCGATAGCGATCCCGTAAAGGCCAGCATAGTAGTGCGCGCCGATGATAGCGATGACCAGGATTAGGATGGGGATTGCCGTGGACTGCATGCCCACGCCGAGGCCGGCGATGATATTGGTAGCAGAGCCGGTCAAGGAGTTATCCACGATAGATTTCACCGGTCTGGTGCCGGTGCCGGTGTAGAACTCCGTGATGATTCCGATGGCGAGGCCTGAAAGCAAGCCGAAGATGACTGCAAAGAACACGCCATTTGCCGTGTAGACTGTACCCGAAACGACCCAGCTCGCAGGCAGCATCCACTGTACGATGACCCAGGTGAGGGCAAGCATAATGGCCGAAGAAAGGAATTCGCCCCGGTTGAGCGCCTTTTGAGGATCTCCACCTTCCTTCACCCGCACGAAGAAGGTGCCGAGGATGGAGGTCAGGATACCGACGCCAGACAGGAACAAGGGCAACAGAACGGCATTGAGGCCGCCAAAGCTATTCGTAAGGTCGAAACCCGGCATGCCTACGAACGTCGCGCCCAGGACCATGGTACCGATGATCGAACCCACGTAGGATTCAAAAAGGTCGGCGCCCATACCGGCTACGTCGCCTACGTTATCGCCCACGTTATCGGCGATAGTTGCCGGGTTGAGCGGGTGATCCTCGGGAATGCCGGCTTCGACTTTGCCCACCAGGTCGGCGCCTACATCGGCTGCTTTGGTGTAAATGCCACCGCCCACGCGCGCGAACAACGCAATAGATGAGGCACCAAAAGAAAACCCGGTAATGACATTGACAATCTTGTCAATGCCCCAGCCCAGGTTGGAATAGAATAGGTACAATACCCCGAGGCCCAGTACTCCGAGGCCAACTACGCCCATGCCCATGACCGAGCCGCCCGCGAAGGCGATTTCGAGTGCTTTGCCCAGGCTGGTGCGGGCTGCGTTTGTGGTGCGCACATTGGCTTTGGTAGCCACGCGCATACCGATGACCCCTGCTATGGCGGAACAACCTGCGCCTACCAGAAAGGAAAGGGCAATCAGAGGAGAGGAATTTTCTGAATTCGCAGTTGCCGCAAGTACGACGGCTACAACCGCTGCGAAAATGGCAATGCGGCTGTATTCTGCTCTGAGGAAGGCCATGGCGCCTTCTGCAATGGCTTTTGCGATGTTCTCCATGCGCGCGGTGCCCACCTCCTGGCGGCTGACCCAGGCCGATTTCCAAAAAGTGTAGAGCAGGCCGAAAACGCCGAAGATGGGGATTAAATACGTGATAGTCTGACCCATGTTCAAATTCGATTTGTAAAAGGATAACGAATAGACGGGAACGCCGGCATCAGGCCGTGCTGTTTTTTCCGACGTGCAAAAGTAAAGAATTTCCGGGATTGTCAAAAGACTTGTTGCGAGGGGATTCATCGCGAATTCAAAAAGAGCCTCAAAAGGAAACTGCGATTCCCAACGTGTACCAATTAACGACAATAACAACCCGAAAAAAGAAAAAAAAACGCCAATTATCGAAAAGGTATAGGTAATTCCAGAGATATACTTAATTTTACGCCACTGAAGAGAAAAACAACTAAGCGCAGTTAAAAATATAAAACCCGCTAAACCTTCTATCAGGAAACGGGTTTATAAGAGTACCTCAATTGCCACTCGGCAATTGTCAGGGGTTTTGGGAATAGGAATTTTTGCTGTCTGGCCGCTATTTAGTAGCGCCAGGCAGTTTTTTTTTACCTATTGTCAAACCTGGCGAGGGGAAAAACCTTCGGTTCTCGCCTTCGGCCAAATAAAGACCAGGCTTTTTGTGAGAAACCGCCTGCTCTGCCTGCATCGCCAGCAACGCCTTCTCCCAAGAAGCCTTTCCAGGATAAGAAAGAATTTCCCACCCCCCAACTACATACGACAGGTATTTCTATAAAATGTTTGGCACGATTCGCAGATTTATTGCATATTTAAACCGAAAATACCGAAAATTGTCCACCTTAACCATAAGGTGAGGGTAGTAGTATTGTCAAAAGCATAAAAAATCGTTGTGAAGGTGCAACCTCCAGGGGGTAAAAGGACTCCTTTTCGCCGATGCGTCGTCTTTTTGTTCATGTAGCGCCACGTTATTCCTTAAAAAGTCTTTATGTGGACAAAACGGCTCTTTTTCCTTCTCACTGACTCTTCACAATAAGCCTATTCAATCGGTTCGCCTATGACCAGACCGGAAATCTCTTGGGAATCTGAGCGCCAGAAACTCGCTGCGAGGGTCGAACAATTAGAGGCGCAACTACAGGAGGCCAGGCAGGACCTCTCGGCTGCTTCGCACAAGCTGGACGTGATGAAGGCTCGGATGGACCAGCAGGAGGAACGCGTACTCTCTGCCGTGCGGGCCAATGAAAAAAAATATACGACGATCATCGAAAACATGTCTCTTGGGTTGGTAGAAGTGGATAACCGCGGCTGTATCCAAAAGGTGAATCGCGCATTCTGTGCCATGACGGGCTACTCCCGCGAGGAACTGCTAGGTGCCGGAGACGAACTGCTCCTTACCGAGGACAATAAAGCCGTGATCGCCCGCCAGATGGCCCTTAGAAAAGAACATATCTCTTCTGCCTATGAAATACAGGTGCGCCGTAAATCGGGCGAGTTGACCTGGATGCTGATCAGTGGTTCGCCAATCTACGACCGGGACGGAGAGGTGGTCGGGTCTATCGGTATTCACTACGACCTCAGCGAGCAAAAAAAATGGACAGCCGAGCTGGAGCATGCGAAAAAGACCGCCGAAGAAGCCCAGGAGGCGGAACAATCTTTTCTCGCCAATATGAGCCACGAAATCCGTACCCCCCTGCACGCGCTGCTGGGTATGGCACAACTTCTGGAGGATACGCCGTTGAGCGTAGAACAACGGGAATACCTCAATCTGCTTCAGGTATCGGGAAAACAGTTGCAAAAACTGGTATCCGATATCCTGGACTTCTCCCGCATCGAATCGGGGAACCTGGAAGTACAGCACCAGGTGTTCAACGTAGAAGAACTGGTGCATGGGCTTCGCCTCACCTTCGCCCCGCTCATTGACCAAAGTAATGTACGGTTCAACGTACATATCCATCGCCTGGCAAGCCCTCTTTTCAACGGGGATGAATCGCTCATCCGTCAGATTTTGTTCAATTTGCTGGGCAATGCCATCAAGTTTACCCCGAAAGGGGAAGTGCGCCTGAATGTTTCGCAAGTTCCGTCTGACAATGGGCGCAGCTGGGTCCGCTTTTCCGTGGAGGACACGGGCATTGGCATTGCCCCAGATCAGGTCGAACTGGTATTTCAAAGCTATAAACAGGTCAAGCGCAGCGCCCAGAGCGAGTTTGGCGGTTCCGGCCTCGGTCTGGCTATCGCGCATCGCCTGGCCTGCTTATTAGAGGGAAGAATCCTCGTAAAAAGCGAGCCCGACCAGGGCTCCGTTTTTTGTCTGGAAGTGCCGTTGACACAGGCCGACCCTCCAAAACGTGTCCTGAAGCCCCATAAGGCAGTAAATCCTCCTGTGCTCACGGCCTCCCCGCGCATACTGTTGGCAGAAGATAGCCCCGCGAACCGAAAATTCGTAGAAGGATTGATGACAAAATGGGGCCTCGCCTTCGACTCGGCAGAGAATGGTCTGGCTGCCCTGGCGCTCGCACGACAGCGCAGGTATGACTTCATCTTGATGGACCTGCATTTGCCCGATCTGGATGGTGCCACCCTGGCAGCGAGCATCCGCAATGCTTCTGGTGTCAACAAGGATACGCCCATCCTTGCCATCACCGCTTCCGCGACGGTCCAAACCCGGGAAAAGGCCCTTGCGGCCGGTATCCAGGATGTATTGTTCAAGCCCTTTGGTCCGTACCAGCTCTGTGAAAAAATGGGGGATGTATATCGTCAAACGAGGGAAACCGCCTTGACCTCTCGGCGTTCGTCTGCAACAGAGCTTCCACCCCCAGCCGAAGAGCCGCGCTTTTGGGTTCCGGAAGGGCCAGCGGCGTATTTTTTGGGCGACCGCCAACATGCCCTAGAGGTGTTCTTGTGTTTTAAAGATAAAAACCTCCCCGACACCGGGCGACTCATGGAAGCATATGAGCAAAAAAACTGGCCTCTGGTCAGCAATTTGGCCCATAAGTTGAAGCCCGGATTCGAAATGGTCGGGCTGAATGCCATGGCGCTCTTGCTGAGCCAGATCGAAATGCTGGATCTGGAAAGTTCCAGTGAATCGTCTTTGACCCTCCTTTTTGCTAAATTACACCATCTTTACAACTGCTCCCTGCCGTTCGTCCAGCAAAAAATCGCCGAGTTGTCAAAAGGCATTCCGGATTGGCTGCTGATCAAAGGCCCCGTCCGATAAATATCCTTTGACTCATCTGAATTTCTCCCGCTCATGTCCCTTAGATGTATCCTTGTTGACGACGATGCTTTGTCCTTGCTGGGCCTCGAAAAACTCTGCGAGCGAACGGAGGGGCTGGATCTGGTGGGTGCGTTTGACGGTGTGGCGTCTGCGGTGGCTTTCCTCGAAAAGGAGGAAGTAGATTTAATTTTTTTGGATATCGAAATGCCAGAGGAAAACGGGCTGAGTTTATTGGACCGCTTGACCTTTCAGCCACAGGTCGTAGTGGTATCCGGGCGAACCGATTTTGCGTACGAGGCTTTCGAGTACGCGGTTACGGATTATCTGAAAAAGCCCGTCTCCCTACCCCGCTTCCTGAGGGCGGTCGAAAAAGTGCGGCTGCAGCTCCATCAAAACCAGAGTTACAGGGATTCTGCGCGGGATATATACATTCGCCAGGAAGGCAAGCTCATCCGCTTGGCTTTTTCAGATATTTTGTTTTTTGAAACGGTCGGCGACTATGTGCGCATCAAGACCCGGGACGGATCCTTCCTGATTCACCACACCATAAAGGGTATAGACGAGAAAATCCGGGATCCGCGTTTTCTGAAAATCCACCGTTCCTACATCGTCAATCTCGATATGGTGGTGGAAGTCGGGGAGCATTCCCTGGCGATTGACTTGTTCAACATCCCGATAAGCCGGGCTAACCGCCCGGTGCTCCTCAACCGGCTCAATATCCTTTAGCGTAATTAAGCCCGTCGGTGCAGGTTCCGCATGTGCCGATCCATAGACGGGGTATCCAGGATACCTATCAGTATATTCCACTCGTTGTACACCGGCATGGCCCCGCTTTGGGAATGCTGTAGTTTTTTTAGGGAAGCTGCGAGCGATTCCTTTTCCAACAAGGGCAAGAGTTCGCAAAGCATGTACTGCGAGACCAGGGCATCGCCGTCGGCACTTTGCAAAGCCTGGGCGGTGCGGTGTTCGGGCAGGACAGCGACCAGGTTTTGCCATTCGTCGAATACCAGGAAATTTTTTTCTTCCCCCGCCAAAAAAAGCTGTATCGCTTTGTCCATGACATCGGTGGTATAGAGGGGGGTGAAACGTCGGCGCGCCAGGTCGCCCGCCGTACCGCGGCGCAGCGCTTCCTCGAAAGCGATGAACCGGTACTCGTTGCGGGCCAGAAGGAATACGAATACCCCGATGAAGACCGAGAGCAGTCCATCTTTTCCGGAGCTTTCCCATAAGCGCCAGAGGTTAAAACCGATAAAGGCAACAGCGAGGCCCTGCCCGATGCGCGCAGCAAACCAGGTTGCCCGTAGCCGCCCTATCCACATGCTCAGGAGTGCGCGCAGGATACGGCCTCCGTCCATAGGAAAAGCGGGGATCATATTGAACAAGGCGAGGGCTATATTGATGACGAACAGGCCGAGAAGCCATATCCCCCATTCAGGTATATCGGAGAACAAGTAGCTGCCTTCCTGCGATGCCAAGGCCTGGAGCAGTTGCAGGCGCAGCCCGGAAGGGATAGAGATGAAGTACAGCCCCAGCAGCAGGGCGATTCCGATATTGACCAGAGGGCCTGCCAGTGCTATCCACAATTCGTGCTGAGGTTTAGCCGGAAGGCGGTCAAGCCGGGCGACACCCCCGATAGGCGAGAGGATGATGTCCAGGGTACTGACTCCGAAGCGCCGGGCCATAAGGGCATGGCCGTATTCATGGAGTGCAACACAAAGGAAAAGGGAGAGGACGAAACCCGTTTCCAGCAAAATTTCCTGGAAGGACCAGTTCTCGCTCTTGCCCTTATAGAATACGAACACAAATATGAGCGCAAAGGTCCAGTGCAACCGGAGCGGGATACCGTAGAGGGTGAAGACTTGGAGCGATTGCTTCATACGGGGAGGTAGGGTTCTTCTTGTATACTTCTGGAGATGACCATGCGCTGCACTTCAGAAGTACCTTCATAGATCTGGGTGATCTTCGCATCGCGCATCAAGCGCTCTACATGGTATTCTTTTACAAAACCATAGCCACCATGGACCTGTACCGCTTCAACCGTGGTGCGCATCGCGACCTCCGAGGCGTATAATTTGGCCATTGCACTGGCGGTATTGTAGTCCTTACCCTGGTCTTTGAGCCATGCGGCCCGATAGACCATGAGGCGGGCGGCTTCGATTTCCGTAGCCATATCGGCCAGTTTGAAAGCGATGGCCTGGTGCTGGTAGATGGGTTTGCCGAAGGTTTCGCGCTGTTTGGAGTATTCGAGTGCCAGTTCGTAGGCACCAGCAGCAATGCCCAGCGCTTGTGCGGCAATGCCGATGCGGCCTCCTGCCAGGGTTTTCATGGCAAATTTGAACCCAAAGCCATCTTCCCCGATCCGGTTTTCTTTGGGCACTCTGACGTCGGAATACAGTATGGTGTGGGTATCCGAGGAGCGTATGCCGAGTTTGTCTTCTTTAGCTCCGATTTGTACGCCGTCCCAGGAGGTGTCCACTATGAAAGCATTGATTCCGCGGGAACCTTTTTCGGGATGCGTTTGGGCTATCACCAGGTGTACCTGCGAAGAACCGCCGTTGGTGATCCAGTTTTTCGTGCCGTTGAGCAGATAATAGTCGCCCATGTCCACTGCCGTGGTGCGTTGGTGGGTGGCGTCGCTGCCAGCTTCCGGCTCCGAGAGGCAGAAGGAGCCGAGCCATTCCCCCGGGGCGAGTTTGCTTAAATAGCGCTCTTTTTGGGCCTCCGTTCCATACGCTTCCAGCCCCCAGCAGACCAGAGAGTTGTTGACGGACATGAGCACGGAGCAACTGTTGTCCACTTTGGAAATTTCCTCCATAGCGAGTACATAAGCGAGCGTATCCATGCCACCTCCGCCGTACACGGGGGAGCACATCATCCCCAGAAAGCCCATTTCGGCCATCCGGCGGACTTGTTCTCGGGGGAAAGCCATGGTGGAGTCGCGTGCTATGACGCCCGGTTTCAGTTCTTTTTGTGCGAATTCCCGTGCTGCGTCCCGCACGGCGAGTTGTTCTTCGTTCAGGTTGAAAAACATAGCGTGTACAGGTTTTTTTGAAGGAAACAGGTCGTGCTGGCGGCGGAGGTTCAAATAACCTCCATCAAGGTGCGAAAAACGACAAATTTGCCGGGGAAGCGCTCTGAGACCTCGGCTTGGAGTGATTTGGCATGCTCCTGTTGGTAAGCGTACATCGCGGCGAGGTCTGGACAGAAGTACTGCACGGCATACGTCACCCCGTCCGGTTCTTCGTGCATCATACGGCAGATGCGGTAATCGTCGAATTTACCCGTCTGCATGACCCGAGGGATATGCGTTTCCCGCATCCATTGCAACCAGTCAAGGTGTACATCCTGGTCAATTTTGACGGTTACATTATAGATGAGCATTGATTTTATTTGCGCTTGTTGTTTTTGGCGTACTGCTGACGGCCGTTACCTTTGTTATTGCTTTGTTTCCCGCCGCCGTAGGGCGAGCGTTGGGAGTAGGGTTTGTATTTATTGCGGCGTTGGTTTTGTTGTTGTTGCTGGTTTTGAGTAGGTTGCACCAAGTTGTCGATCGCTTCCGAGACGACCAGTTTTCCCCCGGACATCAGTTCGAGGTCTGCCTTTATAACATCGTCGCTGACAAAGTGTTCTTTGTTCCAGGTTCGATAGGCCAGTTTCATGTAGGAGGCGATAATGGAGACGAGCGCTTCGCGCTTGGGCCCCGGCTCCATCTCCAGGGCTTTTCGGATCAGTTTTTGGACACTCGCACCATAATGCCGGAAGTTCTGTTCCTTCTCCGGGTACTCCACGGGCCCTGGTTTTTTATAGGCGGCCTCTTCTGTGGGGATGATGCCGTTGGGGGGCATGACCTTGATATCGTAGTTGGCAATGCGGAACAGGTGTTTCCAGAGTTTATCGCGAATTTCCTCGATACTGCGGGTTTGCGGCTGCATCTGGAACATCAGGACGATGATTTGTTCGACAAATTTTTGGCGCACGACGTCGTCTTCTATGGTTTTTGCATGGAAGATCAATCGTTGTACATTTCTACCATACTCCGGTATGATCAACTCCTCCAGTTGGGAGTTGTATTCCATATCCAGTTTTGCTTTTTGCATAGTATGCTTTTTTCCTTGATTTACTTGTATTTGGTAAACGCCACCTTGAGCTTTGCTCTGTAGGTAGCACCGCCTGCGCCGTAGAGTACGGCGCGGCTATTGTTTTCTGTTTTGGGGAACAAGCTGAGCAGCATCTCGTTACTGACTTTCCCGTCGGCCATATCCTGCAAGTGAGCGCTCAGGTTCATGCGGTACAGGCCGGGTTCCGGGTCGGCGCCTGCCTGGAAGGTACCGCCGAACTTTTGAGGTATTTCGGTATCTGCGAGGGCTACGTCCTTCACTACCTGAAGGTTCCCGTTTTTATCGCGGTAATAAAGCACTAAAGTAGATGCCGGGGGATACAGATTCGAATCGTCGCCGGGCAGAGTAGCTACCCGGAGCTCCAGGATGGCGTGGTTGACGATGGAATTTTTCAGGGAAGCTACGCTGGGAAAGCGGATCTTTCCGTTTACCCCGCCCATGCCCTGTACGAATATATATTGGTTTTGGGCGGAAGGCGTGCCAATCTGTTTTTCTACGGGTTTGCCGCTCGTATTGTGTTGAAAAGTGGAGACATTGGCCACATAAGGGCTGAACTGGTACTGGAACTGTTTCTGGATGGTATCGTTTCGGTAATACACCATCATACCCGCCCGGGTAGTATTTAGGTTGACACCTACCAGGGCGCCACTGGACGCAGCAGAGGGTTTGATAAAGATGCCCCTGAAGAAAGTCTGGAAAATGCTGTCGGTTGCATAGTAAGAGGTGTCGAGGGCCAGGAGTTCCTGTCCCAGGGTCTTGCTGAGGGAAATGCGCACATGGGGAAAGGAGATGGTATCGCGGGTGCCCGAACCATAATCAAAAACGCGGACACTATCTTTGGACGGGAAAAAAGTAGTGCGCCCGAGGGGGATGGGGCTGTACATAAAGCGCTCGGTGGAAAAATGAGCCTCCGTAGAAACGATGGGGTCCAGGAGTTGATAGACTTCCAACGAGACCGGCTGGGTGCGGTTGCCATAGAACTTGCTCGTGTCGTACGGAAGAACCAACACTACGGAATCTACGATGACTTCCCCGAATTTGGGGCTCAGGTATTCCGGGATGAGTTGTGCATATAGGCTTGCTTCTGATAATCCGAACAGAGGGTCGTCCGCCCGCCCGAGTACATATGCTTTCAGGAAGGAGTTGGGGGTATGGGTGCGGACGGCTTCGCTGAGTTCGGTGGCAGTTTCTACGGTGAACGTATCTACGTATTCCAGGTTGAGCAGGTCTTCGCTCAGTAAGTCCAGGCCGGCACTGGTGGGGTCAACGCAGGAATACAGGCTGTACGATAGGAGGGCCGGCCATATTAGCCGGCGCAAAAGGCTGTTGAGGTCCATGTGGAGAACTTGACAAAAATTTTGAGGCACAAACATGCCGGGTAATGCATTCGAATTGGCTTTAGGGAAGGAGCGGGGAAGTAGGCTTCGGGTTGCTTATTCCATCACTTTTTCTGGTAAAAGCGTGTGGTAGAACTCCAGGATGGCTTCCAGGTATCGATCCCCTTGGAACGGCAAGACGGGTTTGCTCAAGGCATGTATATGTTGCTGGACGGGGTCTGCCAGGTGCTCGCTGCCTTGTACGACGGCATCTGCGAAGGCCATGGCACCATGCTGCAACGCAATGCCTTTTTCGTCCTGATAGGCGAGCAGGTTTTCCTGCCCGATGTTGTTGCGGAGCGCCTTTTCCAGAAAGCCCCCTTCCAGTGCGGCTCCGAAGGGCTCGTCATAGACCGAGTACACCACTTTGGCCGGTTGGAAAAGCGGCTCTGTCTTGTACGTCGTTTTGAGGAATAATGGCACGAGGCTCGTCATCCATCCATGGCAGTGAATGATATCGGGTGCCCAACCAAATTTTTTGACCGTTTCTATCACGCCCTTGCAAAAGAAGACCATGCGTTCCGCATTGTCGTCGAAAGGCGCCCCTTCATCGTCTAAAAAGATGTGTTTGCGGCGAAAAAAATCCTCATTGTCTAAAAAATAGACCTGCATGCGGCCCTCCGGCAGGGAAGCTACCTTAATGACCAAAGGATAGTCGTCGTCATCTACGATAATGTTCATTCCGGACAAACGAACCACCTCGTGGAGCCGGTGCCTGCGTTCGTTGATCGCCCCGAAGCGAGGCATGAGCACTCGTATCTCCATCCCGTTTTCCTGGACGTACTGGGGAAGGTAACGGGCTACTTCGGCTATTTGCGTGCTTGCTGTGTAGGGCAGCATCTCCTGGGTGACTATCAGCACTTTCCTCTTTCTCATGCCGTGAAGATCTGTTATTTCCAACCCTCTAAACGGATGCCCACACCGGGCAGTTTAGGAATCAGAATGCAAAGATAGTAAAAAAACCCTTTCTTCCCTAACTATGAATTACTGAACTTGTTGCGCGGGGTCGGTGGGGAAGGGAAAAAGAGTCGTTTTTTGTCCATACGAAGGCTTTTGAGAGAGTATAGCCTCGCTGTATGACCGAAAGAAAGGCACGGCAGGGCGAAAAAGGGCCTTTTTGAACCCTCGCTGACCCCCCGCGCAATGAGCCTATCTTCAAAATGTCCAATAGAATCAGCCTGATACGGCCAACAGGTTTTGGGCATGGTACGGTTTTTTTATGTACTTTTGCGCCTGTTTTTAGCCAGCGGGTGAGCCGGCCTTATTTCAGCACTTAGACACACCATCGTAATGAGTTTTCCCATAAAACGCATTTTTGCTAATATCCTGAAATTCGCGGTATTTTTGGGTACGGGGGTCGGGCTGCTCTATCTCGTGTACCGGCACCAGGCAAATGCCTTTGCCGCGGATTGTGCGCTCAAGGGCATCCCCGCTTCGGAATGTAGCCTGATAGACAAGATATGGGCGGATTTTCAGGGTATCGCTTTTGGCTGGTTTTTATTGGTGATTGTCTTTTTTATGATCAGCAACGCAAGCAGGGCCCTGCGCTGGAACATGCTCCTGCGCCCTCTGGGCTATGCCCCCCGCTTCGGCAATGCATTCCTGACGATTTTAGTTGGCTACTTCCTCAACCTCGCCTTGCCGCGCATGGGGGAAATCGCTCGTTGCGGCGCTTTTTCCCGCTATGAGCGGATCCCGCTGGAAAAAGTTCTGGGTACCGTGGTCGTAGATCGCATCATAGATATGCTGAGTATCCTGCTGCTGACCGTTCTGGCATTCGTCCTGGAGTACGACACTATTCGACAGTTCGTCGGCGAACATGTGACGCTGAGCGGTAAAGGATCGGTACTACAGGTCATCTTCTGGGTCATCCTTCCGTTGTCGGTACTCGGAGTACTGGTCGCGTGGAAAATGCGGCATCGGCTCTCGCAACTCGGTTTTTTTCAAAAAATTCTGTCTCTGCTCAAAGGATTCTGGGAGGGGATAAAAACCATCGGGCAATTAGAGCGTCCCTGGTTGTTCGTTCTGCACAGCATCAACGTATGGTTCATGTTTTTTTTGATGTCCTACATTGCCTTCAAGACCTTTGGGGCTACGTCGGGCCTGCCGATGGTAGCGGCGCTCATGGTGTTTGTCTTCGCGACCTGGGGCGTCGTGGTCCCCTCACCGGGCGGGATGGGATCTTACCACTTTATGGTACAAACGGCCCTCGCGCTGTACGGGGTAAGCCATGCCGACGGCTTTTCATACGCCAACATCTTTTTTTTCCTGATCCAATTAGGGGGTAATATCCTGCTCGGGATGACTGCGATGCTCCTGCTTCCCATCCTAAACCGTGGGTATCAACCCAAATCGCCGGATAATCAAATCGCTGCTGACCTTCAATCAGCCTAAAGCGCGCCATATGTCTTTTTTATCGTCTATACAAGCAAAGGTAATGGATTGGGAACAGGCGGAGGCCTGCGTTGCAGCCTGGCGTTCGCAGGGGCTGTGCATCGTGTTTACCAATGGTTGCTTTGACTTGTTGCATTTCGGGCACCTGCATTATTTGGCCCAGGCGCGCGACCTGGGAGACCGCCTGGTCGTCGGACTCAATACCGAAGGGTCTGTCCGCCGCCTAAAAGGCCCCGGGCGACCTATCCACGACGAGCCTACCCGGTTTCTGCAAATGGCTTCACTGGCGTTCGTGGACCTGGTGGTGGGCTTTGAGCAAGATACTCCCCAAGCGCTCATCCATCGCCTGATGCCGGATGTATTGGTAAAAGGGGGCGATTATTCGGCGGCGCAAATCGTCGGGGCCGACCTCGTGCTGGCGCGCGGGGGGCGCGTAGAGACGCTGCCTTTCGTAAACGGGTACTCCACGACCGCCATAGAGCAAAAAATTTTGCGCCAATCAAAACATTGAACTTATCACGCGATCATAATATGTCTGCTACCGTTCGAGAAATCATCCGCATCCTGGAAGAAACCGCTCCGCCGGCACACCAGGAAGAATACGATAATTCCGGCCTCCTGTGTGGCGACCTACGCCGGGAAGTACGGGGTATCCTCGTATGCCTCGACACTACGGAAGCGGTACTGGAAGAGGCGGCCCGGCTCGGCTGTAACCTGGTCGTTTCCCACCATCCTATCGTTTTTAGGGGGCTCAAGCGCCTGACTGGTGCCACGTATGTGGAACGGGTAGTGATGCAGGCCATCCGCCAGGATATTGCGGTGTACGCAATCCATACGAACCTGGACAGCATGTATATCAATGGGGTCAATAGCCGTATCGCCGAAAAGTTGGAGCTTTTGGATACGCGTATCCTCGCCCCTAAGGACGTGTGGAGACAGGTGCGACTGCCCCTCCCGGCGGCCCTGCTGGAGCCGTTCAAGTCCGGCCTGGGGGCAAATGGCGGGGGCGAAGTGCTCTCCGCCCTGCACAGCGCCGGCGGGGACGAGGTACTGTGCGAGCTGCGATTCGATGCTGCCCGGCAAAAAAATATCGAAAAATACGTCGCAGCCCTGCATCCCCCCGCCCTGCAACGGGCAGTCTGGCAGAATGCCCTCGGACCCCACCCCGGTGTGGGAGGGGGCATGATCGGCGAGCTGCCCTTCCCCATGAGCGGGGTGGACTTCCTGCATTACCTCAAAACCCGGATGCAGACCCAATGCGTGCGGCATACCGCTTTCACCGGGCGCGATATCCGGCGCGTGGCCGTCTGCGGGGGTGCGGGCAGCTTCCTGCTCAAAACGGCCATATCCCAAGGCGCCGATGCGTACGTGAGCGCCGACTTCAAATACCACGAGTTTTTTGACGCGGACGGCCAGCTCCTCATCGCAGATATCGGGCACTACGAAAGCGAACAATTTACCATCCACTTGTTACAGGAAATTATTTCAAGTAATTTTCCTAATTTCGCGGTTTATTGTGCTAAAACAAGCACGAACCCCGTTCATTACTACTAGGGAAAACCCGCATAATATAGCAATCAAGGTTAAAAACAACTCAGCATGGCCAACGAAATAACGGTTGCAGAGCAACTCAAACAACTGTACGAACTCCAGCTCATCGATTCCAAAATCGATGAAATCGAAGTCCTCAAGGGGGAGCTACCTATCGAGGTGGGCGATCTGGAAGACGAAATTGCGGGGCTGGAAATCCGCACCGGGAAGCTGCGGGCCGCCATTAAAGAACTTCAGGCCAATATTTCCAAACAACAGGCCAACGCCAAAGAAGCGGAATCCCTCATCGAGCGCTATAAGTCCCAGCTCGACAATGTCAAGAACAACAGGGAATTTGACGCGCTGAACAAGGAAATCGAAATGCAGGGGCTCGACATCCAACTCGCCGAAAAGCGGATGCGCCAAAGCAGTGCGGAAATCGAAGTCAAAGAGGAACAGTTGCGCGCCGTAGAAGAAAAACTGGCCAAAAAACAAAAAGACCTCGAAGTCAAAAAGACCGAGTTGCAGGACATCATTTCCAAAACGGAAACGGAGGAAACCGAGTTGCGCGAACACTCCAACGCCGCCCGCCAACACGTGGAGCCGCGCCTGATCAAAGCGTACGATAAAATCCGTTCTTCCTACCGCAACAGCCTGGCGGTAGTGACGGTACAAAGGGATTCCTGCGGCGGCTGCTTCAACAAAATCCCTCCGCAGCTCCAGTTGGAAATCGCTATGCGCAAGAAAATCATCGTCTGTGAGTACTGCGGTCGTATCCTGGTGGATGATTATATCCTCGATTCAAATTACCAGCCGGGTTTTGCGCGGGAAGAAGCCGGAAATGCCTGAATCTCGGTCGTGCGGCACCTGCTGAACGCTGCCTTCTGTCTGCTGTTGTGCGTGGGCCCTCTGAGCGGCGCCTCCTTCGACTACTCGGAGCCAGCCCCGGCGGTGTACCGACTTGCCCTTTCTTTGAAAATCGAAGAAGCAGAACGGCTGCTCCTGCGGATGCAAAACCGGAATCCGGATAACCTGGCGGTACAGCACCTATATAATTACGTGGACTTCGCACGCCTCTTCACTAGTGAAGACCCTGCGGCGTATGCCCGGCTCAAGAAAAACGAGGAAGCCCGCATACGGAACATACAGACGGGAAACCCCGGGTCGCCGTACTACCTGTATGTCCAGGCGGATATCCGCCTTCAATGGGCCCTGCTCAAGTTCCGTTTTAACGAGCCAGTGTCTGCTTTCCTCGATATGGGCAAGGCGTACCGCTTGCTGCGCAGGAATCAGGAATTATTCCCTTCTTTTTTGCCCAACCAAAAAAACCTGGCCATTCTGCATGCTCTGGCCGGCACCATCCCGGATACATACCGCTGGGGCGCCAGGGTTCTGGGGGGATTGTCCGGTACCGTGAATCAGGGGCGCGCAGAGTTCGAACAGGTTCTCCACAAAGCGCGCAAGCAGGCGTTTTTTTTCAAGGAGGAAACGGTACTGATCTACGCGTACGTGTTGCTCCGCCTTTGCAATGAGGGTGAAAAAGCGTGGGATCTGCTGTCTGACCTGCCCTTGAATCCCCAAAATAACCTGCTGCACTGCTTCGTACAGGCGGATATTGCCATGCAGACCGGCCGTAACGATGCCGCCCTGGAAACCCTCGAAAAACGCCCGGCAGGCCCGGGTTTTCTCCCTTTTCCCCAATTGGACTACATGCTGGGGGCGGCTCGTTTGCGCAAGCTCGACCCGCGCGCTTCCAATGCTTTTTTGACCTTCTTAGCGCAACACAAAGGGCCAAATGGCATCAAAGACACCTACCAAAAACTCGCCTGGCATGCTTGGGCCCTGCGCAATGACCAGGCAGCCTATCGGCAGTACATGCTGCGCGCCATCAAAGAAGGGCAGGCTGTCGCCGGGGCGGATAAAAACGCCCTGGAGGAAGCGGAGACCCAGCAGATGCCCCTCAAAGCACTGCTGAAAGCGCGCCTGCTCTTCGACGGAGGATACTACCAGGAGGCGCTGCAAGCCGTTCAGGCTGCCGAACCGCACACGTTCGCCCAACGCCTGGAATACCACTACCGGAGCGGCCGTATCCTGCACGCCCTAAAAAATTATCCCAAAGCCTTGGCGAATTACCAAAAAACGATAGCCTTGGGGCGCAACGATGCCTCTTACCTGGCGTGCAATGCCGCCCTGCAAAGCGGACTAATCTACGAACTCCTGGGCAAAACCCCGGAGGCAGAGCGCTTTTTCCAGATTTGCCTCTCCATGAACCCCGAAGATTATCGCTCCGGACTGCACCAGGCGGCCAAAGCAGGTCTGAGTAGGCTAAAAGACCAGAAAAATTAACCCGAGCATACCCTAGGTATACTCCGTGCAACAAGTCTACTTTATACAACCTGTCCTGAAAATTTACACAAAACCTGTTACACGGAGGCATACAAGCGGTCTATTCCCTACCTTTACCTTTTCTTATAAATCGCGCTTATGAAAATCTCTTTGAACTGGCTCAAAGATTATCTTGACCTCCCCATGGCGCCGGAAAAAATCGGCGAAATACTCACCGATATCGGCCTCGAACTCGAGAGCATGGAACGGGTAGAACGTATACCAGGCGGCCTCGAAGGGGTCGTCGTCGGCCATGTGCTCGAATGTATGCGGCATCCCAACGCAGATAAACTTTCATTGACCCGCGTGGATATCGGTGCGGGGGCAACGCTGCAAATCGTTTGTGGTGCCCCCAATGTGGCCCAGGGACAAAAAGTGCTGGTCGCCACTGTCGGCACCACTCTCCACCCCGTAGAAGGAGAACCCCTCACCCTCAAAAAAGGGAAAATCCGGGGGGAAGACTCCGAGGGCATGATTTGCGCACAGGACGAACTGGGCCTCGGCCATGACCATAGCGGTATCCTGGTTCTGCCCCCCGACGCCCCCGTGGGCCTTCCTGCAAAGGCATGGTTCGATCTGAAAGAAGATTATCTCTTCGAAATAGGCCTCACCCCCAACCGCTCCGACGCCACCAGTCACCTCGGCGTTGCCCGCGACCTGGCCGCCGCATTGAAAACAAACTACAGCCATCCGGGGACTTTGTGCGTACCGGATGTCAGCGCTTTCACCGTGGATAACCACGACCTGCCCGTCCAGGTCGTCGTGGAAAACACAGAGGCCTGCCCGCGGTATTGCGGCGTCTCTATCTCGGGCGTCCGCGTCGGAGAGTCGCCGCAATGGCTCGTAGAGCGCCTCAACGTCATCGGCGTGCGCTCTATCAATAACGTGGTGGACGCCACTAACTACGTACTCAACGAACTGGGCCAGCCTCTCCATGCTTTTGACCTCGACCAAATCGGCGGTCGGAAGGTAGTGGTCAAGACCCTGCCCCACGAAACCCGCTTCCGCGCACTGGATGATACAGAACGCGTTCTGCACGAGGAAGACCTCATGATCTGCGACGGGGAATCGCGCGGTATGTGCATCGGCGGGGTGTTCGGAGGCCTGCACTCGGGGGTTAAAGACGATACCGTGAATATTTTCCTGGAGGCTGCGCACTTCAACCCGCGTTATATCCGCCGCACGAGTATGCGCCACAACCTGCGCACCGACGCGGCCCGCATCTTTGAAAAAGGGAGCGACCCCAATATCGCCCGCTACGCCCTTCAGCGCGCAGCCCTGCTGATTCAGCAACTAGCCGGTGGAAAAATCGCGTCCGACATCGTGGATATCTATCCCCATCCGGTACAGCCTCGTCGTATTGCCCTGCGCTACGCACATGTAAACCAACTGATTGGCGCTTTTCTGGAGCCGCGTGAAATAGAATCCATCCTCGAAGCACTGAACATGGGCGTACAGCGCGTTTCCTCTGATGAAATGCTCGTTTCCGTGCCTACGGATAAAGCCGATGTGACTCGTCCCACCGACCTCATCGAGGAAATCCTTCGTATCTATGGGTTCAACAAAGTGGCCATCCCCGACAAGTTTAGCTATACCCTGAACCTCAAGCCACAGCCCGACCCTTCGGATATGCGCAATGTCGTAGCCAACTTCCTGGCCGCCTCCGGCTTTAACGAGATGATGGCGCTGTCGCTCTCCCAGTCGCGCTACTACCGGAATCCCCTGCTCGGCGTCGCCGAAGAGGAGCTGGCCTACATCCACAATACCTCCAACGCCCATCTGGATGTTATGCGCCCAGATATGCTCGTCAGTGGCCTGGAAACCGTGCTGCACAACCAAAACCGCCAGCAAAACCGCCTGCGCTTGTTCGAATTTGGAAAAAAATACCGCAAAACGGAATCTGGCTATGCAGAAACGGGGCAACTCGCTCTTTTTCTTTGCGGGGACCGCTGGAAAGAAAGCTGGCTGGCCGACAAAAAGGCGCAAACGGGCTTTTTTACCCTGAAAGCCTATGCATCCCAAATTCTGCAGCGGACAGGTATCGAGGGAACGCAGGAAAAACCGCTCTCACATACCGCTTTTTCGTACGGCCTACAACTCCAGCGCGGCCCCCAGGTGTTGGTCGAACTGGGAAAAATCAACGGAATGCTGACCCGCGAAATGGGCATCCGCGGAGAAGTCTTCGCCGCCGTGTTCAATTGGGACCTGCTCCTGCAAGCTATGGGCAAACAACGCATCCGCTACGCCGAGGTGCCGCGATTCCCCAATACCCGCCGCGACCTCGCCCTGGTAGTGGATCAATCTGTGCATTTCTCCGAAATGGCCGCTATCGCCCGCAAAGTGGGCAAAAAATGGATTCGCGAGGTCAACCTCTTCGATGTCTATGAGAATGAAAGCCAACTCGGTAGCGGCAAACGCTCCTGCGCCTTGAGCTACGTGTTCGAAAATCCGGAACGCACCCTTCAGGACAAAGAAGTAGATGAAATCATGGACCAGCTCATCCGCGAATACGAAATGAAACTTAATGCAGCTATCCGGCGTTAGCTTTTTAGCTTATAAAAAGGGAAAATATACCCGCTATGGCAAAGTAAGAACGATTAAAATAGGAATCCCCGGTATGGAGGCATTAGAACGCTTGGATCGAATCGAGGCAAAAGTCGGCCAGTTCATCTTAAAAATACAACAGGTCAACCGCATGAACGAAGCGTTGGTGCGGGAAAACCAGCAGCTCCAACTGGAATTGCTCGAACGGGACAAACTCGTCGCCGGGCTCAAAGAACTACTGCGCGATATGGAACAAAAAAACACGCGGATGAAAGCCGATGAGGCGCAAAGGACAGCCTCCGTCCAACGACAACTGGAACAGTCCGTGCGCCAATTGAATGCCTGTATCGAACAGTTGCGCAATCTGTGATATGGAGAACCAGGAAAGCAGGCATATTACCGTCCTTATCGCAGGGAGGCCCTATCCACTCAAGGTCAGGGCAGAAGATGAAGCGACCATCCGCCAAATCGTAGGCGAGGTGAACGATAAAGTCAACCGCTTCCAGCTGGCCCACCCGAACAAAGACAAACAGGACTGCCTCTCTATGATGCTGCTGACGTATGCCGTGGATTTGTTCAAAAGCCGGCAAGTCAACCTGCCCGATCCGGAGGTGCTCGAAAACCGGCTCGCCCGCTTGCACCGCTTGCTGGAAGAGGCGCTCGCCCCCGATGCCTGAACGACTTCGCTCGCAGCCTGTGCTTTAAACGATGCAATTATTTGTATAAATAACCCATTTGGGATGTTTTTAGGTTTTTTTGTAGTATTTTACAGTTTTTTAAAACGCACATAAACAAGAGTACACGAATGGATATAGGAATAGGATTGCTCATCGGACTCGCCATCGGCGCCGTAATCGGCTACCTGCTGGTAAATGCCGCTTTGAGCAGGAACCGAAAAAAACTACAGGATGAGGCCAATAATCAGGCCGATCTCCAAATCAAAGAAGCTCGCCTGACCGCAAAACGCCTCACTGACGAAGCGGAAATGAAAGCGGAAAAAATCCTGGACCAAGCCGAAAACAAAAACGAACGGATCAAACAAAAGAAAATCCAGGAGGCCAAGGAGCATTTCAACAAACTCAAGTCCACCTTCGATACGCATAAGTCGGAACAACTCGTGCAGCTGAAGGAACGCGAAATGGAAATCCGCGCCTTAGATAACGAGTTCAAAACCAAAGAGGAAAAAATCGAAGAACGCCAACGCGCCCTCGAAACCCAAAAAACGGAAATCGAACTCAAAGACGCAGAGCTCAACGCCATCCGCGAAAACCTGGAGAAACAACTCAAAATCGTGGCCAAAAAGAAAGAGGAACTCGATATGGCCAACGAACTTCGCATCAAGGAACTGGAAAGTATTGCCCGCCTGACCGAACAGGAGGCCAAAGAGCAACTGCTCGACGCCGTGCGCGCAAAAGCAGAAACCGATGCCATGGCCATCGTCAAAGAATCCGTCGAACAGGCTAAAGCAGACGCCAACAAAGAAGCTAAGAAAATCGTCATCCAGACTATTCAGCGCATGTGCGCAGAATATACCATCGAGAATACGGTCTCCGTCTTCCACCTGGATTCCGACGATTTGAAAGGCCAAATCATCGGCCGCGAAGGCCGCAACATCCGCGCCCTCGAAGCAGCTACCGGTGCCGAAATCGTGGTGGACGATACCCCCGAGGCCATCGTCATCTCCAGCTTCGACCCCATCCGCCGCGAGGTGGCGCGTCTGGCCCTCAAAAAACTGGTGGCCGATGGCCGCATCCACCCGGCCCGCATCGAAGAGGTCGTCGCCAAAACGCGCAAGCAGCTCGATGAACAAATCGTCGAAATCGGCGAACGCACCGTCATCGAATTAGACCTCCACGGCCTGGATCCCTACCTCGTTAAAATGGTAGGCCGCATGCGCTTCCGCTCTTCCTACGGGCAAAACCTGCTGAAACACTCCATCGAAACGGCCAACCTCTGCGCAATCATGGCCGCAGAACTGGGGCTCAACCCCAAACAAATCAAACTGGCCAAACGGGCCGGCCTCCTCCACGATATCGGTAAAGTGGCCGAAGAGGAAAGCGAGCTCTCCCACGCCATTCTGGGTATGAAACTGTGCGAAAAGTACAAGGAAAACCCGGCCGTCTGCAATGCTGTCGGCGCTCACCACGATGAAATCGAGATGAACAACATCATCTCCCCCATCATACAGGCCTGCGACGCCATCTCCGGCGCCCGCCCGGGCGCCCGCCGCGAAATCCTGGAAAGCTACCTCAAACGAATCGGCGAACTGGAAGAACTGGCTATGTCGCACGAGGGAGTGTCCAAAGCATTCGCCATGCAGGCTGGCCGCGAACTGCGCGTCATCGTGGAAAGCGAAAAGGTCAGCGATGCATACGCCGACGACCTGGCTTTTCTCATCTCCCAGAAAATACAGGAAGGGATGCAGTATCCCGGCCAGATAAAAGTTACCGTCATCCGGGAAAAGCGCGCTATCTCCTACGCGCGCTAACCCGCTAATCCTGTCGCTATGCGCAAGATATCCGGTCTGAGCAGCGCGGCGTGCCGCACTTTTCGCCCCGCGAAAAGCGCAGTACGCCGCGCTTTTTTATGGGTAGCCCTCCTTGCCCTCCTGCCGCTATACCCCGCTTTCTCACAAAATATCCCGCTGCCGGAACACCCGCGCCCCGATTTCCACCGCGCCGATTGGCTCAACTTGAACGGTGCCTGGGGGTTCGCCTTCGACTCCCTCGACGTCGGCCTGCGCGATGCGTGGTTTGAGGGCAAAGCAGCTTTTCCCCATACCATCCAGGTGCCCTTCCCTTGGGGCTCCAAATTGTCGGGCGTGGCGGACGAAGCAGATATCGCCTGGTATCAGCGCAGCGTAAGCATCCCCTCCAACTGGACCGGCCGCCGGATATTCCTCGTCATCGGCGCTTCCGACTGGGAAACGAGCGTCTGGGTGGACGGCCATAAGGTCGGAACACACCAGGGAGGCTACACCCCGTTTTCTTTTGAACTGACGCCCCATGTCAAAGCAGGGCAAAACAGCCGTATCTACGTCCGCGTGGACGACAAGCGCCGCGATTTTACCCTCTATGGCAAACAGGGCTACGGCAACGCACGCGGCATCTGGCAAACGACCTATCTGGAAGCCCGTGCCCCTGCTTTCCTCGAATACGTCCATTGTACCCCGGATATCGAACGCCGGGAAGTCGGCGTCGAAGTGGCCCTGGACAAAGTACCGCAACAGGACATCCTCGTACAGGCAGAAATAAAAACGCCCGGCGGGCCACTGAAGACTTCTTTTATCTACCCGAAGGGCGCCCGAATGGCCAGCGCCCGAATCCGCTTGCCAGAGCAGCGCCTCTGGACCCTGGAAGACCCCTACCTCTACGACATGAGCGTGCAGGTCGGCGAAGACCGCGTGGATACGTATTTCGGGATGCGCAAAATCTCCACCGTCAAACTCCCGGGAACGGATTATACCTACGTAGCGCTCAACGACAAACCCCTCTACCTGCAACTCACCCTCGACCAGTCCTACCACCCGGATGGGTTCTATACCTTCCCCTCCGACGAGTTCATGCGCAACGAAATCCAACTGTGTAAGGATATTGGCCTGAACGGTATCCGTACTCATATCAAAGTGGATATCCCCCGGAAATTGTACTGGGCCGACAAACTGGGCCTGCTCGTAATGTCCGACCTGCCCAACTCCTGGGGCCAGCCTGATGAGGCCATGCAGGCGGAATCGGAACGCACCCTGCGCGAGATGATTCGCAGGGATTACAACCATCCATCTATCTTTAGTTGGATAGTATTCAATGAAACCTGGGGGCTGAGCAGCAAAGTGCCAAACCCGGAAAGCGGAAAGGAAGAATCCCGATACCTGCCCCGCACCCAGCACTGGGTCGCTTCCATGTACTACCTGGCTAAATCTCTGGACCCCACCCGACTGGTAGAGGACAACTCTATCTGCTGCGGCGCCGGACATACGGAAACCGATATCAACTCCTGGCACGAATATCTGCCCGGATGGGCCTGGGAGGAACGACTCAAAACAATAGATGAAAAAACGTTCATCGGCAGTACCTACCACTTTCAGCCGGGATTCCAGCAGGGCGACCAGCCCAACATAAACTCGGAATGCGGCAACGTGTGGGGCTATGACGGCAGTACGGGCGACGTGGACTGGAGCTGGGACTACCACCGCATGATGAACACGTTCCGAAAGTACCCCAAAGTGGCCGGCTGGCTCTATACCGAACACCACGATGTCATCAACGAGTGGAATGGGTACTGGCGCTTCGACCGAAGCCCCAAATTTACCGGCCTCGAAGAATTGGCAGAAGGGATGAGCGCCCGCGACTTCCACTCGCCTTTTTATATCTCCACAGGCAACGATATTTGCGTCACCGTGAAAGGAGGGGAACGCGTCACTATCCCTCTCTACCTGTCCGTGATGTCGGATATGCCCATCCCCGACAACCGCTTGTCGCTGGAAATAACCGGAACATTCATGGATAAAACGGGCGTGGAAAAGACAATCCACCGGTCGTCCCGCACACTCGACTACACGCCCTGGATGCAAGCCGGCTTACCTGCCGAAACGTTTCCGGCTCCCGCCTGGTCGGGCCTGGGCCGGGTCCAACTGTTGCTAAAGGATCCTTCGAGTGGTAAGGTGCTGCACCACAACGTTTTCCACTTTGTAGTAGATGCCCCTTCGAATCCGGATAAAGTGCGCGTCTTCGAACAGTCCCCTGCCGCCTTCTCCGCTGCCAACTGGTCGCTGAAGCAGTGGCAGATACTCGACGGGCACAAAGTAAATGGTGCCGGAAAGGGTTTTTTTGAATACCGTATTCCGGTTTCCGGCTTGGACCTTTCGCAGGTAGCGGAAGCTCATTTTTTGGTCGAAGCCTCTTCCAAGCCCTTGTTAGATAAGGATCGCGATAAGTCTTTTTCCAAAGACCAGGATTATATGCTGGGGGCAAGGGTGTCGCCGCACCAGAACCCCAATGCATATCCGATGACCGATAAGTACCAGAACCCGTCCAACTTGCGGATTTCAATTCGGGGGGCTACTTCGCAGGCCTACCGCCTTGCCGATGATCCTGCCGACCACCGGGGCGTCTTGTCCTGGCACGCTCAACCCAGGGACCGGAAGCTCTATGAGGCCGGGACTTTCGGCGATTTGATCCGAATTCCCATTTCCAGTGCCGTATTGAAAGCGGCACAGCAACGGGGGTACCTCGAGGTACGCCTGGAGGCCGATAATGGGTTGGCCATCTATGGAGTTCGGTTTGGCCGCTACCCGGTCAATCCAAGTCTGGTGGTGCGCATGAAGTAGGCGGCTGTTCAAATCTGTTTCAACAGACTGAACTTGACGATGGCGTGGTCTTCTGTCTGCCGGGCGTTCAGTTCGTTGCGGAACCCCCGGTTGTTCAGTACGATATAGAGGAAAGACAGGGGCTGATATTCCCATGCCAGGCGTATGTTGTAGTTTTTCGCCTCGTTCTCTGAATTTTGCTGGTAGAAACCGATCAACTGCAGCCTGGGATTGAGCGCCAGGCGGCCTTCTAGGCTGTACAGGTCCACCGTTTCGTCGGTGGCGGGTACGCCGACGGCGATAAAGCGGTTGCGGTTCATGCGGGCGTTGAGCGAGAAATGCGGGGAGGGGGCAAACTGCAGGTTGAGGTCCATAGACCGGAGTTCGCCGTTGAAATAGGTGCCCCATTCCGCCATACCCATGACGCTCAGTACTTTGGAGGGGTCGGTGCTGCCAAAAAACAGATGCCGCAAGTAGCGGTACTCCCCCGCCGGTATCGAGATACCCAACGGACTGAAAGATTCTGTAAGGCCCTGAAAAATGGGGTTCATGCCATACCCGAGAAAGCCTCCATTTTGAAGATTGAACCAAAGCGGGAAAAAGAAGGTCTGCCGCTCGATGAGTTTGCCGGTAGAGGCCTGCCAGTAGAATTCCGGCAAAAAGCCGGGCTCAAAGGCGCGGATGTATTTCCGCAAGGGAAGCAGTTTGCCGCGGTAGAACCAGTTTATGCCGGGTGTCGTGGCGATTACATCCGTACGGGAGACAAAGCCCATCTCCGGATTGAAATCTTTGGTGACGACCGACTGCGTGAGCCATATCTTGTGGGTATTGGTAGAGTGGTAGTACTGCGCGATACCAGCAAAGCCCGGGCGTGTGGAGTTGCCGCCGCTGGTGTGCATGGCGAAGGCGTTGAGCGACTGTTTCTCATCAATGCGCACGAACCCGTCGAGGGTACCGACGACGTGGGCGCCTTCCGGTCCGTTTTTCACCGTCATAAGTCCACCTACGCGGTTTTGCTCCCCGAAGTTGCGGGAGTAGCGCCCGACGAAGAAGTCGGTGGCCGCCTCTCCCGGTGCGCGTTGCCGGATAGCCATGGCCCCGAAGTTCTGTTTTGCTGATCGGTGTACCAGGCGTCCGCCCGCCTGTATGGGGATGGGCCGACCGCTGCCATCCAGGCCGATGCTGCGGCTGAAGAAAGGCTGTATGCGCATGGAACCTCCTGAAAAGTCGGGTGACTGTCCGATGTAGAACCCAAAAAGCGATGCGTTTTCGAGAAAAAATTGCCTTCGTTCCGGAAAAAACACGGAAAATCGGGTCACGTTATTGACCTGTCGGTCCACATCGGCCTGGGCGAAATCGGTATTGGCGGTGAGATCCAGGACGGTATTGGTATTCAACGCCCATTTCAGTTCGCCGCCGGCCTTTATGTCCGTCCCTTCGGAGTCTTTTTCGCCGGGTTTTCGGTAGCGGTCATAGGAAAACAGGGTGTAGGGCTGTAGGCGCACGTTGGCCCTGGGCGGCGGCGGTTGCAGGCTGCGGATTTGTCCGGCGTATTCCATGCGGGTAGGGGTGAAGGAACGCGGAAAAGGGGAGAACGCTGAAATTTCGTTGGCTGCCCGTCGGTTGCGCGCCAGGTTGAACCCCCAGGTTTGCAAGCTGTCGCCCGACCCCGGATAGCGGAGTGTCAGCCAGGGGATGGCGATTTCGGCGGCCCAGCCTGAATCGGTGCGCGAGGTGCGCACCCGCCACAGCCCGTCCCAGTCTTCATCATAAAAAATATCGTCGAAGGCGAGGAGGTCGCGCTGTACCCCGTAGGCATTGGTCGCGAACGCCATGGCGTTGCGCCCGTCCTGGAAGCCATCAATAGAAACCAGGATGTGGTCGTGCTGACGAGGACTGAAATCGCGCTTGAAATCCGTGGCGCGCAGAGCACTTTTACCGAGGGAATCGCGGGCAAACACGCCGATGTAGAGGTATTGTTTGTTGAACAAGATGCGGAACTCGGTATCTTCCCCCGGAGGGTTGCCCTGCAGCGGCTCGATTTGGGTGAAGCCGGCAGCACTGGGCGCATCCCGCCACATGTGTTCGTCCAGTTTGCCGTCCACTTTGAGGGCTCCTTCCATGCGCAAGGCGTTCAGGCTCCGCTTTATAGGATTGGGAGGGAAGACCTCCGCATCCTGTGCGGAGAGAGCGAAAGAGGTTAAGAGCAGGGAGCCGCAAAAAATCAAGCGCGATGCATACATGGTTCGGTGTTTTATACGGAGGTAAACCGGGCCGGTTGGGCAAGCGGTTTCAAAAACTCAAAAATCCTCTTTTTTCCGATTTTCCCCAATGGGGATGGTTAAAATAGGTGTTATTTTGGTATTTTAGCCCAGCCAAAAATATTTTCCAAGTAATCGTATTTTCTAAAAATATTATTTTGTTTTATATTTAAAAAACACCATTAACCCTAAATATCCTGTGATGAAAAAACACTTTTTTATCCAATGGTTTCTGATGGCGGCATTTGTGGGCGGCATCCACGCCCAGTCGTTCAAGATATCGGGGCTGCGCTGTGAGCATCTGAAAAATCCGATTGGCCTCGACGTGCGCGAGCCGCGCTTCTCCTGGATGGCCGAAGCGCCGGGCCTGCGCGGCTGGCGGCAGTCTGCCTATCAGCTCCAGGTAGCGACAGACGCCGCTTTTTCCCGGAAAAGCCTGGTTTGGGACAGTGGGAAAAGAAACTCGGATGCCTCGGTGCTGCAGGCCTATTCGGGGCCAGCCCTGCGCTCGGCCACGCGCTACTTCTGGCGGGTGAAAGCCTGGGATGCCGCCGGCGCGGAGTCCGCCTGGAGCGAAGCGGCTTTTTGGGAGAGCGCCTTGCTCAACCGCAGCGATTGGAGAGCGCGCTGGATAGAACCCGAGCAGGAGGCTACCCCGTCCCGGTACTCAGCGGCACACCACCTGCGCCGGGAGTTTGTAGCTGCGAAGAAGATTGCCTCGGCCCGGGCGTATGCGACCGCGCACGGCTTTTACGAACTCTATATCAATGGAAAAAAAGTAGGGGACCAGGTTCTCGCGCCCGGCTGGACCAGCTACCAAAAGCGGCTGCAGTACCAGACCTACGACATCAGCGGGCTGCTGCGACCGGGCGCGAATGCCGTAGGGGCCGTCGTCGGCGAAGGCTGGTTCCGCAGCGGTCTGGGCTGGGAGTTCCAATGGGGTTACTACGGCAAAAAGAAAGCCTTCCTCTGCCAAATCCAGCTTCGCTACACCGATGGCAGCGAGCAATGGATTACCACCGATGCAGGCTGGAAGGTGAGCAACAGCGGACCGATCGGCAAAAATGAAATCTACTACGGCGAAGAATACGATGCCCGCCGCGAGATGCCGGGTTGGAGCGAACCGGCATTCGACGACAGCAAGTGGCAAAACGCGTTAGCTGTAGATTACCCACTGGATAACTTGCTCGCTTCCAATAGTGTGCCCGTGCGCAAAATAGAGGAAATCAAACCCGTGAAAATATTTACCACCCCCGAAGGCGACCTGGTAGCGGATATGGGCCAGAATATGGTCGGCTGGGTGCGCCTGCGCGTAAAGGGCCAAAGCGGGCAAACGGTTACCCTGCGCCATGCCGAAGTGCTCGATAAAGCGGGTAATTTCTACACCCTCAACCTGCGCGCCGCGAAGCAGGTGGCGAAATACACCCTGCGGGGCGGGGGCGAAGAAGTCTATGAACCCCGCTTCAGCTTCTACGGCTTCCGCTATGTAGCGGTGGATGGATACCCCGGCACCCTGCGCCCGGAAGATTTGACCGGTATCGTGGTCCACTCCGATATGGAACCCACCGGCAGCTTCGAGTGCTCCAACCCCCTGATCAACCAGCTCCAACACAATATCGCCTGGGGCCAGAAAGGCAATTTCGTGGACGTGCCGACCGACTGCCCCCAGCGCGATGAACGCCTCGGTTGGACGGGCGATGCCCAGGTGTTTGCCCCTACAGCGGCATTCAACGCCAACGTGGCGCCTTTCTTCACGAAATGGCTGGCAGACCTGGCGGCCGACCAGCGCAGCAACGGAGCTATCCCCTTCGTCATCCCCGATGTGCTCAACAAGCCGGACGCCCTGGAGGTCGGCGTCTCCGCAGGCTGGGGCGATGCGGGGGTAATCATCCCCTGGGACTTGTACCGCATCTACGACGACCGCCGCTTGTTGGAACGCCAGTACCCATCGATGAAAGCCTACGTGGACTATATCCGAAGCAAGGCAGATGCCTCGCTGCTCTGGAAGGGTGGCTCCGTATTCGGCGACTGGCTCTTCTTCCACCCCAATACCCAGGGCGTGAATAGCCATACCGACGGCGACGGCTTCACCAACCACGACTATATCTCGACTGCTTTTTTCGCCCACAGCGCCGATATCGTCTCGCAGGCAGCTGAGGTGTTGGGCAAGTCTGAAGACGCCCGTTTGTACAAAAATCTTTTTGAAAACATAAAAACGGCCTTCCAGCGGGAATTCATCGCTCCGTCGGGGCGTACGGTATCCGAATCGCAGACGAGCTATGTCCTGGCACTCCATTTCAAACTCCTGCCCGAGAACTTGCGGCCCGCCGCCGTGAAAAACCTGGTGGACGATATCCGGGCACGCCGCAACCATCTCTCTACCGGTTTTTTAGGTACGCCTTATCTTTGCCATGTCCTCTCCGACCACGGACACAGCGATGTCGCCTACGACTTGCTGTTGCAAGAGAGCTGGCCGTCCTGGCTCTACCCTGTCCGGATGGGCGCCACCACTATCTGGGAGCGCTGGGACGGGCAAAAGCCCGATTCCACCTTCCAGGACATCGGCATGAACTCCTTCAACCACTATGCGTATGGCGCGATTGGCGACTGGATGTACCAGGTAGCTGCCGGCTTGCGCATGGGTAGTAATGGCTATAAAAATATCCTCATCCAGCCGGCTTTTGGCAAGCGCCTCGACCATGCCAGGGCCAGTTACCAGAGCAGTTATGGCGAAATTGCTTCCGGCTGGGAGCGCAAAGAGGGCCGTATCACCCTGCGCGTCAGCATACCCGCCAATACGACCGCTCTGCTGCGGCTGCCCGCAGAAGCCGATGCGTTGAAGGAGAGCGGAAATCCTCTTTCAGCAGCCCGTGGGGTACAGGTCAAAGGCCGCTCCGGCGAACGGTTGGAACTGGAACTGGGCTCCGGGACGTATGTGTTCGAGTTTTAAAAAGGGGAAATAAGGAAAAACGAGGCCCACCCCGTTTTTCCTTATTTCTTTTTCTCGTCCAGGATTTTTTTGAAATAGCGCCAGCTCGTCATATTCGGAGCGATGAACACGTCCGGGGCCTTGGCGTATTCCGGATGGCGATCGAGCACGTATTTTTTGAGTTTTTCGGGCAACTTTTCAAAAGCCCCGCCCATCACTTTGTATCCCCGGCATTGATAGACCAGGTATCCGGGGCGGTCGGCCATGCGCATCCAGGGCAGGAAGTCGCTCAGGCGGGTCCAACCCACTTCGTTATAGACCGATTTTTTCTTTGGATCATCCAGATCGGCTTTATCCATGAAAAACTGGAACAACTCGGCTGCCTGGTACTGGTCGGAGCGGCTGTTTTCCGGATATTCCGCTTTGGGTAGCGGCGAGGGGTAGAGCAGGAAGATATCGGAAAACATGGCTACCCTACCGTCGCCCTGCTCCATGAAGGGGATGCTCCAATCGCCTCGCGGGGATTTGAGCATGAACTTCTGGTTCACGGGGTCATTCCACACATGGATAACTTCGACGGTATCTTTTATGAAAGGGTTGTACCATTTCTCGAGGTATTCCCCGGTTTTCAGGTCGCGGTAGAGAGCGACTTCCCGGGTGAGCATTTCATAGCCTCCTTCTACAGGCCTCGTTTTAGCGATATTATAGGCTTCCATTTCAAATAATGGCACGCTCCGTTCACCGGGTATAAAGCTGTAAATCAAACCTTTCCAGTAATACACCACTTCTTCATCGGAGTTTAGGGAGCCCCGCATTTTGATATAGGCGGTCATATTATCGGAGGGGTCTGCGAGGTTTAGCGGTTTTTGGGCGATGCCCGGGGCACTTGTGCAAAGTACCAGCAGCAGCGGGAGGAAATACATGTTTTTCATGGCAGTATTTTTGGTGTGTGGATGAATAGACTTGTTGCGAGGGGGATTATCGCGGGGTCAAAAAGGCTCTTTTTTCCCACCTCGCTGACCCCTCGCAACAAGTCGAATGTCTATGAAAAGTCTATTCATTGGGGAACTTGAACTCCAGCTTGGTCACGGGCTGGTGTTTGGTCATTTTTTTCTCTATGATTTGCCAGCGGCATCCGGTAGTATCCGAAAAGAGGAAGCATCGCTCTCCAAACTCGTTGTTTTGTATCGGGCCTACAGAGAGTCGCCTGTCTTTGATTGCCAGGGAGTACACCAGGTCGAGTTTGGGGGTATAGAACGAGTGCAAGGTAATGCCGAGTTCTCCGGGGCGTTGCTGAGCGGAGCGGTCGGGTTTTGGGCTTCGCGGCAGAAAAAATTTCAATTTGCCGCAGATATTGTTGGGGGAGACGAAGCCCCAGTAGTGATGGCTGTACCCTGGCTCCATCATGAAGACCCGTTTGGGTCCGCGCAGCCAGTCCCCGTCCAGTTCCGGTGTTTTCTCGGGTTGCAGGCCGAGTACTTCGTACAGATAGCTCAGTTCTTCTATGCTGTCGGCCTGGATAAAGAAATCGTGGTGGGTGAACTCGCTGGTTTTGAGCGGGGCTTTTTCGTTGATATAGCCATATCCCGGGATTTCGTACCCATAGCGTTGGAAGAAGACATGGTTGAAATATTCGCCGTACACGGCATTTTCCCGTACGAGTACCGGTCGTTTGAAGAAATCGTTTTTACCGGGCTGGTTGAGGCCGAAGAGATCATCGGCGATGGGTTCGGTGGGGAGCCAGGGCTGGCCACCGTCGCGGGCTGCGGAGTAGATATCGTAAATCCGCATGATATCTTTGGTTTTCATGACGGCCATTCGGGAGCCTATGGTTTCCGGGGGGGCGTAGCCGACGCCGGGGCCGAGGGGATGGTCCCATATCCAGAGGCGCAGCAGACCGTGGCTGTCTATTTCGCCATTTTGCAGGCGATACGCCTTCAGTCGGGAGGGAACGCCATACATTTTCAAGGCTTCGGCTGCTGTAAGCTCGGTGCTGTCCACTATAGCGAAGCCGTATTCGCCGAAATACCGTTTGGCATAAGCGGCATCGGAAGCGGCAAAGAAGACCTCGTAGAGGCCGGAGATGCCTGTTTCGGGCAGCGCTACTTTCATCTGGGCGCTCAGAGAGCCTGCCAACAGGATAAAGAAGAGATACATGTTTTTTTTCATGGCGTTGAAGAATCTTGGGCCTTGTTGCGGGGGGTATGGCGGGTCAAAAGGTTCTTTTGACGCCCTCGCGACCAGCTTTTGTAAACACGGTTATGGTCTTTTCAGGTATTGGCCTTTTGGAGATCCTATGACCTGATCGTTTTCATAAATCAGTTCACCGCGCAGAAAAGTAGCTTTGACTTTTCCGGTGAGGGTCATTCCTTCGAATGGAGTATAGCCCTGTGCAGATTCCGATTCAGAGGCGCGGACGGTGAAAGAGGCGCGGGGGTCGAGGAGTACGAGGTCGGCGTCATAACCGATAGCGATATCCCCTTTTGTCCGTAGTCCATAGCGTTTTGCGGGGTTGTATGACAGCAGTTCGGCCATGTGGGGGTAGGACATGCCCCGTTTGCTGCCTTCCGAAAAAAGCCCTGACAAGAGGTATTCGGTGCCTCCGAAGCCGGATTTTGCGAGGAAAATATTATCGGGGTTCTTTTTGTCGAGTTTGAACTCTTCGGAGCAGCAGGCGTGGTCGCTGCACACCCAGTCGAGTTGGCGCTTGAGCAGGCAGTTCCAGAGGTATTCTACGTCTTCCCGTTCCCGGATGGGAGGGTTGACCTTGGCGTGTCCGGCGCTGGGGGCGTCCACATCGAGCAGCAAGTGGCCAATGGTCACTTCTCTGCGGAAGTTGACATGGGGAAACACTTCTGCCATCATGAGCGCGGCATCTACGGCTTTTTTACTGCTGAGGTGGAGCAGGTTGATGTTGGCGCACTCGGTTTCATGGGCGAGGTAAGAGGCGATAAAGATAGCCAGTCCTTCGGAATGAGGGGGGCGACTGGCAGAATAGGCTCTCAGACCACTGAGTTTGCCTTCGCGTTCCACTATTCCGGTATAGGCCCTCATGATCTCGGCGGTCTCGCAGTGCATACTGAGGCTGATTTCGTCCCGGATCTCCGGAAACCGGTGCATGGCTTTCTGGATGCCGCGCATGATAAACTCGAAGTGCGCAATATCGTAGCGTTCTCCGGCTGGCGTCATGAGGAAGTCGTTTTGGCTATCGGATTTACCATGGAGACCGTGGCTACCGTAGAACATGAAAATCTTGAACGAGGTGACCCCGAATTTTTCGATCAGCATTTCGATTTCGTCGATATGGCTGTACAGGATGGGGGCGAGGTGATAGCCGTAGTCTACGTGGAACTTATCTTTCGAGATGTCCAGTACTTCGGGAAAAAATTCGGCGTAGGGGCCGGTTTTATTGAGGTAGTATTGCCCGGTGCGCATGTAGTTCAGGCTGCTGGTGACGCCCCCCATGGCGGCAGCACGGCTTTCTGTGACGGCATCCTGGGCGAGGGGGGAATAAATCCCGGTATGCATGTGGGCATCTACGAGCCCGGGGAAGGCCAGTAGATTTTTGGCATCAAACACGGCATTTCCTTCTTCCGGGAATATTTCGGGTGCGATGCGCACAAATTTCCCATCGCGGATACCGAGATCCAGGAGTTCTACGGACGTTTGGTTAGGCCGTACTACTCTGGCATTTTTCACAATCAGATCGAGCATGGTAGACAATTTAAGAGTACAGGGTTATTTATGATTATGGAGCAGGTGAGCAGGCGATGATGCCCTTGTGCAGCACAGTTGTGATTTCGTCCAGTGAAAGGCCGCATTCGCGCAGCAATTCGCGGGTATGTTCCCCGATTTGAGGAGGGTTGAGCCTTAGTCCGGGGCTTGCTTCGCCGTATTCCAGGGGAAATGCGGGCAGTTTGGTGGTCGTCCCGTTTGGCAGGGTGGTATGCAAAAGGTGTTGCCCCCGGTTGAGGTGGGGGTCGTCAAATAAATCTTCCGGCTTTGCGATAGGGGCAAAAGGAATCTCTGCCGCTTCGCAACGGGCGATGATTTCGGTCTTTGAGTACATGCGCAATCGGTTTTCCAGTTCAGGCAGGAACCAGTCGCGTTGGTCTATGCGTCCGTTGTTGTTTTGCAGACGGGGGTCGCTCAAGAAGTCTTGCCAGCCGAAGGCATGGCAGAGGCGCTCCCAGTGTTTTTCGCTTATGACCCCGATAAAAACGGGTTCGCCGTCGCAGGATTCGAAGATGCGGTAGATGCTCCAGGCACTGACCCGGGCCGGCATAGGGGGTACCGGGGTCTGCAGGATAGCGGCATAGGCCATGTGCTGCCCCATCAGAAATGCGGTGGTTTCGAACAAGGCTGCTTTGACCAGTTTTCCCTGACCGGTCATTTGCCGCTCATACAGGGCGAGCAGGATACCGATGTAGCCGAACATCCCACCCGTGATATCCACTATCGAAGTACCGGCACGCAGGGGGTCGCCCGGTCGCCCGGTCATATAGGCCAAGCCCCCCATCATCTGGACGACCTCGTCCATGGCATGCCTTTTTTCATAGGGTCCGCTGAGGAAGCCTTTCAGGGAGCAGTAGATGAGGCGTGGGTTTCGCATGAGGAGGGCATCAAATCCGAAGCCCAGTTTGTCCATAGTGCCGGGGCCGAAATTTTCGACTACGATATCGGCCTTTTCTACCAGTTTGTAAAGGATATCTTTTCCGCTATCGGTTTTGAGATCTATGGCGAGGCTCTTTTTATTTCTATTGTAAAAAGAAAAATACCCTGCCCCAAAGCCTTTTAACCTTCGGGTGGCATCGCCCTCCGGTGGTTCGACGTGGATCACTTCCGCACCCATGTCTGCGAGGAGCAAACCAGTCGTGGGGCCCATTACGGCATGTGTGAATTCGAGTACGATCAATCCCTGTAGAGGCAGTGCGTCCATATTTACATCAGTTTGCTTAGCGTAGCGGATCTAAAGGATAGCCCCGGCGTCGTAGTTCCCGTATTTTTTTAAAAAAGGCACCAGGCCGCCTTCCTGCAGGATGCGGATCATGACCTCCGGCATGGGCTTGGCGCTGTACTGCTTATGTCGCGTGAGGTTGCTCACGGTACCCGTGCGGAGGTCTATGTCCAGGGTGTCGCCATCCTGAATGTCATGGTCGGGTATTTCCAGTAAGGGTAGTCCGATATTGATAGCATTTCGGTAAAAAATACGGGCAAAATACCGTGCGATGATGCAGGACACCCCGGCTAATTTGAGGGCGACGGGTGCCTGTTCGCGGGAAGAGCCACAGCCAAAATTGTTGCCGGCTACGACGACGTCCCCCTGTTTCATCCGGCTGCGGAAACTGGGGTCCAAGTCTTCGAGCACATGTGCTGCCCAGGATTGCTGGTCCAGGGTTTTCGTGTACTTCCCGGGGATGATGCGGTCGGTATCTATGTTATCGCCGTAGGCGAAGGCTTTTGCTTTCTGAATCATATCTCTACGTAGTTCAAATCTTTGTGGAATGTCTCTTCCAACTTGCGATAGGCCCAGAAGGCGATGGTGACCGACAGGGCACCTACGATTGCAGCGGCTTTTGCTGCACCCAGGCTACTGCTCAGAAAATTGAACAAGGTGGCCTGGGGGATGACGGAGGCCCGCAGGAGGTTCAGGGAGGAGGTGGTGACCAGGGAGCGCACATTGGTGCCAAACATCTCTGCGCCGTTCGTAATCAGCACAATCGTGTAGCCAACGCTGATTCCCATGAAGAAAAACAGGGTGTAATAGACCGTCGTGGAGAGGTGCCCGAAGCTGAAATAAGCCGCCATGAGCACGGTGAACGTACACAAGTATCCAAAGATCGCTTTTTTCCGGCTTTGCAGCCACTGGCTGAGCAGCCCGCAGGAGAAGTCGCCAAACGTGAACCCTATAAAAAATACGCTGAATACCATGCTCACCGAGGGAATTTCCCGCATGCCCATCCCGGCGGCGATTTCGGGGGTGAACGTCATTACGACACCATTGACAAACCAGCCCGGGAAACCCATCAGGATGATCGCGCAGTATTTCAGGAACTGCTTCCGGTCTTTCAACACGAGCCATAGATCTCCCTGGCGCACCTGCTTCTCCTGCAACTGTCGAAACAGTCCCGACTCCATCACCCCCAGTCGCAAGAGCAGAAGTACGAGCCCCATCCCACCGCCGAGCTGATAGGTGAATTGCCAGGAATAATGGCCGCCGACGTACGCGCCTGCCACTGCCCCCAACATCCCGAAAGATCCTATGATGGCAGGGCCCATACCCCGCCACTTTGCGGGCATCTGTTCGCTGACCAAAGTGACGGCAGCCCCCAGCTCGCCTGCCAAGCCTATGCCGGCGAGGAAACGCAGCAGCAGATATACCTCGTAATTCGGGGCGTATGCATGGAGGAAGGTAGTGGTCGAATACAGGGCAATCGAACCGAAGAGCACGGAAATCCTACCTTTTTTATCTCCCAGCATCCCCCACAAAAAGCCGCCAAGCAGCATTCCGGCCATTTGGATATTGAGCAACAAGACGCCTTTGGCCTGAAGGGCGCTCTCTGCCACGCCCAGGTCAAGCAGGCTGCTGCGCCGGACCACGCTGACGATGATGATGTCGTATAAATCTACAAAGAAGCCTAGTGAGGAGGCGATAATGGCCAGGGCTACTTTGCGGTTCCGGGATAATACTTGCAGAAATGACATGTGTGGCGCTTTGAGGATACTTCAATCCAGGATTACATAAATATTTTTGGGTGGGTTATCCTGCCGCACAGCGCAGAAGCGGCTACGGTTGCCGGCGATGCGAGGAATATCTTGGCATGGGGGTTGCCCATGCGACCTCTAAAGTTGCGGTTGGCGGCAGAGATGACGGTTTCTCCATCGCCGGGCACTCCTTCGTGGGTCCCTACGCAGGGGCCGCAGCCGGGATTGAGAAGCGTTGCCCCGGCAGATACCAGCGTGTAGGCGGTTCCGTCCAGCATGGCGTCTAACAGCACGCTCCGCGAGGCTGGGGCAATCACCAAGCGCACTCCCGGCGGGATTTTTTTATCTTTCAGGATAGCGGCCGCAGCCTGGAGGTCTTCCAGCCTTCCATTCCCGCACGTGCCAATAAAGGCATAGTCAACGGGGGTTCCCTCGAAGGCGGAAATGCCAAAAGTGTGATCGGGCGATTCCGGGGCCGCCACTTGCGGCTCCAGCCCGTCCACGTCAAACTCGAAGGCCTGTGCATAGCAGGCATCCGGGTCGGGCAGCACCGGGGTGAAAGAATAGGGAAGCTGCAAGTGATGCGGATGTACAAATCCCGTTTTGGCGCCCATTTCCGCCAACATATTCGCAACGCTCATGCGCCCGGCAAGGCTCATGGAATGGAAAGTATCCCCTTCAAATTCGACAGACTGATAGGTGGCACCCGAAATGGTGAGTTTGCCGGTGAGGAACAGGGCGAGGTCTTTTGGTCCGGCGCCAGGTGCAAGGGCTCCCCGGCAACGGATGCGGATACTGGACGGTACTTTCAGCCAGATTTTCCCGGTGAGCATCACGGCAGCTAAGTCCGTACTGCCTACCCCGCAAGCAAAGGCGTTGAGCGCCCCGTAGGTCGGCGTATGGGAATCCGCCCCAATAAATACCTGGCCGGGCTCCACATGGCGGTTTTCCACCATGATTTGATGGCATATCCCCTCCCCAATTTCATACAGTCGGATGCCCTGTTCAGCAGCAAAGACCCGCATGAAGGTATGCAGGTTAGCGACGCGCTCGTTGGGGGCCGGTGCAGCGTGGTCAATGACCAGGGCGCACCGGTCAGGGTTCCAGACTTTTTCCCCGCCCATCTCCCGAAACGCCTGGATGGCCAGGGAAGCAGTGGTATCCGTAGCCATGACCCCGTCCACGGGGGTAATAACCAATTCCCCCGAATATACCGGGCGCCCAACATGGGCAGACAAAATTTTTTCGGCGATGGTTTGGCCTCCTGATGTGCCGGGCATACGATTGAATTTGACCTGAAAAGGGTTTCGTATTCAGATAAAGGCGTGCCCCTTCTCTGCCATGGCATACAGGGCACCCGGCAGAGGATGTCTCAGCCAGGCAGCAACTTCTGCCGAAACGCGGGCTACTTTTGCCAGATCCACACCCGTTTTAAACCCGGCCTGGTGGAGCATGTGGACGGTATCTTCCGTCGCGATGTTGCCCGTTGCGCCCTGGATAAACGGACAGCCGCCCAAGCCCCCAAAAGCGACGTCAAAATGGCAGACGCCCGCTTCGATAGCGGCATATACGTTGGCAAGACCTTTATTTTCAGTATTGTGAAGGTGCAGGGAAAGGGGAACAGATCCGCAGATTTCGAGAATGACCTCGCACATCTCCCGCACCTGCCAGGGGTTTGCCATACCCGTAGAATCTGCGAGGGCCAGCTCCTCGACCCCGGTGTCCAGATGGTGGCGCACGAGATTGTACACATGCTCCGCCTGGATAGCACCTTCGTAGCGGCAGCCGAAAGCACATTGTATCCCACCCCGCACGATGATTCCATGTTCCCGGGCTATCCCTACATTTATTGCAAAATCGGTTTTGGCCGTCTCCAAATCCATTCGGGTATTTTTCAGGCTATGGGTGTTGCTTGCGGAGAGGGAGATGGCCAAATGCCGCACATTACAGGCTATAGCCCTTTCCACTCCCTTTTGATTTAGCACCAGGGCGCTATAGGTTATCCCTGGCGGGGGACTGAGCCTGTGGAACAGTTCTTCTGTATCGGCCATCTGCGGCACCCGTTGGGGATGCACAAACGCGCCAATCTGGATGCGTTGCAGACCTGCTGCGGTCAGTGCGAAAATCCATTCCAGCTTTTTTTCAGTGGGTACCGGCACGGGAAGCATCTGCAGCCCATCCCGTAGCCCTTGTTCTTCGAGGAAGATGTATTTCCCCGGTTTGGTATCTTTACCAAGCGCGGCCATGGGTACAACCTTTATCAGAATAGTGATAGAACGGGTCGGCGAGGAGGAACAAATCGCTTTGTTCTTCCTCGCCGATTTCCCGCATGACAAAGCTAATCAAAATTCGTAGGTTAATGTAACCATGACCCGGCGCGGCAGCTGGGTATATCCTTGGGCATAGAGGTTTGCAAACGTCGCGCTGCGCTGCTTGTTGGACAAGACGGTGTCGTTGTCGGCTACCGCGGCGATACCTTGTGCGGCTTGTGCGTTCGCCAGGTTGCGGGCCTGTACCCCCAGCCGTACATCCTGGCCGCTGGCATTCGCTAAGCGGGCATAGACACCTGCGTTGAGGATAGTCAGGGTTCCCAGCTCTATAATGTTGGTCGCATCGGCATACCGGCCCGAGTTTACGTTGGCGCTGAAATCCAGTCCGAAGTACTTGCTTTCGTAGTTGGCTACGAAGTTCCAGATGAGCGCGGGCACACCGGGCAGTTTTTTATCCTGCAAATCAATAGAATAGTTGTTGTTGCCTTCGTTGATGAGGGTGTTGCCGTACAGATTGCCCGTCGGGTTGACGTTGAGGGTAGTACCCGTTTTAGATACGGGGATTTTGAAATCTGCAAAGCGGGCATCCTGCAGGGTCAGGGCCGAGCGGACGAACAGACCCCGGATTCCGGTGAAGGAGAGGCTGACTTCCGCTCCCTGAATCCGGTTTTGGCCGAGGGGTTTGGATACGAGCAGGCCATTTTCAAAAATGGAAGCCAGGCGGTTGTCTATATTGGTATAAAACAGGGCGGCATCCACACCGAAGCCGCCGAAGCCCGTCCGTGCGCCCAACTCGGTATTGAACACTACTTCGTTTTCGGCCAGGCCGTCGGGCAGTCGGAGGAACTTGCCGTCTGCCCGTCTTTCGAGCGAGGCAAACGCAGAGTAGTCGGGCATGCGGTATGCGCGGATGACGTTCCCGTAAAGTGCCGAGCGGTTGGAGAGCAGGTAATTGGCTCCCAGCGACGCCGACCAGTCGCTGAATTCCTCGTAGCGGGTGAGGACTTTGTCGTACGGAATCTTGGTCTCTGCCATATCGAGGGCCAACTGGTCTATGCGGGCACCTACGTTCACGGTCAGTTTTTTGTTGAACTTCATCTCGTCGCCCACGAAGAAGGCGGTGACGTTTTCGTCGTAGTCGCCCCGCCGGGTGATCGAACCCGTAGCGGGTGCCGGTGAACCTACCGGGAAAATACCGGAAGCCCGGATATTCTTCGGATCGGTGGAAGAGTTGTACAGATAGCTGTACGTGGTGGGTTTCTGGTTGATGGTCGAGTAGTACATGCCGGCGCTGAGGATATGCTGGCTGTTGCCCACCTCGAGGGTTTTGTTGATGCGGAACTCGTTGATCAGGTCCTTGTCCACGGCATCCCCGTCGAGATACAGGCGGAGCACGGTATTGGTCGCATAGAGGGCGGGCAGGGCAAAGCCATACTTCACCCCGGTTTCTATAGTCTGGTAGCGGAAATGGTTGTTGATGGACCAGCCAGCCCCGAGGGGGAGGTCGATTTTGGCGCCTATCTGGTTGATTCGGCCATAGCTTCCGCCGGCCATGGCATCTCCGAGGTTTCGGATAATCGGTTTGCCCTGGGCATCGAGCACGTTGCGTCGGGTAGCCCCGGAACCCTCCACAATCGTGAAGTTGATTCCCGTGAGGTTTGGCGATTGATACGTATCTGTGTTTTTCCAGCCGGGAGCGAGCTCCAGGGTGTTGGGGTTGAGCGGTACGTCGGTCAGGTTCTGGAAGTTGAAATCCGACACCATCCCATACACCCGCACGCTGCCTTTGGTGTCGGGGATCAGCCAGTCTATGTTGCCGCGGAACTGATACCCTTCGTCTTTGTACCCGGTGTTTCGGAAGCCGTCGTCCTGCATTGCCCAGCCGCCGATGTTGAAGCGGAGGTTTTTGGCAAGCGGGCCGTTGAGGTTGATATCGGTGCGATAGTTGAAGTTATCCGTGCCGAGGATATCGTTGTAAGAGGTGAGCCGTACGGTACCGCCCAGCTTTTCACCCCCGGTGCGGGTGATGACGTTCACGACGCCTGCGGCCGAGGCCCGGCCAAAGATGGTGGCTGCGCTGCCGCGCACGACTTCGACGCGCTCGACGTTGAGGTCAAATCCGAACCCGGCTTCCGGCGCTTTGCCCGGGGTGCCCAGGGTGGGGATTCCGTCCAGCATGATGCCCGTATAGACCAGGCCGCCGGTGGGAGAACCATCGGGGAAGCCCCGGGTAACCACAAAGCCCCGACGCCCCTGGGAAGTGTTGGTAAACACCCCGGGCGCCGAGGTGATGGCTTCCAGGATGCCCTCCGGCTTGTTGCGCTGAAGTTGTCGGGCGCCGATGATTTCTACGGCGGTGGTGGTTTCGAGTTTGCGCACCGCCTGCCGGCTGGCGGTCACGACCACGTCGGAAAACGTAGTATAGTCGGATTCCATGACCACGTCAATCGTCGTCTGCTTGCCGACGGTCACTTCTACTGTTCTCAATCCTACGTAGGAGAATACCAGCACGGCACTTGACCCGCTGACCCCGATGCTGTAGTTTCCGTCCTCATCGGACACGACCCCCGAGCTGGTCCCTTTTTCCATGACGGAAACGCCAATCAGCGCCGAGCGGTCTTCGGAAGAAGTAATCCGCCCACGCACGGTAGATTGCGCCCACGCTCCTACCGACAGGAAGAGAATCAGCAGGGTAGGCAAAAAACATTTGTATATCTTTTTTCCCATGGCCTTAATTTTTGGTTCAAAAAAATAAAAAAAACAGAAGAACCTTTTCTTTTGTAAAGATAAAAGGTTAATTTTGTTAACCATTAATTTTATGAATTATTTTTACCTCACTATGAAAAATCTTCGACTTTTTCCGAAACACACAGGGGTTTGGGAAGGCGTCTATCGGCGGATTGCCGCCAACGGTACCCTGCTCGATCAGTGGAACAGCCGCCTGAGCATCCGGATGGGCTCCGATGGCAGCTATCGGCAGGTCAATGAATATTTTTGGGCAGACGGGCACTACGAATGCCACGATTTTGGCGTGTGCCATTTTGATGAGGAGGGGACCCTGATTTTCGATACCCCGCGCATCAAGGGCCATTCCTGGGAGACGCGCGATTCCGTATGCCTGATTTGGGAATACCTGGACCGGCCGGGCTCCCGCCTCTTCGAGATGATTGACCTGATCGGCCCGGAAGAGAAGCACCGTATCCGGGTCTGGAAGTGGAGTTGTTTCGATGATTTTGAAGGGCTGACCATGATAGAAGAGCGCAAAGTGGCCCTGCAGGAGGATATCCCTGACGATTTTTGGGCCTCTGCCAGTGAGAAGCGCTTCAAAGGAGTCTCGAGGTCGAACCGTTAACACCTATGCCAGTCTCCTGCAATATGGCGCTCAGCCATACGTCTCCTTATACTATTGCGAATGGCCGACGGCGGAGATAAAAGCATGGTGTTCAGTCCTTAGCGACTCCAACTCAAAACAAGTTTACATTCACCTAACACGACCTACTTCAGATGGCGAAAGGAATGACGATTACCGAAAAAATTATGGCCAGAAACAGCGGACGCGACCAGGTGGTCCCCGGCGAATTGGTCTGGACAGACATACACTCGGTAATGACGATGGATTATCTCGGTAAACAAACCTTTTCCAAATTGCACGAACTTGGGGTGGACCAGGTTTTTGATAAAGATCGGGTAATCTGCGTGTCAGACCACCTTGTGCCACCGCCTACCCCGCAGTTTGCAACCATGCTCAACGAATGGCGACAGGCAGTGCGCGAACACGATATTACTTATTTCTACGATCTGGGCCGCCAGGGAATCGCCCATCAAATCATGGTCGAGCAGGGGCATGTGCTGCCTGGAACCATCAGCATAGGTACCGATTCACACGCCAACACCTACGGTGCAGTAGGCGCCGTGGGCAACGCGGTAGGGGTAACGGACGCTGCTGTGGCCATGGCAATCGGCAAGGCATGGTTTCGCGTCCCGGAATCGGTGAAATTCCACATCAGCGGCCAGTGGCAACCCTGGGTGATGGCCAAAGACCTCAGCCTGCACATCATGGGTATGATGCACTGGAACGGCCACCTGATTTATAAGTCTTTGGAGTTTTGTGGACCTGCCATAGAGTCACTGGGCATGGCAGGCCGGATGACGCTCTGCAATATGACGGTAGATCTCGGTGCAAAAAACGGAATTGTGGCACCCGATGCCGTCACAGCCCAATACCTCGAAACGCGGGCCAAAGGGGCTTGGCAGCCGCTGTATAGCGACCCCGATGCACACTACGATGCCGTATATGAAGTGGATATCTCCGACCTCGGCCCCACCGTGGCCCTGCCCGATAAACTCGACGATACCGTCCCCGTTGAAAAAGTAGCCGGACGCAAATTCAACAAGGCTTTTGTGGGTACTTGTACCAATGGCCGACTCGAAGACATGGAGATTATGGCCCGGATACTCCAGGGAAAACGCATACACCGCGACGTGAACATGCTGGTCGTCCCTGCCAGCCAGGAAGTGTTCCTGGAATCTATGAAGCATGGCTATCTGCAGATCCTCGTGGAGGCAGGCGCTGCCGTGGATACGCCTTCCTGCGCGGCTTGCGCAGGGATACACACAGGGGTAGCCGGCGACGGCGATATCGTGCTCAGCGCGGGCAACCGCAATATGAAAGGCAGGATGGGCAGTAAAAACGCCCAGATTTTCCTGACCAGCCCGGCAGTTGTAGCTGCATCTGCCCTCTACGGCGTAATCACCGACCCCAGGGATTTGGGATAGGGATCAGGTGGCTTTTTTGAAATAGTAAACTTGTTGCGAAATAAAATAACCGAGCATGTCCGTCATTCAGGGAAAAGTCTGGGTAGCCAGCAATTATGTAATGGCCTACGATATCATCATCCAACAGTTCTGGACGGCGCCTATCGATCCGGTGGAAAATGCCAAATGGGTGATGGCCGGCGTAGAGGAAGCGTTCAACCGGGAAAATGGCTTTAGCGACCAGGGATATACCTTCATAGTGGCCGCCCATAACTTTGCAGGGGGCGGCAAAAGTATTGAACACGTGATTACCGGCCTCATGGGCGCCGGCATACGAGCCGTATTTGCCGATAGCTTCGCGCGTTTACAGTTCAGAAACGCCATCAATTATGGACTGCCTTTTGTAACTTGCAAGGATATTGCCAAAGGCTGTTCAACGGGCGATGAGTTGTCCTGGGACATGGCGAGCGGCAAGGTGTCTAACCTGTCCAACGGGCAGGTATTCCAGACGGTGCCTATCGCTCCTTTCGTAGCGGAAGTGGCACAAGCAGGAGGCCTGATGGGGTTCGTGCGTCAGAAAATTGCCGAGGGCCGCGTAGGCGACCTGTCGTGACCAATTGTGGAAAAAGGACCTGACCCCTCGACAGTTGCGCTCGCAGCAAGTCTAATAAACGTACTAGTATGCAGGAAAATAAAGTAAAAGCGAAAATGGCATCCGGCCGGCCGGTTTACGGGGTTATTTCCCCGACGACAGACCCGGTCATTTGTGAGTATCTCGGTTGGTCCGGTCTGGATTTCTATATGATAGACGGCGAACACGGCCCTCTTACACCATCCGACGTGGCGCATCTGGTGCGGGCTTGCGAAATTGCCGGAATTACGCCCCTGGCCAGGGTTCGCAGTCTGGATGAAAAACTGATCCTCCAGTTTCTGGATGTGGGGGTGATGGGCATCATGATGCCGGGTATACAGACCCTGGCAGACATCGAAAAGCTGGTGAATGCGGTGCGCTACCCTCCGGTAGGGCTCCGCGGGGTCGGACCTGTCCGGGCTGCCCGCTACTTCATGGGCTCCATGGGTCAGGCGGAATATGTGGCCTTCGCCAATCAGCAAATCCTGATCCTCCCGCAGGTAGAAGACCTGGAGGCTGTCCGAAACCTCCCCGAGATGGCACAGCACCCGCAGGTGGATGGGTTCATCATCGGACCTCGCGACCTGGCCATGGCCATGGGGTTTACCGACGGCCCCAACCATCCGGAAGTAAAGGCGGTCATTGACGACATCTTCCGGATTGCCCTGGCAGCCGGCAAGCAGGTAGGTACGGTGGCGGGTACGGCCGAACAGGCGCGGTCTCTGGTCGAAAAAGGGGCTACCCTCATCTTGAACTCCGTCCAGGGCCTGCTCAGTGCCGGCACCAGCGCCTTCTTGAAACCACAAACCTAATTGTATATGGCAAGCACTACCCTCATCGTCCTGTTTAATCTGAAGCCCGGTGTGGCGCCAGCTGATTACGAGCGATTTGCAAAAGAAATGGATATCCCCACGGTCAAAAGGCTACAATCGGTAGATGACTTCAGGGTGTTCCGGGCAAGCGGCTTGTTCGGAGCAGACGGGCCCCCGCCTTTCCAGTATGTGGAAGTCATTGAGGTGAACTACCTGAACGGCTTGATAGAAGAGGTAGGGAACCCGGAGGTGGGGAAAGTGGTGGCTGCTTTCCGTGATTATGCGGACAATCCGGTGTTCATCATGTCTGACGAGCTATAGGTCTTTTTTCACTAAAGATTAAGGCATTCGATATGTATCATCTTCAAGGAAAGACAGCTATCGTAACAGGGGCAGGGCGCAGAAAAGGCATTGGCGAAGCCATCGTCCTGCGACTGGCTTTAGAAGGCTGCAACGTGGTCCTTAGCGACCTGGGGGCCTCTAAAGGACCGGAGTTCAGCAGCGAGCATATCGGCGCGAGCGCTGAAATGGAGGCTATCGCTTCGGATGCGCGCCAAGGGGGGGCGCAGGTGATTTGTATTCCCTGCGATGTACGTCTGGAGGAAGAAGTGGCGCGTTTAGTAGACAAAGCAGTCGAAGCGTTTGGCCGGCTCGACATCCTGGTCAACAATGCGGGGGTAGGTTACCTCATGGAGCCTTTCGCGGAGTTCAGGGAGAGCAGCTGGGATGCAGTGCTCGATGTAAATCTGAAGGGGGCGTTCCTGTGCTCCAAGCACGCGGCCCGGCAGTTCATTGCACAAGGTACGGGCGGCTGTATTGTCAATATCGCCAGCCAGGCAGCTAAATCGGGCTTCCCCTTTGCCGCTGCCTACACGGCGTCCAAGCACGGACTCGTAGGTCTGACCCGCTCCAATGCGGTCGAGCTCGGCCGCTACGGCATCCGGGTCAATGCCGTTTGCCCCAACCACATCACTACGGGGCTGGGCCACTGGCAAAACCAGTTCTTCAGCGAGAAGCTGGGCCTCGACTACGAAGCCTACCTGCGGGGTATCCGCGAGCGCAACCCGCTCGGGCGAACCGGTCTGTCGGAGGATATTGCCAAGGCCGTCGCGTTTCTGGCCTCCGATCAGTCGGCGTATATCACCGGCGAGGCTATGAACGTCAGCGGCGGGGAGGAATACCATTAATCGAAAATCATGAAACTTGGCATTGATATTGGAGGAACCTTTACCGACCTGGTATTGCTGAATCCACACTCCGGAGAACTGGCTTTTGCCAAAACCCTGACTACGTATCCGGACCCCACCACCGGAATCCTCAACGGAGTTCGGGAAATCCTGGAGGCCAACGCAATTCAGGCCTCCGGAATCGACACCATCGTGCATGGGACTACGCTGGTGACCAATGCCGTGATAGAACGCAAAGGAGCAAAAACAGCTCTAATCACCACAGCGGGCTTTGAGGATGTTCTCGAAATCGGAAGGGAATTGCGCTACGATATCTACGATATTTTTCTGGATATGCCGAAGCCCCTCGTACCGAGAAACCTCCGCTTCGGGATACGCGAGCGGCTGGATGCGCAAGGAGGGGTGCTCAAAGTTATAGACCAGGGAGAAGTATTGGACTTGATCGGGCGCCTGGTGGAAGAAGGCGTGGAGAGCGTCGCGGTGTGTTTATTGCATGCATTCGCCAACCCCGCGCATGAGCAACAGGTCGGGGAATGGATACAAGCGGCGTATCCCCAGCTTTTTTACAGTCTTTCCAGTGAGGTCATGCCCGAAATCCGGGAATACGAGCGCTGCAGCGCTACGGTCATGAACGCCTACGTGATGCCGCTGATGGGGCGATACCTGAAAGCGTTGGAAATAGCCTTGCAGGACCTGGGCTTTGCCGGCACCATTCAGATTATGGTCTCGAGCGGCCGCCTCAGCACCCTGGAGGAGGCTCGGCTGAAACCAGTACAACTGCTGGAGTCAGGGCCCGCCGGTGGTGCCAAGGCCAGTGTGTTTTTCGGGCGGCTCATGGAACAGTCGCATCTGTTGGCGTTCGATATGGGCGGCACGACGGCCAAGGCTTCGCTGATCAATGACTACGAGCCCGAAATCACCTATCAATTCGAAGCAGCGCGCGTGCGCCGCTTTAAAAAAGGCAGCGGACTACCGGTGCGCATCCCCGTCATTGATTTAATCGAAATCGGGGCGGGCGGGGGCAGTATAGCCCGAGTCAATGCCCTGGGCTTGTTGCAGGTCGGCCCCGACAGCGCGGCTTCCAGTCCGGGGCCGGCATCTTATGGCCTGGGAGGGGAAGACCCCACGGTTACGGATGCAGACCTCTTACTCGGCTACCTGAACGAATCGTATTTTCTCGGTGGTACGATGGCGCTGAGCCGGGAAAAAGCTGTCTCTGCCATTGCGGAGAAACTGGCGCATCCACTGGGTATCCCGGTGGAAGAAGCTGCGATGGGGGTTTTTCGCGTCGTCAATGAAAATATGGCTAATGCGGCCCGCGTACATATCTTGGAAAAGGGGCTGGACCCCCGCAAGTATGCGATGATTGCCTTTGGCGGGGCCGGGCCTGTCCATGCGTTTGAGGTGGCCCGTTTGCTGCGCTTGCCGCGCCTGATCGTACCCCTTGCTGCCGGGGTAGCCTCCGCACTGGGCTTCCTGGTATCCCCGGTGGCGAGGGAATCGCTCTTCAGCTATGTGCAGGAGCTGGAAGGCATGGACTGGGATCGGGTCAATCGCTTTTTAGCCGAAAAAGAAGGGGAGTCCATTCGCTTTCTCAAGCAAAACGGACTGGATGCTTCCGAAATATTCATCCGTCGCGTGGCAGATATGCGGTATTCCGGCCAGGGCCATGAAATCTCTGTCCGGGTCCCGTCGGGGGTATTGGGGCCTGCATCGGTGTTGGCTATCGAGGCTGGGTTCGATGCGGAATACACCCTGCGCTACCAGCGCACTTCTTCCGGACTGCCCAGGGAAACCGTCACCTGGAGGACGGTGGCCAGCGGGCCGGAGCCGCATTTTGTTCCCAGGCCAGCGGCCCGGGCGGAGAGCGGTCCTTCCAAAAAAGGGGAACGAGGAGTATTTTTTCCCGGCGAGCAGGGGCAGCGGGTGGTGCCGGTGTTCGACCGATACCTCCTGCCTCCCGGCACTTCCCTGTCCGGGCCCGCGATTATTGAAGAAAAGGAAAGTACTACCGTGGCAGGCCCGGGCAGCCAAATTCACGTAGATGCTTTTGGCAACTTGATCATAGATTTATTTTACGATGAATAGAGGCTTGTGGCGAGCGTCATCGAAGGGTCGAAAAGGCTCTTTTATATCTCGCCGCAAGTCTATCAATAACGCTGCATGGAAATGAGCAGTCCTTCCGCTACCGTTTTCGACCCGATTGCCCTGAGCATCCTTTGGGCCCGTCTGATTTCTATAGTGGATGAGGCGGGTACGACGCTTCAGCGCACGGCCTTTTCGACCGTGACCCGCGAAAGCAACGATTTTGCAGTGGTGCTCATGGACCGGGAAGGCCGCTCGCTAGCGCAGTCGAGCATCAGCGTGCCTTCTTTCCTAGGGGTCTTGCCCATGCTTACCCGGGCACTGCTCCGCGACTATTTTCCTGCCCCTGATTGGGGGGAAGGAGATGCAGTACTGACCAATGACCCCTGGTTGTGTGCAGGCCATAAGCCGGACATCGGTATTGTGTCCCCCATTTTTCACCAAAATGACTTGGTAGGTTTTATCGGAACTATCGCCCATTCCCCGGATATGGGCGGTGCGCTATGGGGTGCTGGTGCGCGCGACCTCTACGAAGAGGGCCTCATGCTGCCCCCCGTAAAAATCATGGAAGCCGGCCGGCCCAATACGACGCTATTCCGCATCATAGAAGCCAATGTCCGGGCTTCCCGGCAAACGCTTGGGGATATCCGCGCCCAAATCGCAGCCAATGAACAGGGTATACGCTCGCTCCAACGCCTGATGCAGGAGTATGGCCTGAACGACCTGCAAGCCTTGGGAGGGCAGATCATAGAGGCAAGCGAAAAAGCGATGCGCGATGCTATTCGCAAGGCACCCGACGGGAGCTACCGCTATGCGTATGAAGCCGACGGCGACGGCCTGGGCGAAGGCGTGCTCTTGTCGGCCGAGGTAAAAATCCAGGGGGATGAAATCCTGGTGGACTGGGCGGGCAGTTCCCCTGCCCATTCCCTGGCCATCAATGCCGTCATGAACTATACCTATGCCTATACGGCGTATCCTGTAAAGTGCATCTTCAGCCCGGAAGTACCGAATAACGAGGGAGCCTTTCGGCCCATCCGCGTCACGGCGCCGTTGGGAAGCCTGCTCAACGCGCAGAAGCCTTCCCCCCTGGGAGCGCGCAATATCACGGGCAACATCCTGCACTCCGCTGTATTTGGCGCTTTATCGCAGGCGGTTCCCCAGCAGGTACAGGCCGATTGCGGCAGCGCGTGCTGGTGTGTCGTACTCAACGGAGTGGATACAAAGGGCAGGGAATATGTGGAGTATTTTTTTCTCAACGGCGGGTATGGTGCCCGGCCCGACCGCGACGGGGAGCATACCCTCAGCTTTCCCACCAATGTGGCCAACGTCCCGGTCGAAGTATTGGAAAACAGCGCCCCGGTATTGGTGACCCGCAAAGCACTGGCAGCGGGGTCCGGCGGTGCAGGGACTTACCGCGGTGGCCTGGGGCAAATTTTTTCTTTTAAAAATATCGGTACAAAACCAATAAGCATTTCCCTTTTGTCTGAGAAGACCTGTACGTCGGCACACGGCCTGCTGGGGGGGCAGAACGGTGCGCACGGCGCTGTCCGGCTTTTTCCGGAACGGCCTATCGCGCCCAAGGGCTTGAACAAACTCTACCCCGGTGAAGAGCTGGAATTAGTCCTGCCGGGCGGGGGGGGCTATGGTCCTCCTGCACTCCGCGCAGTGGATGCTGTAGCCGAAGATACCCGCCTGGGGTATCTGGAAGGATAGGTAGGGAACAGGACTTTTTACAAAAGGCTTGTTGCGCGGGGTCCGCGAGGAGGGAAAAAAGAGTCATTTTTTGTCCACACGAAGGCTTTTTGAGGGAGT
>CAZSMU010000002.1:0-24864 GCA_964607915.1 uncultured Haliscomenobacter sp.
GAAAGAAGAAGAGCGCCGACAGAAAGAAGAAGAGCGCCGGCAGAAAGAAGAAGAGCGCCGGCAGAAAGAAGAAGCTCTGCGCAAACAGGACAGCGCCATCCGGCTGCTTCTGGAAGTAGGCCTGTCAAAAGAAGAAATCGCCCTCAAATTGGGTCTCTCCGAGGGGGATATGGAGGGGTATTGAGGCAGATTGCAACCAGTCTGTTGTCTAAATAGTGATTCGAATGATTAGAAAATCACGATGACGGGGTATGGCGGCGGAAGATAAGCAAAACGTTTCAAAAGACGAACTCTGGTAGGCTCAACTGCAGGTCTGATGCAGTCCCTCCAGGGTTCGTTTTTTTTAACCCTGTATTGGAAAGGCTGAAATCCTGTCCCAAAACCTGTCCCTTTTTCAAAATAAAAAACCCAAGCACCTGGTTTACAGATACTTGGGTTATTTTTTGTGGAGGTAGTGGGATTCGAACCCATGACCTCTTGCATGCCATGCAAGCGCTCTAGCCAGCTGAGCTATACCCCCGTTTTTCGGTCAGCAAATGTAAGGGCTCCTAAGAAACTGTGCAATTTTATCGCTGTATTTTTTTTCAAATTTTCATCCATAAGGTATAACACACGCGAGAAATAATATTTTAAAAAAAATTGCAAAACATTGCATGTATTATTGCAACTTTTTGCATTTCTTGCAGTTTATTAGGCTTATTGCGAAGAGTCGGCGGGAAAAAGGGCCTTTTGACCCCCTCTCTATCCCCCCACAGCAAGTCCGTTACTTAACTTATGCCAAACCGGCTGAAAAGAATGGAAAGAATCACGGAAAGCAGCTCTCCCTATCGGCACCTCGAGCAGATGTCCGTGCGGGAATTGCTGGAAAACATGAACAAAGAAGACCAGCTCGTACCCTTAGCGGTAGCCCGGGCCATACCACAAATCGAAGCACTCGTAGAAGTAGCCGCCCAAAAGTTACAAAACGGCGGGCGCTTGTTCTATATCGGTGCCGGCACCAGCGGCAGGCTCGGGGTCTTGGATGCCTCCGAATGCCCGCCTACCTTCGGGGTATCGGAAGACCTCGTCATCGGAATCATCGCAGGCGGAGAGACCGCCATACGCCGCGCCGTCGAAAAAGCGGAAGACAGCCCCACCCAGGCCTGGGAAGACCTCTCCGTCTATGAGCCCGACGACCACGACGTCGTCATAGGCATAGCTGCTTCGGGTACAACCCCTTACGTCATACATGGGCTTAAAGATTGCCAGGAGAGGGGCATCCCTACCGCCTGCATCACCTGCAACCCCGGCTCCCCCTTGGCCGAATACGCCGATTTCCCCATAGAGGTCGTCGTAGGGCCCGAGTTCGTGACGGGCAGTACGCGCATGAAGTCCGGCACCGCCCAGAAACTCGTGCTCAACATGGTCAGTACCAGCATCATGATTCGCCTGGGAAGGGTTAAAGACAACAAGATGGTGGATATGCAGTTGACAAACGCCAAACTCGTGGATCGCGGTACGCGCATGCTCATGCACAGCCTCGACCTCGACTACCTCGATGCCAAAGAAATGCTGCTCAAGCATGGAAGCGTCCGAAAAGCCATCGAAGCCGTAGGGGTCAAATAACCAAATGCCATGAAGCTGATCGTAGATAGCGGTTCTACCAAAGCCGTCTGGGCACTCGCCCAAAACGGCTCCCTACTGCAATCCTTTACCACCGCCGGAATCAGCCCGTACTTCATGGACGACCAAGCCATCCGCACCCTGGTCGGCGAGCTGCGCACGCAACTCGACGGAACGATACCCGCAGAGCTGCACTATTACGGCACCGGCTGCAATGCCCTGGAACAACGCCAGCGCCTGGAACAGCTCTTCTCCAACCTATTCCCGGAAACGCCCCTGGTGCGGGTCTATACAGATATCGCGGGCGCCGCCCGCGCCTGCTGCCAACGCAATGCCGGCATCACCGGAATCCTCGGCACCGGATCCAATGCCTGCCGCTACGACGGCCACGAAGTACTGGAGACGGCCGGCGGACTGGGCTTCATCCTCGGCGATGAAGGCAGCGGTGCCGCCATCGGACGCGAACTCCTCATCGCCTTCCTCAACCGCGAACTGCCCGAACACAGTGCCCAAGCTCTCCAGGCACGCTTCCAGTTGACGCGCGATAACATCCTGCAATCTGTCTACAAGCTTCCCTTCCCCAACCGATACCTCGCTTCTTTTATGCCCTTTGTACACGAACACCGGACCGAACCCCTCGTCAAAGCGTTGCTCGAGCGGCAGTTCCTGCTCTTTTTCCAACGAAATGTCCTGCCCCTCCAAACCTCGGAACCCCTCCCCGTACACCTCGTAGGCTCCGTAGCCCATTTTTTCAGCGAAGAAATCCGGCAAAGCGCTCAACAGGCTTCCCTTCCCTTAGACGCCATCGCTCAGAATCCCATATCGGGACTGGTGCGCTACCACGCATGACTTTTTGTGAAACTATTTTGATTCTACATAAATCTGGTATGTTTTCTTAAATCACTTAAACGTTTTTTTTATGTCAAAACCTGTTCACGTTCGTTTCCAATCTGCCTGGATTGCACTGGCCCTGCTGTTTGCAGCGCCGGCCATATCCTGGGGGCAGGGCCAGGTGGCATATTCCATTTCAGGCGTTGTGTCGGACAAGGCCAACCAACCTCTAATCGGGGTAGCTGTTCAGTTGCTCGAAACCCGCCAGGGTACACTTACCGATCTGGACGGTAAGTACATGCTGGAAGGCACCGTAGCCAGCGGCACCTATACCCTCCAGATGAGCTATCTGGGCTATGCCAACTTCACCAGGACCATCACCATTGACGACGCCAACCGCAAACTCGACCTGAACGTCACCCTCGAAGAAGACGCACTCGCCCTCGACGAGGTCGTCGTGACGGGTTCCACCCTCAAGTCCACCCGCCGTCAGTTGGGCAATGCCGTCAACATCGTCAACGCCGACGCCCTCCAAAAGAGCGGCACCGACAACCTCCTCTCCGCCCTGCAAGGCAAAATTGCAGGCGCTCAGGTGACACAGAACTCCGGCGACCCCTCGGGCGGCCTCTCCGTGCGCCTGCGCGGGGTCAACTCCATCCGCGGCAACTCCGACCCGCTCTACGTCATTGACGGAGTCGTCGTGAGCAACTCTACGACCAACGTCACACAGGTCTCCGTCAGCGCAGGCGCCGCCGAAATGGGCACCAACCGACTCGCAGACATCAACCCCAAAGACATCGAGAGCATCAACGTACTCAGCGGCGCTGCCGCCGCTGCCGTGTATGGCTCCCGCGCCGCCAACGGGGTCGTCATCATCACCACCAAACGCGGGTCAACCGGCAAACCGCAAATCACGCTCAGCACCAGCGTGAACGTGAACCAACTCCGCCAAAAGGTCTATATCACAACCTATGGCAAACAGTTCGGCAGCGTCGGCCAGCGCCTCCACACCATCAACCCCTTCACAGGGGGACCGACCGTCAACGTCCTGGGCCGCAACCTGCCTACCCAGCTCGTGGACGTCACGCGCTACGACTACCAGGACAACGTCTTCCACAACGGGATGGGTACTGATAACTACCTCTCCGTGTCCGGGGGGACCGACAAGACCAAGTACTACGGCTCCATCTCCTACATGGCCAACCAGGGCATCGTCCGCAATACCGATTTCAACCGCTACGGCCTGCGCCTGAACCTCGACCAGCAACTGGCCCCCTGGATCAAAGCCAGCTTTGGCCTGTCGTACAACAACAGCTTCTCCAACGAAAAGCCCAACGGCAACTCCTTCTTCAGCCCCATCAACGCCATCAATATCACCAACAACATCACCGATGCCGCCAAGCGCGACGCCAACGGCAACCTGCAGGCCGTGGAAGTCACCCGCGTCAACCCCCTGTCGGTCATCGAGGATTTCGATATCAACCAGGAGGTGAACCGCGCCATTTCCAACCTGGCGTTCACCCTCTTCCCGCTCAAAGGAATGACCATTGACTGGGTGCTGGGCGCTGACGTCTACAGCCAGGCCGGGAATACCTACATCCCGCCTTACCCCTACGCCGGCGTCAACCCGCTGTACTATGCCGCCGGATTCGCCGCCACCGTCAACTCAAACTTCCGCCTGTTCAACAACGATTTGAACATCAACTACGAAACCGATATCACCAACAACCTGCGCTCCATCACGACAGCGGGCTTCAACTACCAGTACAGCCGCAACTCGAGCGTCCTGGCCAGCGGCGAAACCCTCCTGCCCAATATCCGCACCGTCAACGGGGCCACCACTACCCTGCGCTCCGCCTACGGCCTCGACCAGTTCAGCCTGAGCGGATACTTCCTGCAGCAGACCTTCGGCCTGAGCAACCAGCTCTTCGTCACCCTGGCAGGGCGCATTGATGGTTCCTCCAAGTTCTCGGCAGAAGAAAATACCCAGTTCTACCCGAAAGCCAGTGCGAGCTGGGTCGTTTCCGACAACGCCTTCTGGAAAGAGCGCTTCGGCAAAACCTGGAACGCCCTCAAACTGCGCGGCTCCTGGGGCGAGTCCGGAGGCTTGACCGGCATCGGCTCCTACGACCGCTTCTGGCAGTTCTCGCCCGTCAACTACCTCAACCGCCCAACCTTCCTGCCCAGCACGCAGTTGGCCAACCCGCTCATCGTACCGGAACGCACCCGCGAACTCGAAGTGGGCGCCGACCTGTCCTTCCTCGACAGCCGCGTCAACCTGGCCTTCACCTGGTATAAGCAGGATGTCTTCGACCTCGTCGTCAACCGCCTGCTCGCCGCTTCTTCCGGCGGTCGCAGCATCGTGGACAACGTAGGCGAAATGGAAAACAAAGGCGTCGAACTCAACCTGGGCATCAACGCCGTGCGCAGCACCAACCTGAACTGGGACGTAAACCTCGTGTTCAGCCGCAACCGCAACTCCATCGTCAATGCAGGCAGCCCGCTGGTAGCGATCAGCAACTCCGCCGGCGCACCGGCATTCCTCGTGCAAGGCCAGCCCGCCAGCGTCATGTTCGGCACGTTCTACGCCAAAAATCCGGACGGCTCCCTGCTCCTCGATGTCAATGGGCTGCCGCAACAGGAGCGCGGAACGGTCACCGCTTACAAAGGCGAAGCAGTCCCCGCCGGTGCCTATGTCATCGCCGGACAACTCTATACGCCCAAACGCGACGGCAGCGGACAACCCACCGGCACCGTGCTCCGCAACGTCATCGGCGACCCCAACCCGGATTACCTCGCCTCCTTCAGCAGCTCCCTGCGCTTTAAAGGCCTCACCTTCGGCTTCCTCTTCGACGGCGTGTTTGGCTACGAAGTGTTCAACGCCGACCGCCGTACCCGCCAGGGCGTAGGTATAGGCGATTATGCCGAACGGGAAATGAAGGGCGAACTCAAGCGCGGCTATATCTGGTCTATCTACCCCATCGAAGAATGGCGCGTGGACGACGGCAGCTTCATCAAATTGCGCGAGGTGTCCCTGTCCTACAACCTGCCCAAACTCTTCAAAGGAATGCAGGACTGGAACCTGTCCTTCGTAGGACGCAACCTCGTCTCCTTCGACAATTACGACGGCTACGATCCGGAAACGAACGCAGGGGGCAACAGCGACCTGCTCCGCGGCGTGGACTTCGGCAACGTGCCCATCCCCCGCACCTACCAGGTCGTGCTCACTGCCAAATTCTAAGGCATGACGCCCCGTAAGATGTCATTTTTTTTAAACCTGTTTTTAAAAAAGAAAATCATGCGAAAGCAATATTTCATACCCTTCCTTTTCACTGCCGTGCTTTTCCTCGCCACGGCCTGCGAACAGGAATACCTCAATCCCAGCGCAGCCAGCGAAGACCAGGTAGTGGCCAACGTGGACGGCCTCATCGCCCTCACCAACGGCCTGCAATTCCGGTACTCCATCGGACGCCAATCCCCGCTCTACACGACCGTGACCGCCTCGGGCTTCTCAACCGGTGAACTGGCCATCCTCAATGCCGGCAACGCCGACGAAAACTTCCTGAGCCTCGGCGGAACACAGGTCAACGGCAACAACTCCATCGTAACCAACCTCTGGGAACAGTGCCACCTGCTCAAGGCTACCGCCGACATCGTACTCAAAAATGCGACGAACTTCGGCGACCCGGCCTTCCAGAGCGGCGTCATCGGCTTCGCTTCTATCTTCAAAGCCCTCAGCCTCGGCACCCTGGCCCAGTATTTTGAGCAAGCGCCCGTGCAGGTCGCCAGAAATGCCGCGTTCAGCTCGCGACAGGCCGTCCTGGAAGAAGCCGTGCGCATCTTGCGCGAGGCCAAATCCAAAGTGGACGCCACCGCCCCTTCTGCCGCGTTTACCTCCAAAACGCCCAACAGCGTGAATATCCCCAACACCATCAATGCCCTCATCGCCCGCTACAGCGCGATGCTCGGCAAATGGGACGACGTCCTGGCAGCCGCCAACGCCGTGAGCCTCACCACGCGTTCCACCTTCGTATTCGACGACCTGACGCGCAACCCGATCTTCGACGTCGCCCTCAGCAACGTCAACGTCTTCCAGCCGATCAATGCCAACCTCGGCCTCTCGGGCGACCTGGCACCCAGCGCCGACGACCAGCGGGTCTTGTTCTACCTCACCAGCAAAACGCCCGGCTCCGGCAATATCTTCCGCGGAAAAGGCTATTTCAGCAGCAACTCCGCCGCTATCCCGGTCTATACGCCCGGCGAAATCCTGCTCCTCAGGGCAGAAGCGTTCGCCCGCAAAAACCAACTCGCCGAAGCAAAAGCTGAGCTCGACAAAGTGCTGACCAAAACACCAGCCACCGATCTCTATGGCTGCGGTGCCGGACTGCCCGCATACAGCGGCCCCCAGACCCAGGCCGACCTGCTCAAGGAAATCTACCGCAACCGCGCCATCGAGCTCTATATGTCCGGCCTTAAACTGGAAGATAGCCGCCGCTTCAACCGCCCGGGCCCAGGCCAGACGGGTGCCGAACGCAACCGCAACTACTACCCCTATCCGAACAACGAACGGGATAACAACCCGAGCACACCCGCCGACCCGGCAGGGTAAGGGGTAAAAGACTTGTTGCAAAGGAATCCACGAGGCGTCAAAAAGGCCCTTTTTCCCTCCTCGACGACCCCTCGCCACAAGTCCAAAAAAGAAAAAGAGGGGTAGGGATTTTACAGTCCCTGCCCCTCTTTTTCTTTTTTAACCCAATATTTTCTATTTTGGCCTGTTCAATACGCCTTGCCATGCTGAAAAAAGAGCGCCAAGCCCTCATCTTGCGGGAAGTAAATATCCACAATAAAGTCATCCTCTCCGACCTGAGTCAGAAGCTCTCCGTCTCGGAAGATACGGTGCGACGCGATATCCAGGAACTATCCGATGCCGGCCGCCTTATCAAAGTGCGCGGCGGAGCCCTCTCGCGCTCCTATCAGGTCTATTCCTACAAGGAACACGATATCTATGCCTACCAGGAGAAAACCATCATCGCCCGCAAAGCCATCAGCCTGCTGCGCGACGGCATGCTCGTGCTCATCAGCGGCGGCTCTACCAATCTCGAACTGGCGCGCATCCTCCCCCCTGACCTGAAAGTCACCTTTCTGACCGTAAGCCTCACCACCGCCATGCAACTCATCGAACACCCCTCCAGCGAAACGATCTTCATCGGCGGACAGCTCTCCAAAACGGCCCAGGTGAGCGTCGGTGGGGAAGTCGTACAAAACCTGAACGATTTCATCCCGGATATCTGCCTCATAGGCGTCAATGGTATAGATGTCGCCGAAGGTTTGACGGAAAACGACTGGGAAGTGGCCACCCTCAAAAAAACCATGATCCGCGTTTCCCGCAAAGTGGTGGCGCTCTCTATTGCCGAAAAACTGAATTCGGTCCAAAAAATCAAAGTCTGCGGCGTCAACCAGATTGACTATCTCATCACCGAACTGAGCCCGGAACACGAAGTACTGGTCCCCTATCGCAAAGCAGGCCTGGAAATCCTGTAACGCCCGTGGATGCCCGCTGGGGAAGGGTCAGCGAGAAGGAAGAGCACTCGCCCCTCGATTTCTCAGCAAAGGCCTTCTTTACGACGGATCTACGTCGAGCGTCGCCCTGAGACCGGAAAGCCCCTCCATACCCTGTACCTGCTCAATGCTTTCCCGCAACAGGGTTTTAATACGCCCAACCCCCGTTGCGCTGCGCTCTATCTTTATCAAAAATTCCAAAATGAACTGTCCGCGCACCCGCCCTACACCGGGCATGGAGGGGCCGCACAGCTGATCCCCAAGGTGTGGAGCCAGCCGTTCCGCCAGGGCCATCGCTGCTTTGTTTACTTTTTCCGGCTTTACATGCCTCAACTCGACGCGGATCAACCGATGGTAGGGCGGATAGTGAAAATACTGCCGCTCCTGCAGCTCGCGCTTGAAAAAACCGGTAAAATCGTGCCCCAGCACTTCTCGGAGCACCGGATGCGCGCTGTTGTACGTCTGTATCAATACCCGCCCAGGGTGCAACTTCCGGCCGGCCCGGCCTCCCACCTGTATCATCAACTGGAAAGCGCGCTCGGCAGAGCGAAAATCCGGAAACTGCAACAGTTGGTCGGCGCTGAGGATACCCACCAGGCCTACGCGTTCGAAATCGAGTCCTTTGGTCACCATCTGTGTGCCGACCAGCACTTGTACCCGCCCCTCCTCAAAATCCTGGATGATCTGCGCATGCGAATGCCGCCCCTTGACCGTATCGTAGTCCATTCGGACAATACTGGCATCCGGAAGGTATATTTTCAGTTCATCCTCGATCTTCTCGGTGCCAAAGCCCTGCAGCGATAGCTTGGCACTGCCGCAGGAAGGGCAAGCCGACAGCAATGGAGCCCGGTAGTTGCAATAGTGACAACGAAGCTGGTGGCTGCTCTTGTGGTATGTAAGGCTCACGTCGCAATGCGCGCAACAGGCGTACCAGGCGCATTGGTCGCAGCGGTACACCGGTGAAAATCCACGCCGGTTCTGGAAAAGGATAGCCTGCTCCCCTTTCGCCAGCGTTTCGCGCAGTGCGTCGAGGAGCTCGGCAGAAAAATGGCTGTGCATGCGCTGCTCGCGAATCGCCTGCTTGAGGTCCACCACATGCATTTCCGGCATCCGGGCACCGCCGAAGCGCTCCGACAAGGCTACTGCCCCGTATTTTTTTGTCTTTACGTTGTGGTAGGTTTCCACGGAAGGCGTCGCCGTGCCCAACAATATTTTTGCGCCCGCTAAATGCCCTAAAAAGACCGCCGAATCCCGCCCCTGGTAGCGCGGGTTAGGCTCGTGCTGTTTGTAGGAGGGGTCGTGTTCTTCGTCCACAATCACCCATTTCAGGTTTTGGAAAGGCAGGAATAAAGCCGAGCGAGCCCCCAGCAACAGCGGCTGGCCTTGAAGCGTTTTTTGCCACACTTCCACCCGTTCATTGTTGTTTAGCCGGGAGTGGTACACCGCTACCTGGTTGCCGAAAATGCGGCGCAAGCGGCCAACTACCTGAGCACTGAGTGCAATTTCAGGCAACAGGTACAACACCTGCTCCCCCCGCTGTATAGCCCGGCGAATCAATTCAATGTATATCCGGGTCTTACCGCTGCCCGTAACCCCGTGCAGCAATACGACGTCTTTGGACACAAAGCACTCCATGATCTCGCCTAAGGCCTTCTCCTGTGCCGCCGACAGCTCGGGCAGGGTTTCCGACCCCTCCCCATAATCCCCCAGACGGCTCACCTCCAGTTCGTAAGGCTCCAGAATACCTTTTCGAAAGAGCGCGTTCAGGACAGTGCTGTCTGTTTTTACGGTCTTGTACAAATCTTCCCGGCGCACGTGCGGGAACTGCATGGAAAGCTGGATGAATGCCAGCAGCGCTTCTGTCTGCCGTTCAGATTTGCGCAAGCGTTCAAAGGCTTCCTTGAGCTCGGCAGGTCGTTCGGCGAAGGGGCTACACAAGCGCAGGCACGCCATAGTACGGGGACGGTATTTTTCTTTCAAATCTTCTTCAACGACAATAACCCCTCGCCCCAACAGGCGCTTGAGTACCGGCCAGACCGATCGCTGCTGTAAAATATCCTGTACTTGTTTGACGCTGAGCGTGTTCTGTATACTGAGCGCCTCTGCCACCAGGTACTCTTTGTCGTCGAGATCGGTGCAGTCTTGCGTGTACGCGGGCCCCAGGGCGAGCAAGGTATCGCTCACCAGGCGGAAATGCGCGGGGAGGGCAGCGTTCATCACTTCGCCCAGGCTGCAACAATAGTATTGCGACAACCACTCCCAAAACTTCAACTGCGCGGGATATACGATGGGGTGTTCATCGGAGACGCCAATGATGGGTTTGATGACCTGGCCCGCCGGCTCCTGCCGGTGCACCGCAGTCACAAGTCCGGTATAGTGCTTTTTTTTTCCAAACTGTACTTCCACCCGTACGCCTACCTGCACGAGGGGTGCCATAGATTCCGGTACGCCATAGGTATAGGGCTGCGCCAATGCCAGGGGTAGCAGCACCTCCACATAACAGGCAATCGGTTCGGCGGGATGAAGTTCCATAGAGACCCTAGAAATTGCGGGTAAAGCCGAATCGGAACACATAGGGCGATACGTTGAAATATTGGCCCTGGCTCAGATTATACAGAATCAAAAACTCGGCACCCCCGGCATTATACCCCGCACCAATGTAGTAGTTGTGGTTCGTATTGCGGCTCACCAGCAACTGGCTCCCGTCGGGGGTCACGTAGGCCCTGTTCTCGAGCTCGTATTCCGTGTGCGCAAAAATATCGCGGAAGAGCTTCTGCCGCGCAAACACCCCACCCGCATAGGTGGGCGCGATTTTGTTGCTGCGCACTACCCCGAAGCGCGAACTGAAATAGGAAGCCAACAAACTGACCCGAGGCCCCACCGAAAAGCCATTTGTAATCTTGTACCCCACCATAGGGCTGACCCCCAACTGGATACTCGTCACCTGGTTCACCGCTGAGAACCCCAGAGCAAAACCGCCACCCCACCAAACGCGGTCCATGAAATCAGCTGATTCCCGGGCCTGCTGCGCAAAAGAAGGGCGGGGGAAACCGACCGTCAAAAGAAAAAGCGCCCCTAATGTCCAAAACCTGTGCTTCATACTTCGTGTTTTTAAAGTGGCCTTGTGGCAGGGGGACGATTGAGGATTCAAAGAGGCTCTTTTTTTGACCCTTCACTGCTCCCCTTGCCACAAGTCTTGCTCAAAGATGACGGGTTTTTTCCGCTTGCGCCATCTTTATATGTACAAAAAAAAGAAATAGAACGTTTGCTTAGTGAAAATCTGGAATGTGTTAAACCGATTTATTTTTGGCATACTCGGCCTTCTCCTCCCGGCCTTGCTAAACGCCCAGCAATGCGCACCGGCATTCCCGCTGCCGATAAGGGCTACGGATTCCGCATCGCTGACCTTTGAGGTGTACGGGGTAGCAAACAATAGCCTTGCTTCGCCCACCCAGGGGCTGTGCGAGCTGCGCATGAACTTTGTACATTCCGCCATCTTCGACTTCGAGGTATGGCTAAGCTCCCCCGCCGGCGAAACCGTCCAACTGATAGGCCCTAATGTGCCCGGTACAAAAGCTTTTCCCATAGGGGCTAACTTCAATGTCCGCTTCGTCCCCTGTGCCAACGATGCAGCGCCCGACCCGGGCTTTCAGCCGGTGTGGAACAATATCGCCAATGTCTTTAACGCCGAATCCAAAGGTTTTTACAAAGGGTACTACTACCCTTTCCAGGGATGCCTGGAAGACCTCGACTCCGGTGCGGTCAACGGCAAATGGACCCTGACCTTGAAGACGCTCACTTCCCTTTTTGCACCGAGAACCATCCAGGGCTTTTTGCGCGACGTCGAGCTTGTCTTTTGCGACGAGACCGGCCGCCACTGCTGCTTTGCCGATGCGGGTTCCATAGAGGGCGATACCCTGAGCGCCTGTGCCGGGGATTCCTCCCTGGATTTGAGCGCCCGTACGCCCCGCTACGACCGTACGCGACCGGACTCTGCGTACTATGGCTACACCTGGGCCATAGGCCGGGATTCCACGCTCTTCGCCTACAGCAAATCCCCTGACCTGCGCACCTATCCTGCCGGGACCTACGAGGTCTGTGGCTTATCGTACAGCCTCGCCGACAGCAGCTTGCTCCCCCCGCCGGGCAGCAAACTTCGGCTAGGCCCCTTGCGGGACTCCCTCAATGCCCCTGATCCGCCTTTCTGCGGCAACCTGAGCGCCCAGTGCTTCCGGGCGACCATCCTACCCGTACCCGACACGCTCTTCGTGCGGGACAGCATCTGCCCGCGCGATCTATACCGCATCGGAAACCGGGCTTTTTCCACCCCCGGTATCTACGATGTCCGCTTCAGCACCGCTTCGGGTTGCGACAGCATCGTGCAGGTGGCCCTCAGCTTTCGAACGCCCAAAATCAGCCGGGTCCAAATCACCATCTGCGACGAAGACTCCCTCGCAGTAGGCAAGCGGGTGTACCGACTCCCCGGCACGTACACCGATACCATCCCCGCCCACAATGGCTGCGATTCTATCCTAACCATAGACTTGTCCGTAGTCCCTACGCCCACGCGCTCTATGACGAAGTACATCTGCCAGGGAGCAGGGTTCAACCTCGGCGGCAAGGTCTTCCGGGCCGCCGGGGAGTACCGCGTGCGCGTACCCGCCCCCGTCGGTTGCGACAGCCTCATTCTGCTGTCCCTCGTCGTGCTGAACCCACAGGTGGCCATACGCCCCCCGGAAGCAATCACCTGCGACCGACAAGAAGTCGTGCTCAACGGCGCTGACTCCGGACCCGCCGGCAATATCAACTTCCGCTGGACCGGCCCCGACGGTGCCCTCCTCGGACAAGACTCCACCCTCCGCGTCCGAACGCCCGGACGCTACCAACTCCGGGTATTCCAAAGCGTACAGGACCTGTTCTGTGCCGCCCAGACTGCCGTCACCGTATTGTCCGACCTGACCCCGCCCGATATCGAGATCACGGGTATAGACACCCTCACGTGCAGCCGAAAGAACACGACCCTCCTGGCAATCAACCGCACCCCGGCCCGCGTGGGCTATCAGTGGTCGGAGCGCTCACAGCCCCCCTCCTCCAAGGATACCAGTGCCATCCTTCTGATAAACCGCCCGGGAGACTTTGTCCTCATCGGACGAAACCTAGGCAACGGCTGCCGGGACACCGCTTTTTTCAAAGTCGTATCCGATACCCTACCCCCTCCGGTGGACGCCGGACCAGACCAATCGCTGACCTGCACCCGCAAAGTGCTGCGGTTAGGCAACAGCAACGCCCCCACCGTGGGGTTCACCTATCAGTGGAGTGCCTCTGACGGGCTACCCGTCACGGGCGGTACCGCACCCAGTGTGCTGGTGCTGCGCCCCACTACCTGGCGCCTCATGGCCCGCTCCCTGCGCAACGGCTGCTCAGCAATAGACAGCGCGGTAGTAGCCCTGGATACCGTCCGGCCAATCGCAGAAGCAGGCTTCGAACGCATGCTCACTTGTAAAGCCCCCAGCGCACGCCTGAATGCAGGCGCATCCTCCACCGGTGCCCGCTTCTCTTTTGCCTGGGAAACCACACAGGGAGGACGCATTGCGGCAGACCCCAATTCCCTCACCCCACAAGTGGATGCAGCCGGCCTCTACCGACTCATCGTCACAGATGTAGAAAACGGATGTACCTCAAAGGATTCTGTCCTCGTGACCGCAGCACTGGAAAAACCCGATATCCCCTTCATCCGCGAAGAAGTGCTGAACTGTCGGGATACCCTCGCATTGTTAAATGCCCCCCTACCAGACAATCCAACCTATAGCTACCGCTGGTGCAGCCCCCTGGGACAGTGCGAAAACCAACTCTTCTTTAACGCGCGCACTTCAGGAGTATATACCTTCGAACTCACCAATATCGAGACTGGCTGCAGCAATTCCAAACAGATACAGGTCACACAGGATATCGCCCCCCCACTGGTAGAAGCCGGTAAAACAGAGATATTCCGCTGCAACCAAACGGAAATTCAACTCAACGGTACCACGGGGCTCCCCAACGGAAGATTCACTACCGCCTGGACCGCCACCAGCGGGTTGGTGCTGTCGGGCGAGAATACCCTAACCCCCATCGTATCCGGCCCGGGACTATATACCCTGACGGTACAAGACCTGCAAAATTTCTGCTCTACCAGCGATACCGTGCGCGTAGTCCCGGATACGCGCTTTCCCAAAGTCAATGCAGGCCCGGACACCATCCTCACCTGCGCCAACCCTTCCCTGCGCCTGCCGGCCACCACCAACCTGCCCGCATGGGGCTTTGAATCCTCCTGGACTACCCCCGATGGCCGGATTGTGGCGGATGCCAGCAAACTCAATGCGCTGGTGAACCGGGAAGGGCTCTATATCCTCACCGTGCGCGACCGCAGCAATGGCTGTTCCAGCACAGACTCCGTTCGGGTGCAGAATCAAATTATCTTCCCAAAAGCAGAACTTGACCAACCGGCCCCTACCTATCTGTTGACCTGCCAGTACGATACGATCACCATCAATGCCTCCCCTTCTGTGTCCGGAACAGGAGCCGAACTGCTCTTCTACTGGCGCAACCTGAGCAACGGCGGTTTTACGCCTACCGACCAGCCCAACGCGATACTGGCCAGCCTCCCCGGCACCTATTTGCTCGTGGTACAGGACGCTTACAACGGTTGTTCCGATTCCCTCGAAATCACCGTTGAAGCCGACCAGTCCCCTCCGATCTTCCAAATCACCCCTGCTGATGTACTGACTTGCGCCCGGCCCCAAGCCGAACTCGCCGTACAACTGGGCAGCAACGACGCTAAGGTACGCATCGCCTGGGAAGACCCGGACGGAGTAGCCCTGATTTCTAACGGCCCACCCGTACCCGTGACCAAACCCGGACAATACCGCGTGACCATCACCAACCTCAAAAATGGTTGTACCGCACAGGGGTTCACCCAGGTTCGCGAAAACCAAAAGCCGCCCGCTATCGTTTTTGCCCCGGTCGAAGCCCTGGACTGCAATACGAGAAAAGTACGCCTCGATGCAGGCGCCACCCGCGGCAGCCGACAACTCGCCTTCTCCTGGTCCACCCGCCAGGGTACTTTCACAGGCGCTACAAACAGCGCCCGCACAGAGGCAAGTACTGCCGCCTGGTATTATCTCGTCGTAGATGATTTGGAAAATGGTTGCTCCGCTACCGACAGCCTGCGCGTCGTCGCCGATTCCAACCGCGTGGACTCGGTCGCCTTTTCGGTTACGGCACCCGGCTGCAGCCCAAACCGGCCCGGCGCAATCGCTATCCTGGGAACCTATGGAGGCAAAGCTCCCTACCGTTTTTCCCTCAACAACGCCTTGCCTGATTCCAACCGCGTCTTCCGGCAACTCAGCCCCGGAACCTACTCCCTCCAGGTCAGAGATGCAGAGGATTGTGAACTAAATGTCCCGGTCGAAGTCCCCCATCCCGTGCGCATCAGCGTGGACCTGGGACCAGACCTCAGCGTTAAGGAAGGTGATTCGGCTCGGCTGGAAGCATTAGTATTCCCTGCCAATCAGTCTCTTAGCTTCCAATGGATAGGGGTAGAAGGACTTTCCGGAAAAAACGAGGCGGTCGAAATAGTGCGCCCCCTGCATTCCACCACGTACGAAGTCCGCGTAGTAGCCGACAACTTGTGCACCGCGTCCGACTTTATACGGGTCACTGTCATACAAGACTTGCCCGTGTTCATCCCCAACGCCTTTTCCCCCAACGGAGATGGCCAAAATGATTTCTTTTTTATCCATACCCGCGCGGAATTCAGCAAAGTGAAGAGCTTCCGCGTATTTGACCGCTCAGGAGCCCTGGTTTTCAGCAAGGATGACGTTTACGCCAACGATCCTGCACAGGGCTGGGACGGACGCCTGTTCGGACAGGAGCCCCAAACGGGGGTGTACGTGTACGTCGCCGTCATCATAACCCCGAGCGGCAGGGAAGTAGTCTTGAAAGGGGATGTAACCTTGATGAGATAAAAAAAGGAGAAGCCATAACAGCCTCTCCTACAAAACACCTAAAACCCATATTTATCTTTCAGGAACCTGATCGGCAACCCTGTATCTTTTCGAACTACCCTTTTGACGCATTTTTTTGACAAAGTCACTCTGCGGGGCTGCGTCGGCAGCACATTAGGGGTTCCCCGTACGGCTTATTTCGATTCTTCGAGAACGATATCCAACTTTACTTTTTCCTCATTGCGGAGTACTACGATGCTCACGCGCTGGCCGGGCTGGTACTTTTCCAGGGCGAGGATGAGGTCTCCATTCGTCTTGATGGGGTCGTTGTTCAGGGCTACGATGATATCCCCCAGGCGAATCCGTCCGAATCGGTCGCGCAAGGTAGGGCGCATACCCGATTTTTCCGCATTGCTGCCCGGTTCCACGGTAATCACCAGAGGCCCTTCCAACTGGTAGCGGCTGATGATGCTCGGGCTCGCCAGTTCTACCCCCAGGGAGGGTCGCTTTATCTTGCCAAACTCAATCAATTCAGGCACTACCCAGCGGACCACATCCACCGGAATAGAGAAGCCAATCCCGGCAGAGGCACCGGACGGGCTGTAGATAGCCGTATTGACCCCAATCAGTCGGCTCCCCGAAACGAGGAGTGGCCCCCCGGAATTGCCGGGGTTGATCGCCGCATCGGTCTGGATGACTTCCTTTATCGGGATGCCACTGGAAGACTCAATCTCCCGGCCGAGCGCACTGACGATCCCGGTGGTCAGCGTCTGGTCCAGGCCAAATGGATTCCCGATGGCATAGACCGCCTGCCCAACCCGCAGGTCTTCGGACGAACCGATGGGGATGGGAGCCAGTTTATCGGGAGCGATTTTTATGCGCAACACCGCCAGGTCTTTTTCCGGTGCAGCACCCACCAACTCCGCTTCGAGGGCACTGCGATCCGCGAGGGTGACCGTGGCCCGGTCCGCCCCTTCAATGACGTGGTAATTCGTGACGATATGGCCCTTTCGGTCCCAGATGAACCCGGAACCCGACCCCCTTGGGATTTCCAGGACATTGCGGCTCCAGAAGTCTTCCCGAAAGCTGCTCGTCGTGATAAAGCAAACGGAGGGCGCAGCGTCCTCAAAAAGCTGTATGGTCGCCTGCTCCGAAGGGTTGAGGTCCCCCCGCGGCGCAGGGGTGCGCACAGGCCCCTTCTCGGCGATGAGCGCTGCCTCCGTACCGCTGCTATCTTTAGCTTTCCAGGCCACGCCGGCTAGGAAGCCCAGGGCAATCAGCAGCAAGGGAACGATCAGTTTGAACGATAGACTGCGAAACATAAATCAGAAATTGATGGCTTATACTAGAACGATATCCCAGCCGGCACGCCTCAGGTCTTTCTCTCCTTTTTCTTGGCAGCGGGGAACAGGATGTTGTTCAGGATGAGGCGATAGCCCGGTGAACTGGGGTGCAGCGAAAGGTCCGTTTCGGGATCGTTGACATAGTGGCGGTAATCCTCCGGGTCGTGCCCCCCGTAGAAAGTCCAGAAGCCTTTGCCAAAAGCGCCGTGGATATAGCGCGCTTCTCCGGCGGGCTTATTCTCGCCCAACAACAGCACATTGGGTTTGATGAACTGCTTTCGAAAGGCCGTCGTCTGGCCCATGAATCCTTTTACCGTGCGGGTGTGGTTTTGGGTGAGCATAGTAGGCACCGGGTCCCACTTGGCAGAAAAGTCGAACAGGGTGAAATAATCCTGCTCGGGTGCTATCGGGCGGTCCTGGCCTACGTCAATGCTCGAAAACTCATACTCCATAGGGTTGCGGGAAAGGAAAAAATCCCGGAACGCGAAGGTGCGTCCAAAGTCCAGCTTGGATTGCGCCGCAGGGTCGGCGGCATCGCCGTCGAACATTTCCGCGCAAATATCCACCCCTTCCGCCGATAAGGCGATGTCGTAGCTATCCGTCGCCGAGCACATGGCAAACATGAATCCACCCCCCACTACGTACTCCTTGATTTTTTTGACCACGGCAAGTTTCAGCTGCGACACTTTGGCAAAACCGAGGTCGGAGGCGAGTGCTTCCATGCGGCGCTGGTTCTCGCGATACCAGGGAAAGCCGTTGTAAGATCGGTAAAAGCGCCCGTACTGCCCGGTAAAATCCTCGTGGTGCAGGTGCAGCCAATCGTATAGTGCGAGTTTATCCCCCACGATTTCCCGGTCGTAGATGACATCGTAGGGGATTTCGGCGTAGGTGAGCACCAGCGTCACCGCATCGTCCCAAGGCTGTATGCGCTCGCCTTTTTCGTTGAAATCGGGTGTATAGACGGCAATTTTAGGCGCTTTTTCCAGCCGCATCGCGTCCATGTTCGCCTCCGGATCGGCAATTTCCTCGAGTATTTGGTTGAACTGCCCGTCTGCGATGATTTCGAAGTTCACCCCGCGGGTCAGGCATTCTTTTTCAAATATTTTGTTGTGGCGAAAGGCAAAACTACCCCCGCGATAATTGAGCAACCACCACGCTTCTTCGCCATTTTGCAGAACCCAATACGCTATCCCATAGGCCTTCAAATGGTTGTGCTGCGTTTCCGGATCCATAGGCAGCAACAGGTATGCGGCTCTGAGAGGCATGGCGAACACCATGGACAATAAAAAGAAAAAGAGAACTGAACGTCGCTTCATGCAGGGATGGTTTAGGGCTTTCGCCATTTCTACTATAACAGACTCCAAAAGGTTTTGTACAAAACTACCCGCCAGACTTGCTTCGAAAGGGCCGAAAAGACCTTTTTTCACCCGCCCTGTGCCCTGGCAACAAGCCTGTCGAACCGCGATGAGCCCTGAACGAAAAACCGTTTTGGCACAAAACCTTTTGACGTCATGTATAACCTATGCCAAAGTTATATTGTTTTACGCTTTGTACTTACTTTGCAGTGCGAATAAAAGAACGATATTATCATGCAAATGACCTTGGGATATCCGATTTGGTATGTGGGGCTCTGTCTCCTGGCAGGGGCAGTTGTGACCGGAATCCTGTACTACCGGGATACACAGTTCAAAGAACAAGGCAAATGGCTTCAGGGTTTATTGGCCCTGCTCCGGTTCACAGCGGTGTCGCTGATTGCATTCCTACTGCTCAGCCCGGTGCTGCGCTTCCGGCAACGCGAAGTGCGCAAGCCCATCATAGCCCTGGCCCAGGACGTCTCCGAGTCGGTCCGTGCCTCTATGTCCGCGACCGAACGCGAGGCCTATTTCAACCAGCTCGAAGCCTTGAAACAGGAACTGGCCGACGACTTTGAAGTACATGAATACTCTTTTGGCGCTTCTGTGCGCGAAGGCGTATTGGATACCACCTTAAAGGATAAATCCAGCAACCTCTCGGAGGCGTTGCGCACTATAGGCGATGTGTATAGCGGGGAAGCCCTGGGGGCCGTGCTGTTGGCCAGCGACGGCATTTTCAATGCAGGCACCAACCCTCTGTACGCCCGCAACAAAATCAATGCACCCATTTTCACCCTGGCCCTGGGCGATACGATACAACGGAAAGATCTCGTGCTGAAGCGCGTTTTCTACAACCAAATCGCCTACCTTGGCGACCAGTTCAGCATCCAGGCCGATATCAGCGCCAACAATTGTGCCGGAAGCACGACCAGCCTGTCGGTCTATAAGGTGGACGGAGACGCCACCCGCTTGATACAACAGCTCTCCCTGCCCGTCAACCAGAAAGAGTTCTTTAAGACCCAGGAAATCATTCTGGATGCCGATAAACCCGGCGTGCAGCGCTTCCGGCTCGTCCTGGGGCGCATCCCAGGGGAGGCCTCCTTTCAAAACAACGTTCAGGAGATTTTCGTAGATGTACTCGACGCACGCCAGAAAATCCTCATCCTGGCCCATTCCCCCCACCCGGATATCAGCGCTCTTAAACAAAGCATATCCGGCAACAAAAACTACCAGGTCGAAACCGCCTTCATCGGCGATTTCAACGGCAACATCGCCCAATACGACCTCGTCATCCTGCATCAACTGCCCTCCCGAAGCCACGACCTGGGCACTCTCCTCAGTGTACTAAACAAAAACCGCATCCCGCGCTGGTTCATCGGGGGACTACAAACCGATTTCAACCGACTCAACCAGGTGCAAAACCTCGTCGCCTTCCAGGCCGATGCCCGCAGCGTCAACGAGGTGCAGGCCAAGATATCCCCCACTTTCAACCTGTTCCTGCTCGATGAAAAATTGCGAAACGAACTGCCTAACTACCCGCCCATGTCGGCCCCCTTCGGCGATTTTCGCGCCGGAGCCCAGGCGCAGACCCTCCTGTTTCAACGCATCCGGAAAATAGATACCAACTACCCGCTGCTCGCCTTCGGGGAAGGAGAGGGCACCCGGACCGGCCTCATCACCGCCGAAGGCCTGTGGCGCTGGCGCTTGTTTAACTTCCTGCAGGATGAAAACCACCTCTTCTTCGATGAGCTGATGAGCAAAATCGTCCAGTACCTCAGCGTAAAAGAAGATAAGCGCAAGTTCCGGGCCATCGCAGCCAAAAATATCTTTGACGAAAACGAACCCGTGCTTTTCGACGCCGAACTGTACAACAATAGCTTCGAACGAATCAACGAACCCGATGTGCGGCTCGTCATCACCAATGCAAACCGAAAGGAGTTCTCCTTTACGATGAATAAAAAAGACCGCGCCTACGCCCTGAATGCCGGCATATTCCCCGTGGGAAACTATCGCTACACCGCCTCCGTAAACCTCAATGGGGTGGCGCTCAGCTCCGAAGGTCAGTTCAGCGTACAGCCGGTCCAGTTGGAACTCTTTGATACACAGGCCGATCACAGCCTTCTCTCCCTGCTCAGCGAACAATCCGGCGGCAAGCGGCTCGCCCCCGGGGATATACAGCAACTGCCCGAGCTGATCCGACAGTCCGCAACGGCCAAACCAATCGTGTACGAGACGACCCGAACCCGCTCTCTCATCCATCTGCGATGGATTTTCGGCGTACTGCTCGCATTGTTGGCGACAGAGTGGTTCCTGCGCCGCTACTTCGGGTCGTATTAGCCCTCCTCGCTGACCCCGCGCAACAAGTCTGAAAGACTTGCCGAAAGAAACCCGCGAGGAGCGCTACCAGGTCATATCGTCTTCAGAAGGCAGGCCCTCCTGCCTTCCCCGCTCGGTCTGATCGCGGTATGGCGGGCGCTGCTCCCGATGCTCACCGTCGTAGTATTCTTCTTCCTCTTCGTGGCGGCGTGCAAACTCATCGTAATCGTAATCCGGCATGAGTTCGGTCTTGATGTAGTCTATGGTTTCCTCAAGGGCTTCCAGGAAGCGGTTGAAGTCTTCTTTGTACAGAAGTATCTTGTGGCGCTCATAGCCGCCGTCCCCTTCGAACCGGCGGGTGCTCTCGGTGAGGGTCAGGTAGTAGTCGTCTCCCCGCGTACGCCGCACATCGAAAAAGTAAGTTCTTTTTTTTCCCGCACGCATTTTTCGGGAGAAAACGCTGTCATTCTTTCTTTGATTCCGCTCGTTGTCCACTGTAAGAACTATTTTAAGTAATACGGGCAAAAAAGGATTATCAGACTTGTTGTGCGGGGGATTATCGAGGGGTCTAAAAGGCCCTGTTTTCCCTACTCGCTGACCCCGCGCGACAAGTTTATTTTCACGGGTGGGGGACCTTCTGCAGGTCTGCCGCATCCCTTCTACAAAAGTAAGGAATTGGGCAAAAAATCAAAGGGGGATGAAAAAAAGTAAGGTACAGATTGCGTTTTATTCACTTTCCACTTCCTCGGTGCTCTGGCGCTCGAAAAGGTCTGCGTAATACCCCTTATTTGCGATGAGTTCTTCATGCGTACCTTCCTCAACGATGCGGCCGTGGTCTAACACGATGATTTTGTCAAACTGGATCAATGAGTAAATCCGGTGGGTGATGATCAGCGCGGTTTTGTTCTGTAAGGCTTCGTTAAAGTAGCGCAGGATTTGTTTTTCCGTGTTGGTATCCACCGCCGACAAGCAATCGTCGAGCATGAGTATATCCGGCTGCTTGATTAGCGCCCGGGCGATCGCAATCCGCTGTTTTTGCCCGCCGGAAAGGGTTACGCCCCGCTCCCCTACCACGGTATCGTAGCCGTTGGGCAGTGCGCTCAGTTCCTCATGGATGGAGGCATATCCTGCAAATCGCTCGATATCCGCTCTTTCCGCGCCCGGAGCCCCGAAGGCGATATTAGCGGCAACGGTGTCGGAAAATAGAAAGACGTCCTGTGGCACATAGCCCAGCCTGTTGCGCAGGACGGATAGGTCCCATTCCCGAATGTCCACCCCATCTACTTCAATACATCCGGAACGGACATCGTACAAACGGGCAATCAACTCGGCCACCGTGCTCTTACCGGAACCGGTTCGACCTATTATAGCCATCTTTTGTCCGGGCTTCAACTCGAAATCCACTTCTTTCAACGCCTGAATACCCGTGTCCGGATAGGTGAAGGATACTCCCCGGAAACGAATGGAGCCCTGGATGGCCTCCCGATGGGCTCCTGTGTTCTGTATAGACGGACGCGTCTCCATAAATTCGTTGATCCGCTTTTGCGAAGCAGCGGCTTGCTGTACGATAGAAGCGATCCAGCCGATAGAGGTGACCGGCCAGGTCAGCATATTGACATAGATCACAAACTCCGCGATATTGCCCGCGCTCACTTCCCCTTTCACGACCAAAATACCTCCGACATATACCGCCAACAAGGTACTGGCTCCCACTAACAGAAGCATCAAAGGAAAAAAGAAGGCGTTCACGGTCGCCAGGCTCAGCGACATCTCCCGGAATTTTTCCGTCTCAAGGCTGAAAAAACGCGCCATAGGGGCTTCCTGCACGTAGGCCTTCACCACGCGGATACCCGAATACACCTCCTGCGCAATGCTGTTCAGCCTCGCCAACTGCTGCTGAATCTTCTCGCTGCGGGTGTTGATCAGGTTGCTCACATAGTAGATGGACACCGACAACAGGGGCAAAGGAAGCAGTGCGTAGAGCGTCAACTTGATGTTCACAGCGAACATGGCGTAAATCACCAAAATGAACAGCGACACCAGGTTTACCCCATACAGTACGGCGGGCCCCAGGTACATCCGCACCTTACCTACATCTTCCGACACCCTCGCCATGAGGTCGCCGGTATTGTTGCGCTTGTAAAATGCCATGTCCAAAGCCTGGTAATGCAGGTACATCTCCTTGCGCAGGTCGTATTCGATCAAGCGCGACATGACAATGATGGTCTGACGGGTGTAGTACATGAACCAGCCCATGACCAAGGCCAACAACAAGACCAGGATGCCGAAATACAGCAACTGGCCGCCCAACATCGAAAAGAAAGCGCGCTGTAAGCCACTCCCCTTGAAGAGTCGGTACATCTGCAGGTTGTCCACCACCAGATCCAGGGCCTCTCGGATAGCCTGGGGCTGTAGTACCCGGAAGTAGTTAGACAAAAAAACGAACAGCACCCCTAAAAGTGCCAGTCTTTTGTACTGCAAAAAATACTTGTTCAAATACGCAAGATACTGCATCGGATAGAGTTGACGTGCGCCGGATTCCCCCTTTCAGGATTGCCCTCCCACACAAAGAGACCTATTGGTCCGCTGACTTAGCCAGTACAAAGCGGAATGGGAAATTTTGGAGGTTCGTGTTCAGCACTAAAGCCGTATCGTTCAAGGCCTCGATTTGGTAGTCGATTTCTTGCTCCCCCTGAACCTGACGGATGGTGCCATCTGAAAGAGAATAGGTCGCGGGCTCCGGGGTTTCCGAAACAGGCAGGTTGGTGCGCAACTTCCCCTCCGCGCCGAATTCGAAGTACAACCCCGCAAGAGAGGTCGTAGGCTGCTCGGAACGATACGCTTCCCGGATTTCCCAACGGCCCTGGAGTAATTTTAACATAGGATCTTCCTTTGGCTTGCAGGAGGATATGCCCAGGAGCATACATACCATCCACGATGCCGGGATTACATGTTTCATGATGAGCTTGGTGAGTGTTTGTTGTCGGCAAAGGTATGCCGGATTATACAGAATTTTGACTGCCGCCGGCGATGAGCGTCATTTTTTTAACGCGCATCCGAAATACATTTCTGCAAAGTGGAGATGTATTTCGGATGCGCGTTAAAAATCAGCCTTGTTGCGAGGGGTGTTGTTACCCCGTAGTCCGTATTGCTTTACAGCGGCTTGACTACAAAGGGTATCGTCAGGTTCTCCCAGTTCAGGAAAACCTTTCCCTTTGGGGTGATTACAAATTCGAGGCGCTCGCTGAAGGCCTTGGCTTTCTTGGGCGTGGTGTTTACGCGCAGGGCATCCATAGACTCTTTGTAGTTGTACGCTCCCCACTGGTTGGACTCCTTGTTAAAAACCAGCGTCCAGGACTTTTCAGCAGGTATAGTGAACAGTGCGTACTTGCCTTTCGGAAGGCGCATCCCGTTCACCAGCACATCGCGGCTCACTTCAAACGTAGTAGCTTCGTTGGCCCCCGTACGCCATACTTCGCCATAAGGCACCAGGTCGCCCCATATTTTACGGCCCTTTACGGAAGGGCTGCCATATTTTATTTCCAGATTGACCGACCCCGCGATGATTCCCGCCTTCGTTTGGGTCGGGCTCGGCCGCGTATCCTGGCCATAGAGTGCGCCGGCGACAACAAAGGAGAGCGCAAGGAGGACGAATGATTTCATTTGCATACGCATTGCAAAAGGATTTATGGGTGAAAAAATATTGGACTGGTTGCGAAAGGAACCTTCGAGAGGTCAAAAAGGCCATTTTCTATTCTCCCACCGCAAAAAGCCTACTCTCAACTATTAACTGATTTTAAGGCCGACGGTTGACATAGCCCTATATTTTTTATAATAGAGTTATTGCGAGGGGTTCATCGCAGGGTCAAAAAGGCC
>CAZSMU010000002.1:24874-61020 GCA_964607915.1 uncultured Haliscomenobacter sp.
TATACTCCCTCAAAAAGCCTTCGTGTGGACAAAAAATGACTCTTTTTTCCCTCCGCGCTGCCCCCTCGCAACAACTCTAATAGAGTTATTGCGAGGGGTTCATCGCAGGGTCAAAAAGGCCCTTTTTTCTATTTCCCCGCCGCTGCCCGCCTCAATCGGTCGTTGATGGCTCGGCCCAGCCCCTGCTCGGGCAACAACTCGGCAGCGATAACCTCCAGGTCCAGAGCATCCAGATAGCGCATGGCGGCAAACAAGTGGCGCGCCGCCTCCCCGAAATCACCCGAAGGGGCCAGTACCTGCTGCCGCGATATCGGCACATCGGGGCTTCCCTCCCGAAAAGCGAGCACCCCCAACCTCCTGCCGGAGTATTGCCGCAACAAAGCCGCTATGTCCCCGATCACCAGAGGGGTACGCGGCGCATAATGGCTCTTGAGCATCCCCGGTGCCATTGGGTTGGAACTGGAGTGCGCCTGAACCACGACCTCGCCGACGATTTCTTCGATTTCTTCTATGCCCAGCCCCCCTTTTCGGTACACTACCGGCAAAGATCCCTCCGGAAAACCTATGATGGTGCTCTCCAACCCTACCTGACAAGGCCCTCCGTCCAGGATATACGGGATTTTTTCACCCAACTGCTCCTCAACATGGCGGGCCGTAGTAGGACTGATATACCCAAATGGGTTTGCACTGGGGGCAGCCAGCGGAAAATCCAGCATGCGCAGCAGAGAAAGCGCCATCTCATGCCGCGGAATGCGCAGCGCCACCCACGGAGAACCCGCCGTGACCAGGTCCGGAATGAGCGATGCCTTCGGCAGCAAAAGCGTCAGTGGTCCCGGCATGAAGCGCTCCGCAAGGCGCAACGCTGCATCCGGCACGGAAACCGCCAGCTCCTGTAACCGGCCGGTGTCGGCTGTATGAACGATCAAAGGATCAAACACAGGGCGCTCCTTGACCGCAAAAATTTCCGAGACCGCTTCCAGGGAAAATGCGTTCCCGGCCAGCCCGTAAACCGTCTCCGTCGGGATGGCTACCAGCTTCCCCGCCCTTAGCAAGGCCGCTGCATGTCCTATGTCCGTTCCAATCATACCGCATCCGTTTTATACGCGGGCTCCATCTGCTCCCGAAGCGCATAGATTCCGCCAATGGCAAAGACGCACAATACCGCAAGCAATATCCACACCACCGGATACCCGAAGCGGCCCGCAACCTGCAAGCCCAGCGAAGGCGCAATGATATGGGCCAGGGAAAAAGACGTCGCATATAAAGCCATGTATGCCCCCCTGTTCGATGGACTGCTGCGCTGCTGCGCAAGGACATTCGCAAACGGCAGGGTAAGTATCTCCCCTGCCGTAACCAGTACAATGGACAACCACGGCCCCAAAACCCAAAGTCCGCTTACCGAATAGACCAAATAAGAAACCCCAATAAAACACACACCCGTCTGTATCAATGCCGTTTTTGTGAAACGCCCTTCCAAATGCTTGATCAACGGCATTTCAACAAGGACGATGATGAATCCGTTTAAGGCGATCAATACGCCGACCTGCGCCTCATGCATCCGGAACATTTCCTTCAAATAGACGGGCACCACATAAAAAAACTGCATGAACGCAATAGAGGCCAACATGAAAAAGAAGAGAAACACCACATAGCTCCTGTCCCGGAAAGCGGCAAACTTATCCTGCTTCCCCTCCGAACTGCCCGCCAAACCCTCCGTCCTCGGTTTGAGCGACAGCCGGTACAAGACAGCTGCCCCCCAGCAGGTCAACGCATCGAGGATGAACAGCCAGTTGAAGCCCAGCCGATACGCCAGCCAGCCCCCTAATGCCGGCCCAATGGAAAACCCCAGGTTGATGGCCGTGCGGTTCAGCGACAAAGACCTCGTGCGGGATTCCGGGTGGGAATACATCAGGATGGCCACCTGGTTGGCAGGCCGGAAAGCCTCCGACACCACGCTCAGGCAAAGGATACCTGCACAAAACAAAGCGAATGTTTTCAACTGCAACAGCAAAAGAAAGCCCGCGCCCGTCAGCAGTAAGGACCAAAATTGTACCCGGTAATACCCGAACCGATCGCTGAGGTACCCTCCCCCAAGGCTTCCTGCTACAGCACCTACCCCAAAGCAACTCATCGCCGCCCCAGCTTGCATTTTGCTGAAGCCCAGCTCCTGCGTCAGGTAAACCGCCAAAAAAGGAATGACCATGGCGCCGCTGCGGTTCACCAACATGACTAAAGACAGCATCCAGACATCCCTCGAGAGGCCGGTAAAAGAACGGGCATACGCACCCCAAACACGGCGAAATAACATCCCTTCGGGTTTTGAACCATAAAAGTACGCTTTTAGGGCTCAAAAATGGCTCCTTTTTCTTCCTCGTCAATCCCCTATTGCCCCAGATGCCCCTTCGGACGGGGAATCAGGAACAATTGTTTTTGACGCCCGTCTATATAGTAGGTTTTCCTCCCGTCAAACGCGGCCTCCTCTTCCATCATAATGCGCACCTCCTTGTTCCATTGGGGCAGGAAGACGCGGTTGTTCAACTCAATGGAATAGGCCGTGTTCGGCGTCACGGGATAATCGCCTGTGCCGGGGACACCCGACTGCATATCCCACATGCCAATGGCAGGGCCGGCACCATGCCCGTGAAAGCCGATGGGATGGCTGTAGATGCTCGGCTGTAGTCCCTCCGCCTTGGCTTTCGACAGCGCCTCTGCCAGGATGTCGTTGCCACTGCGCCCCGTACGGAAAGCCCCCGTGAGCAAATCCATCAAACGCAAGCATTTGTTGAACGCCTCCTTGAGATAATCCGGGGCATCGCTCTCCCCTGCTTTCAACACATATGCATTTTCCTGGGTATCGGTGTGCAGTCCCAGATAGGAAATGCCAAAGTCCACATGCAACAGGTCGCCGGGCTGGATGACTGCCGCATCGGGCCGTTGTGCGAAACTGCGGTTTTGTTCTGAGGACTCCGCACTCCCGCGCTGCACGTCCACCGTAGGATGAAACCAGGATTCCAGGCCGAGTTCGCGCACCCGTTCGCGATAGAACCACACCACGTCATCGGTCGTAGTGATGCCGGGCTGAATGACCTTCTCAGAGAATCCTTCCTGTATAATTTCGTGCGCAATCCGGCAAACCATAGGGTACACATCCAGTTCCGCAGGCGTGCGCGTTTCGAGCCAGCCTACGGAGAGGCGCTCCCCAGACACCAGCCGCCCTTCCAGTGCGTCGGGCAGCGCTTCTCTCAATTTTTCATAGTGGTACGCCGAGAGACCATCGGCGTGGCCAAAATGGACCGATTTGTTGAGGGCTATTTTTTTGGGGTTTCGCGCGGCAATCAATTCCGCCAGACGCTTGAACTGGTCGGGTTCGCGCTCGGGGTCCCAAGATTTTTTGAACACGTCCCCGATATCGTAGCGCGCACAAGCCAGCGTCTCCAGGGAATCCCCGGTATCGTAAATCAACAGCATCGTCGTGCGGCGCGCAGAGAGCCAGGTCGCCGGCAGCATGGTGCGCAGCACCGGGTCTTCGTTGTACTCCCGGGCTATGATCAGCCACATATCAATGCCCTCCCTGCGCATGAGGGCAGGGAGTACGGTGCGCACGCGCTCCTTGAGCCAGGCGTCCCGTACGCGGGCTTGCTCCTTTAAAGGCAACACAACCGGCATTTGCGCCTGAAGCACCGGGTATATAGCAACAGCAGTAAAAAGTACTGCCAAAAACCATTTGCTCTGTGTGAAAAACATAGTATTTTATTTTGTCTTGAAAAAATGGATTGGTTGCGAGGAGACCGCAAGACTACTTAGTCAACTCTAAAACGACTACAGAACCAGCCGGCATAGCTACCGTCAGACGATTTCCCGACAGAGAGGCCTGACTGAACGCCTTGGGCATTACCCGGTTCGGATATTCGAACGTATTGTGGTCCTGGATGTTCGCAGAAGCCAATACCCTTCCTTTCACCTGTTTGGCGGCAAAGCCTTTGAGGTCGATTTCCACGCTCTGTCCATTTTTGGGGTCAATATTCACCAGAGAAACGTGCATCTTCCCCAAACTGTCGAGCGATGCCGAAGCAGATACGGCCTGGAGCCGCTGACCGCCCATCTCAAAATCCTTGGAAATGAGCTGAACAGGGACTAAAAGAGCTTCCTGGTGTACTTTGTACATCTCCATCACGTGATAGGTAGGTGTCAAAAGGAGTTTTTCCTCTTTGGTGAGGATCACGGCCTGCAGTACATTTACCGTTTGGGCGAGGTTGGCCATCCGCACCCGGTCGGCGTGGTTGTTGAAGATGTTGAGCGTGAGGCCCGCAATCATAGCATCCCGCATGGTGTTCTGCTGGTACAAAGCCCCTTTGCCTTCCGGATCGGTATTGTACCACCCTCCCCACTCATCCACGACCAACGCCACCCGCCGGGCAGGGTCGTACTTATCCATGATGGCACTGTTCTTCGACACAAACTCTTCCATGAACCAGGCGCGCTGCATCGTTTTGAAATACTGTTCCTCACTGAAACCCGTAGATGGCCCCATAGCGCCCCAGTCAATCACGGAGTAGTGGTGTATGGATACGCCTTCGAAGCGCTTGGCAGGGATATTTTGCATAAGCGTCTCTGTCCAGGCGTAATCCGGCGATCCAGGACCTACGGCGATGCGGAATAGTTGTTCGGAATTGTTATAGCTCGTCATGGCGGTAGCAAACTGGCGGTACAGGTTCGAGTAGTGTTCTACAGTCATGCCTCCACCACAATCCCAGGACTCGTTGCCAATGCCCCAGTATTTTACTTTCCACGGCGTGGCGCGCCCGTTTTTCTCGCGCAGGTCCGTCAGGTAGCTGGCTCCGTTGGCGTGGTTGACGTACTGCACCCATTCGGAAGCTTCTTGTACAGAACCGGTATTCATGTTTGCCGCGAGATAGGGCTCGGCACCGAGTAGCTCGCACAGGTTCAGGAATTCATGGGTACCGAAGCTGTTGTCTTCGCGGTAGTTGCCCCACCATAGGTTTTCAATTGCTTTTCGTTCGCTTTTAGGGCCTATCCCCTCTTTCCAGTGGTAGGTATCTGCAAAGCACCCCCCCGGCCAACGCAGGTTGGGGATGTGCAAGTTGCGCAGTGCCTGGATGATGTCGGTGCGAACCCCATCGGTGTTCGGGATTTTCGCCTGGTTTTCCCCGACGTAGAACCCATCGTAAATACAGCGCCCAAGGTGCTCCGCAAAATGCCCGTAAATGTGCTTGCTGATGCGCGTCGTCGCCAGGTCGGCGTCCGCAAGGGCTTTATTCTGCTGTGCCCATACCGGAACACCGCATAAAGCAATGAGCATTCCGGCCAATACGCTTTTTTTGAACCCATACATAAATGGGTCAGGTTGGTTGGTGTTTTTCATATCAAAAAATTTATGGGATAAAAGAACAGACTTTTATTCCGAAATTTCTTTTTTTACAAAAACAAATAAGGCACCCGCTGCTAAAAAGGCCATGGCAAAGACCAGGCCGGTCCTCGCCCGCCCCTTTCCGTTTACTTTTAAAGGCTTGTAGGGAATATCGATCATTTCGATGACCGGCTCGGTCTGCTGTAGGGAGAATTTACTCAGTTCGAGGTTTTTGCTCACTTCCCCATACAAGGCCGTGAGCAGTTCGAGCTCCATTTTTCGACGGGATTCCCCCACCAGAGGTGCGGTTTGCAGGATGCCCAGGCTGCGGTCGCTCGAAGCGGCTACCGACGTCATCCGGGAAAGCATGACCCGCTGCAGGCTGTCCTGGCGCGACTCCAACAGGGATATCGAACGGCGCAAACGGCCTACTTTGATTTCCGTGTATAATTCGATGGCCTCGCGCAACAGGGTGCCGCTCAGCCGCCAGGCAAAGTCCTCTTCTATGTCTGTAACTATCAAATCGACAAACGAAGCGGTCTTTTCCCGGTTGATGGTAATTTTTTTCTTTACGTCGTTGGTAATGCCCCTGAGAAGGCTCTCCTCGGCCAGGCTGAAGCTGTCGCGGGGTACTCCAAGAGTGAACCCCCTGGCAGCAGCCCCCTGCCGCTCTTTTTCGTCCATGCGCTCCAGGTATAGGTTCGCCAAGCATCCTTGCGGAAGATTGTCTTGTCGGCAGAGCAGGGCCGCCTGTACAATGCGATCGGACTGCAACAGGGTCGAGATATTACCGGAGGAAAGCAGGTTTGAATTCCCTGCGTCCACCTCCACGCCAAACTGGCTGGCGAAGCCTGCAATACCAGACGGACTGCTTTTTTCTTCCATTGCAAAACTGAGCCGGCTTTCGTAGGTCACCTGGCGCGTAAAATGCGCGTAGCCGAAGCCCAACACCCCGCCAGCGATTGCAAAAAGGGCTAAGATCCAGCTTTTGGACAAAAAAAACACAAGCAGCTCCCGGATCTTCAAAACGATTTCCTTGAGGGTGATATCCTCGTTGTCGGCAACTTGCTGCGGGGACGGAGTGTACGGTGTCTGTGGAATCATAGCTGCCGAATGAGCAGGGTTAGCGTGAGCAATGTACTTACGGTCTGGAATACCTGGGCAAATAATTTATCGGCCTCAAAGCCTTTTTTCTGGTTGGGATTCTTTTCTCGTTTCATGTTCAAGGAGACCGCCGTGCCGGGTTCAACACTTGGATAGTCGCGCACGAGGAACAAAGTCTTGCGAGTCCCCTGCACCCGCCCATCGGGGTAGGTAAGGGTGACGCTGCTCTTGTCAACCCTACGCGCGAAGCCTCCTGCAAACTCCATCAGGTACCAGCGCGCAGAACGCCTGCCTTGAAAGACAAAATGCACTAATGAGTCCAGAATAGGGGCAGAAACCACGCCAGCAGAATCCTGCCTGACGGTATCCGCCAATTGTGCAGCGCCTGCCACCAGTCCCGCTTTGATGTTCTCTCCCAGGCGCGTACCCTCCAGGCGGATACCGATGGTGTTTTTATAAGGGAAAATGGTGACCACATCGCCCGGCAACAGCACCGGGTCGTGTTGGTTAGAACCCGGCATCGCCAGAGCTCTTTCTAAATTGATGCCCACCTGCCCTATGTTGCCCTCCATCCGGATTAGGGTGGCGTTGCGCCGGTCTGCCAGCTTAGTCAGCCCGCCCGCTTCGGAAATGAGGCTGCTCAGGCGCACTTCCCGGTTGCTGAGGCTGTACGGACCAGGATACAATACCTGACCACTGATCTGTACCGAACGGGTAAGGTCAAACAAAGGCAAGTCCCGCACTACGACCTGGTCAAAGGGCTGCAGCCGGAAATCGCGCGGACCGGCGATAACCTGGTTCGCCGTATCCAACTCCAGGGAAATGCGGTCAAAGGTAGTCCCGTCCATACCCGAGTAATCTACCCGGAACACGTCCACCCGGTTGCGGGAAGCAGAACGGGTGAGCCCACCCGCCATTTCGATTAGACCGGGAAGGGTCATCGTCGGGTCATACGACGTAGCCAAAGGGCTATGCACCGCCCCGCTCACAGAAAGCTGCCCGACATCGGTATAGGTGCGCCGGTCGTAGACCACCAGGCGGTCGCCTGCCCGCAAAGCCGTGCTGCCGGGGTTCCGCAAGTCAATGCGCAGGTACTCGACCCGGTTGGGGTTGAACCAATCTTTGCGGAAAATATAGCCGGCCGACGCTGCGTTGGGCTTCAAACCACCCGCTTGAAGCAACGCATCGGAAAGCATGATCTTATCTTCATAAGAAGCGATACGGCGAAAAGGCTGCCGCACTTCGCCCGTGATGGAGATGGTGTCCAGGTCGTTGAACAAGGTCTTGTCCAGTACTTGTATGCGGTCGCGCGGCTCCATGAGGAACTCCGACTGCTGCACAGGGTGAACCTGCATAGTCCGCACACTCCCGTCGCGCAACCTGCGCTCGACCATCACCATGTCCGTCCGCGCCTCCGGCCGCATCCCGGCTTTTTGCAGGAACGCGCCCAAAGTGCCGTTTGTACCCAATTCATACAAATTGGGATAAAATACAGCACCGCTAACCTCCACATACTGATCGAGCGGCCGGGCAGCCGTGCGCACGCGCACGATGTCGCCATCCTGCAACCCCGCCGAAACAAGGCCGTCCAGTACCTCCCGGAGAGCATATTCCACCAGGACGAGCGAATCCCCCTCTACCCGTTCTACCTGTACATACTCGGGAGAAGCGTTGTACTGGACCCCTCCCGCGAAGCGGATGAGGTCCCGCAGGCCTTCCCCGGCCAGCAACTCGTAGCGCATAGGGCGCTTGACCGCCCCCTCGAGCGTCACCACTGTTTTGGCTACTGGCACGTACAGGATGTCGTTGTGCTGCAGGTCAAAGTCGAACTGCATGGCAGGGTTGTCCATAAAGGCATAGACATCCAGCTTTTTTCGCGTTTTCCCCCGGATCAACTCAATTTCGCGCACCGAACCAATCTCGCTTACGCCCCCGGCGGCAGCCAGCGCGTTAAAAGCAGTATTCAGAGCAGAAAGCGAGAAACTTCCCTTGTTTTTGGTCTCCCCAAAGGCATTGATCGTGATGGTGCGGGCCTCCTTTACCGTCAAGGCAAACTGGTCGGGGTTGAAGCGGTAAAAGTAGGAAAAACGCTGCACCATAAGCCTGCGCGCCTGCGACAGCTGCAGGCCCTGCAGGAATATTTTGGGCATGCCGACCGGTTGCACGTAGCCTTCTTCATTGACCACCAACAGCAGGTCGGCCTGGGAAATACCAAAAATCGTGACCCGGACCCGGTCGCCCGCTCCCAGAACATACGTTTCCGGGGCATTCGCGCCATCCAGGGTACGATAGGGCTCCAGATTCCGCGCAGAGAAGAGCTGGTGGCCATAAATTTCAACCGGTACAAATAGGGCGGTATCCCCCGACACGGGCAGTGGAAGCGTATCCACCCCGGAAGGAAGTACTGGCTTTTTCGGCTTTTCGGGCTCAAGTTTGAGCGTGTCCGGCTGCTCCGCACTCCCTTTTTTCTGTTTTTCTGCCTCTAATTCGTCGAGTGCCTTGACAATCTTTTCTTTTCTCAGCAAAAGCTGCTCCGGTGTCAGTTGGTCGAGGTCTATCCCTCGTTCGAGCAGCCCCTGCCGGGCTTCTGCCTCGCTAAGCGTTCTATTTTCAAGAAAAGACCGAAGGGAAGCACTTGGAGTGCCTCCCCGGGTTTGGGCGTGGAGCCCCACCCCGCTGAGCAGCACGAAGGCCGAAGCAAGGATGGCAAAGCAATAGAGGGCTAACCCTCGTTGGGAATCGTGGTCGTGCATTTGTTCTGGATAAGAATATGTACAAGACTGATACATTAGGCTTGTGGCGGGGGAATTATCGAGGGCTCAAAAAGGCCATTTTGCCTTCCTCGCGGACTCCCTCACCACAAGGCTGTTCGTTTTCCGGGTATTCGGTAGCTTTCAGCAAGCTACAGGATTTCTTTTTTTACAAAAATAAAAAATCGCTTCAGATATCTACGGGCCTTTTTGCCTCCTCGCCACAAGCCTATTCGTGCGGACGCCCCCAGCCCCGGCCTTTTTTCCAGGCCTCCTCCAGCGCGCGGGCGGCTTTTAAACCTGCCAAATCGCCGGTCTTGAATACCATCCGGGTCAGATCGGGTTGCCCGGCATCCGTCCAGGCACTGAGCCAGGCACTGCCAATGGCTCGCACCGAATGGCGCATGCGGCGCTCCACCATCCCGTTCAGGCCGTCTTGATACGCCGCTGCAAATTCCGGGCATTGGGTGCGGATACCCGCGCTGTTCCTGCTTTCGTAGCAATACTGCCGGTCGGCGGGAAAACTACCCCGCAAATTCCGCTCAATAGACAGCACACTATCTACCAGGCGATGGCTTTCCAGCACAATATCCCAATAGAACGCAGTAGGGTCGGAAATATATGCAGCGGTGCCCGTAAAAAAGTCGTAGCGCTCGTCGGCAAACAATTCGGGTATCCGGCTCTCCCAGAATGCGTGGATACCCAACTGGCCACTCAACTGCCCGTTGTAGTTACTGGTCGTGTGCAGAGGAACGTGTGCGTCCCCGATGTAGTGCCCCAATTCGGCAGAGAGCCGCAGAATGGAAGGCACATCGCCTTTCTCAAAGGCGCGGGTAAGCCGATTTTGCATGGAAACCAGGTGATACGGCAGTATGCCGTGCAGGGAGAACGTATCGATGGCCACTATCTCCGCACAGGGAAAAGCCGTGCCCAAAAGGGCCTGCAGGCTATCGCATCCGATGCGTTTGTGCTCCTCGTAGTACTGTGGGAGCACCTGGGCGTTGAACCAGCGCTGGTACGCGCGCTTGTCCAGGCCCTCCCCCGGCCAATAGCGGAGCAGGGAAGAGTCGCAGGGGAACCAGCGCCCGCCCGATACCTCTACCCGCCCCGGACCGAGCAGGTGCAGGCTGTCTCCCCCCGGCCCTACTGCATAGATATCCGTAAGCAGCGCACAGGCTTCCGGCCATTGACGGGGAAGAGACGCAAAGGGGAACACGCCGTAGCGGTCCAGGTCTATAAAATGCCGGGGCGCCTCGTGCTTTGTGGCGTAGCGGCGCTTGTCGGGGTCCACCGCATGCTCGGTGAGGTACTCCAAATGTTTTTTATAGAAAAACACCATCCCAGGGGGCAGCGTGAACACGGCCAGACGGTTGATGCGGCGGTGCCCGAAAAAACCCCAGCGATCCGGGGTTGAAGAGGTGCAAAACAGCAGGGCAGCCATCAATAGGGCAAAGAGGAGTACTCTGTACATAGCGCAAAGGGTTTAGGGTGCCCGTATTACCACCGCCGGTCGGGAGTCGGTATGAAATAACAAATACAATACGCCTAAAAAAAGTTCCCATCCGATGGTCCCAATACGCCCGGACAGTATCTTCAGCAAAAAAATATATGATTTGTGCTGGTTAACCAGCACAAATCATATATTTTTTTGCTGGTTAATCTGTAAAATGAAGCGGGGGGAAAACTGTACGGTTTTGAATTCAAATGGGGAGAGGGCACTCCCAAAGCACCCAAAGCCTGGACAGACAACTACCCCCTCGCGGATTTTCAAGTGGTGAACCGTCGCAATTTCATGGATTTTATACGCTTAAAGGATTAGCCGCGCGCAACAAGTCTACTCAAAGAAAAACGGATACCCCCAAAAGACCTTGCGGAACACCCGGTTTTGGACGAGCAGGAAGTCGCCCCGGTCTGTGGCGGCGAAGAAGCGCTCCGTCTCGCCATTAGCGGGAATCCCGGCACTGTCCGCAGGATTGGAGAGAGGGTAAAAGCGCACCTTTTTTTCTCCGCCTTGCGCATAGCCCATCGCGATTTCGGCAAAGGGCAGCATCTGCCGGATAGAGTCCTGGTAGGGGTAGTCATTCTCGAACGCCTCGGCCCCGAGCTGTTCAAAGCCAACTAAAAAGGCTTCTGCTGCGCCGGGTCGCATGGGCCGGGTGCTCCGGGGGGTATTGGGGTAAAAAGGGGTCACCTCAAAGCTTCCCTGCTTTTTTTCGAGTCGGAACGACATATTGCGCTGACGGGGATATTCGATACTCACCCAGCGGATAGCATCGGGATCCTCGGCAAAAACGCTGCGATCGCGCCAGTCCTCCCCGCGCAGGTTATAGCGGAAGCGCAGGTTTCCCTCCCAGCCGGGTAGCTCGGCCACATAGGGTTGGTCGTACCCTTCCCGGATGACGAATGTCCCGCGCTCGTCGGGGGTAGCTCCCCCGACGTAATAGACCTTCAACAGTTTTCCCGACGGGTCGTAGATTTCTACCTTTATGCCCTCCGTTGCCAGGTTTTTCACCATCTGGGGTACAGCAGCCTGTGCAGGCTTGTACGCGATGGTGATGCGCGTGATGGCATCGAGCAGGTTGGCCATGGCCGTAGGGCGTGCTTTCCAGCGGCCGTTGTACTGCCATTCGCTGCCGTTGCGCGTCAGGCGCACGATTTCCCCGTCCCGCCATACCAGTGCGATTTTTCCGATGCGGGATTCCTCGACAGCGAAACTGCGCTCTTCGGCGAGGGGGCTGCCCGCACCTTTTTTTTCTTGCATCCAGTACCAAGTACTCGCAGCTCCCAGCAGGAGGAAAAGCAAGCCCAGAGGGAGCAGGGTGTTCTTTTTCATGGTCTAAGGTTATGCCCTGCCGTAACGCCGCCTGCGCAACGCCTGGTAAACCGCCCCGAACAGCAACAGGCCAGCCAGGGGCGCACCGAGGTTGAGCAGGCGCCATTTCGTACGCTCGGCCTGTGCCCGGGGCGTGTCCAGCAAGCGCAGATCCACGTTTTTGCCCCGCGCTTCCACTACGCCTGTATCGTCGAGCAGATATTCTATGGCATTTAGTAAAAAGTCTTTGTTATCAAAGGTATAGCGCACGAAGCGGTTGTAGCCCAGCGGTATGACTTCCCCACTCTGTCGGTTGATTGCATTTCTGGCGATATCTCCATCGCTTACTACGATCATCCTGTTTTGCGGACTGAGGGCGCGAAAGGGGGTGCCGAGTTGTTCGAGGCCCTCTTTCATGTCCTGTGTCAGGCGGTTCTCGTACATCGAGGAGAATTCGCCTTCCAGAAGCAGTCCGAGGGGTTGCGGCCCTTTGTCGAATTTGCTGGCGTCCAGGGGGTAGCGCATGAAGTCGAAATCCATGCGCAGGGGAAGCAACTGGTAGCGACTCCGGGGGGAGGAACGCAGCAGCACGGTGCGCCGGAGGCTGGTCTTCGTGCGCACGGTCGTATCTATACTGCTCGGATAGAGCAAGTTGACCGGTCCCAGGTTCTTCACCACGGGGTGTGGCGCGTTGGGGGTAACGACTACATGATAGGGGTACTCAAACAACTGCATCTGAGGTTGGTCTCCCATTTGTCCGGTCACCAGTTCTATTCCCGTGCACTGCATGTCGAGTACGAGGTTGGGCTGGATGCGGATGCCGTATCGAAACAACAAGTCGTCAATCCCCAGGCGGTATTCCGAGGGCATGAACTCTTTTCTGCCATTCAAGCTGTCGAGATCTACGGCAATGGCATCGAGCAACCACAATACCTTGCCGCCCTGCATCACGTACTGGTCTATTTTGAATTTGTCTTTTTCGGAAAAAGACGCACGGGGTTTGGCCACTACCAGTACCCCGATTTCAGGGTCTATGTGGGTGACGCTGTCCAGTACCAGGCGCCCGGTGTTGTAGTATTGGCGCAGGGAGCGCTCCAGATCGGCCGTTTCGTAGCGGTCGAGTTCCCCGTGGCCGGTTGTGAAGGCGATGGCCGGTTTCTCTGCGCGCTGGATTTGGCGCACGGCGTTGGCCAGCTTGTATTCCAGGAAGCGGATCGCCTTGTTGAGGCTTTCCTCTGTGACCCCGGGGCCACCTTCCATCAGGTTAACGGGCAGGCTGCGGCCTTTGAAATAGACTACTGCATACGGCAACACCGCTTTGGTCGTGCTTTCCGATTGCCCGGGCATGCGCAGGGAGATGGGGCGCAACCCCTCCTCGCGATAGCTTTCCAGGCGGCTGTTCACCGCTTTGACCGGACCGGCAAACGGGTCTTCAAATTGATACTCCACAAATCCCGATTCCGAGCGGAAGTCTTCGAGCATATCCTCCGCAGCGGTCTGAAGGCGCTTGAATCCGGCGGGGAAATCGCCTCCGAGCAATACTTTTACAAACAATACGTCATCAAGCCCGCGCAGCAACTGCCGCGTTCCCTTCGTGAGCGTGTAGCGCTTATCGGCCGTCAGGTCGAGATAGCCGTACAGCGCCGTATCCCCCAAACGGGCATTGGCCAGGATATTGGCGAAAAGGAGGATACCCGCTATCAGCCCCAGGCGGAGCACCTCACCCCGGTAAAGCGCCCAGTGAGTGAGCGATAAAAAGAGCACAATGAGCGACAGGAAATAGAGGATGTCCCGGGAGTCCAGTACACCCCGACTCAAAGAGCGATAGTGGTACTGGATACCCAGCTTTTGTACCAGGTCGTCGCCCCTGCCCACGAATACCGGCAACTCGCTGAAATAATCGAATCCATTCAGCAACAAGAAGCCGGCCAGCGCTGCAAATGCAAAAGCAGCAATCTGACTGCTGGTCCAGGTGGAGGCAAAAATACCGATCGCTGCAAAAACACCGGCCAACAGAAACAAACCGACATACGAACCGGCAACGGCCCCCGTATCGATGTTGCCCACCGGGGAGCCCAACTGGTAAACGGTATAGTAGTACAGCAGAGTAGGCAAAAGGGAGAAAAAGACCATCGTCATCACGGCGAGGTATTTGCCGCCCACGATTTCCCAGGAGCGCAGTGGTTTAGTCAAAAGCGTCTCTATCGTCCCGTGCATGCGCTCTTCGGCGAAGGCGCGCATCGTCAGGGCAGGAAGAAGGATCAGGAATACCAGCGGGGCATTGTCGAACAAGGGGTCGAGGGTCGCGTGGTTGTATTCGAGCAGGCTGGACCCCGGAAATACGAAAAGGAGCAGCCCGAGGAGGATCAGGAAGGTACCAATGACCATATACCCCGCCAGGGAGCTGAAAAAGGCATTGATTTCTTTGCGGTAAATGGCTAACATACTGCCTAAAAGGGATTGCGTTGGTTAAATACTTCGATCGCCTTGAGCATCTTTTCACGGTCGGGTTCCTGCAACTGGCCGAGGGCCCGCCGCAGCTCTGCGTCGCCTGCCAACCAGGCCGATACACTGGGCAGGTCGAAGGGGCGGATTTCCCCGGTCTTGAACAGGAGGATGCGCTCGCGCTGCTCTTTCGAGCTTCTGGGCACTTTCCCCTTTCGGAAGGGCTGGCCCGTCAGGGGGTTGTACGCCGCTACTTCTATGGTGTCGCGCACCACGCCTTCGTATGAGAAATAGGATACGGCCCCGAAGGGTTGCAGCCGTACGAATACCGCAGAGGAGCGCCTGGTACTATCTACAGGAACGCGCAGGGCCGGCTTGCCGTCCACGCAAAGCCCCCAGAACCCGGAGGGCGACAGTTCCGCACCGGATGGGTCGGATAGCGCGGCAATGGTCGTAGCCCCCGACTCCGGGTTGTGGAACCAATCTCCCCGCACCTCATTCCAGGTCAGATCCGGACGGTTCGCCTGAAAGGATGCGTAGGTACGGTATAAGCCGTCGTTCCAGCGGCGCGGCGCAGGCGCCTTGCCCCGTCCCTGCGCCACCGCATCGACCCCTGTCGTGCACAGTATCGCTATTAGTATGCCCCATGCGCTGTATATCCGCATTTTACCTCGTTTTAGATTGGGTCAATTCCTGGAAGGCCTGCTCTACCGATGTGCTTTCCTGGTGTAGTTCTATCAGCACCAGTTTTTGCGCCACGGAAAACTGGAACAGCGCAGGCCGGAGGTCTGTTCCTTTTTGGGCAAAAACCTGTACGCGATGCCCATGCTGCGCCTGTACCCGCCGAACCCCGGGAATCCTCTGCAGCAGCGCAGGGGCGACGGCCGTCGTCCATTCTGCCGTCACGCATACTTCGCCCTGGATGCGGGACTGAAGCTCTTCAATCGGGTCATCGGCCACGATTTTACCTTGGTTGATGATCACCACGCGATCGCACACCGCCTGTACCTCCTGCATGATATGGGTGGAAAAAATCAGGGTCTTCTCCTGCCCCAAGTGCCGAATCAACTGGCGTATTTCCTGCAACTGATTGGGATCCAATCCTGTAGTAGGTTCATCCAGAATCAGTACCGGGGGGTCGTGCAACAACGCCTGTGCCAGGCCAACCCGCTGGCGATACCCTTTCGACAGGGCCGATATCGGCTTGTGCGCTTCCCTGCCAAGGCCCGTCTGCTCCACGACCTCTGCTATGCGGCGCCCCGCTTGGCCTACGCGGTGCAGCCGCGCGGCGAAAGCCAGGAACTCCCGCACGTACATATCTTTGTACAAAGGGTTGTGCTCCGGCAGATAGCCTAATTGCCGACGTACCTCCAGGGGCGATACCGCCACGTCGTACCCGCAGACCAGCGCCTTGCCGGAACTCGCCGGGATATACCCCGTCAGGATTTTCATCGTCGTCGTCTTCCCCGCCCCGTTGGGCCCGAGGAAGCCCAGCACTTCTCCCGCACGCGCCTCGAAGGATATTCCGTCCAGGGCGCGCTGTGTGCCATAATTTTTTACCAATGCTTCTACTATAACCGACATGCAGTCCGTATTTTGAGCGGCAGGCAAAGCTACGCAGAGATTGCGGTTTTTTTGCCGCCAGATACTCGTACAAAACGCAGGCTTTTTCACACGGTTTTAACCCGGATGGAAAACCGCCTGTGCGTAGAACGATTTATTCGGCTTTATTTCGTTTTTAACCCATAAAAAAATGACCACTAACCCTTCGATTGTACGGATAGACATTTTTAAAATGAATATCCCCCTTCATGAGCCCTTTGTAATTTCGCTGGAGACCATCACCCATGCGGAAAACCTGCTCGTCTGCCTCACCTCCGAGAGCGGGCACCGGGGATACGGGGAGTGCAGCCCCTATCGCCGGATTGCCGGTGAGACGCAGGACAGTGGCTATTCGGTGGCTCCCCTGCTGGCTCGAGCAATCCTGGGACGAGACGCACTACAGGTACCTGGTTCGGTGAGGGCCATGGATAGGGCGATTGCCGGGAACCGCTGTATCAAGAGCGCTTTCGATCTCGCCCTTTACGACCTCGCTGCCCGTTGCCTCGACATGCCCTTATACCGCTACCTGGGGGGTCAAAACGACAAGATACTACGCACGGATATGACCGTCAGCATGTTATCCCCTGATGCCATGGCGGCGGCGGCCCTCCGCTTCCGGGAAGCGGGCTTTGATGCCATCAAACTGAAGCTGGGCGGGGGATTGCCCATAGACCCAGCGCGCGTAAAGGCCGTCCGCCAAGCGGTAGGGCCGGACATTGCCCTTCGGGTAGATGCCAACCAGGCCTGGGACCCGGCCACGGCGATACAGGTACTGCGGCAAATAGCCCCCTTTGATATCCAGTACTGCGAACAGCCCATCGCGGCTTCTCTCTGGACCCAACTGCCCGAAGTGCGCCGCCAGAGCCCCATCCCTATCATGGCCGATGAAGCCCTTTTTGACCACTTCGACGCACTGCGGCTCGCGCAACTGGGCGCCTGCGATCTGTTCAACATAAAGCTGTCAAAAGCCGGCGGTATAGCAAATGCGGTCAAGATCGCCCATATCGCCGAGGCGGCGGGGCTCGTCTGCCAGGTCGGTTGCTTCTCGGAGAGCCGCATCGGCATGAGCGCCCTGGCGCATTTCGCGCTCGCCACCGACCAGGTTCAGTACTACGACCTCGACGCGCCCCTCATGCTCTCCCTCGACCCAGCTATCGGCGGCATCCAGTACCATCCCGGCGGGCGGGTCAGCGTACCGGATGACGCCCCTGGCATAGGTGCCGTACCCGATGAGGCGTTTCTTTCCACACTCGAGCACCTCAGCCTCGAGGTGGCGTAAACGTCCGATGCCCAACCCCTCGCAACGAGTCCATTGAAGAAACGATGCCGCCCACCGGAGAAATGGCAAACCCCGTCAACGCCCGCTCAGGATTTGTATCATACGGGCAATTTTCGCATCCAGGCGCTGAAACGCATCGAGGTGGCGTTGCTCCAACTCCGGAAGTTGCCGGGTAGAGCCCAGCGAGGCTTCAAACAGAAAGCCCGGCAACATCCAGGACGCGTACCCGCTGTACGGGTCTGAAGATGCGTACAGGGAGCGGTACCAGGCTCCGTAAGCCATTCCTTTATCGTCAATGAAGGAGCGTTCGAGCGAAATCAGGGTCTGGTTGAGCGTGGCCAGCTGGGTTTTGCTCAGTTTTCCGGACTCTAGCTTCTGGCTGAGCAGGGCCGTCCATTGGGCGGCACGCTGGAGCAGCGCGTCCGCTTTCCCGGCAAGTTGCTGTGTGCTGAATGCCGGGGCATAGGTCTTGATCGCTTTCTCCGCCGTTTGCAGATGCATTTTCAGGTCTTTTCCATAGCGGGCCACATCGAAAGGGAGGGCATCTGCATTGGCCATGCGCAGGGCCATGATGCCCATCACGCAGGCCACGGTGGGGCCGGCTACGAAATCAGGCTCCCCCACCGTTTCGTACCAGTGGAAATTGTCGTAGGCGGAGTGGTACATCGTAGGCCCCCCCATCCCAGCACTCAGGGAAGGTATGCCGACGTGTGCGTAAAAGGGCAGGTGGTCAGAGCCTCCGCCCAGGTTTCCGATGCCAGGTCCTTCCGCTTTGTTGGCAGAACGCTCGTTCCAGTGGTCATATACCGATTTGTCGGATTTTGGGTAGGGTACTACACGGGTAGCTTCTACCAGCAAGGACTTCAGAGAAGGCGAAGCAGAGCCCCCGAACGAGAGGCCCGAGCAGGCCCCGTCGGCGTTGAAGTACGCCACGCCTTTCTGGTCGAGCTCTGCCCTGTACTGCTCCACCCATTCCGTAGAGCCCAGGATACCGTGTTCCTCCGCATCCCAGTGTGCGATTTTGATCGTGCGCCGGGGGCGGTACCCCTGCCGCGCCAGTTCACCCAGCGCGTCGGCGAGCGTGAGGAGCATAGCCGTACCGCTATTGGGGTCTGTGGCACCAAACTCCCACGCGTCGTAGTGGCTGCCGACGATGATCCACTCGTCCGGGAACTCACTGCCCACGAGGGTTCCGATTACGTTCTCCACCCGGACCATACCCTTGGGTTGCTCTACTTTCAAGCGGACGGTCAGCTTGGGGCCGCCTTCGAGGCGGTACGTGAACGGCAGCCCCCCTTGCCAGGACTCGGGCACAGCAGCGCCGCTCATCCGGCCCAAGATTTCCTGGGCAGCCCCGTATCCAATAGGAGTGACCGGGATGCGGTGCAGGCCTTTTACCTCCTCTGGGCTCAAGCGGTTTACTTTTTTCGCGCCATCCACCGGGAGAGCGGGTTCAAAAGGCGTCAACGGATCGCCTGTATAGTCGAGCGTAAGCAGGGAACCACGCTGTATAGTGCTCTCGTTGAACATTTTACCTTCTGGGTACACCAACCCGCGCATATAGCCGGAGTCCTCCGGATCGGTGTAGATGATCAGCCCTACTGCTCCTGCCGCCTCGGCAAATTTGGCTTTATAGCCCCGGAAGTTCCCCCCGTAGCGCGCAATGACGATTTTGCCTTTGACCGAAACGCCCAATTTAGCCAACTCCTCGAAATCTTCTTTCGTTCCGTAATTGGCATATACGATCTCTGCCGTGTGGTCGCCGCTGCCCGAATACGAGTTCCAACCGTGCTTTGCGTTCGGATCGGCCGAGAAAGGATCGCCTTCTATGATGTATTCCTTGATATTGAGCGGCTTGCGGATAGGCGTAACCAATTCCAACTCTATCTCGCCTTCGTTCAGCGGCATATACAAATCGTAGGGAGGCCGCTCTACGCTGAAACCCGCTTTGCGCATAGCCTGTTCCATATAATCGGCAACCCGTTTGTTCGCCGGCGATCCGGCCAGGTGGGGCTCGCGCGTCAACTCCCGCAAATGTGCCTTGAAGGCAGCCGATTCCGGGAGTTTCAAGAACATAGCTTCAATCTGCTGCTCCTCCACGCTGCGCGCCGTGCTGAATCCCGCCAGCGACTGCCCCTGAGCGGCATGCACCAGCAGATACAAGCCCAGCATAAGCGTAGTGGTCTTCTTAATACTTGTCATAATGGTCAAAATTTAGGTGTATAAATCGATAAACTGGTTGCGAGGGGAATCCGCGAGAAGGGAAAAAAGGGTCGTTTTTTTTTGACCCCGCGCTGACCCCGCGCAACCAGTCTGAGGTTGTAAAGGTATGACACAAGGCTCGCGCATTCCGATTTTAACATTAGAAATTAGGCAAAAAAGGATAGAGCGATTATATTTGCACAAGGTCATGTTTTAATAGTAAAATAAAGTTCTGTTTTTGGGAGGCAAAATAATACATTATATGTTTAAAACAGAACTTAAAAAAACAAATCGTGTATAAACCAGTCTCTTTCACCCGATATATCAGCAGCCTGCCCACTCGGCTCCGCGCGCTGCTGATAGGGCTTGCTGCCGTTGGATCATTGTCTTTACTGCTCACGCCCCACATTTCTCCAAAATTAAAAAAGCTCTTGCGAGAAAGCCAGGATTATGAGGCCCTACTCGGCTCTTTGCCGGTCGTGGTGCCTACGATTAAATACGGCTTCGCCCTGGATACCTTCCAAACGCTGGAAGCAAAAGTCCAGCCGGGGCAAGTGCTGGGCACTTTGTTCGCTGGATACGGCATCTCCCCGGTAGCCGTACAGCAATTGTTTGAGCGGGCCTCCGCGGTCTTTAAGCCCAGGGATTTTCAGGTGGGCAAGCCCTATATGCTCCTGTCCAAAGATCTAAAAAAAGGGCTCGATCATTTGGTCTATGAGCCCTCGCTCTACGAATACTATGTCTTCCACCTTCGCGATTCGCAGTATATCGAGCATGTAAAACGGCCTGTCATCACCCGGTCACATGTGGTGCAAGGCGAGATACAGTCTACGCTCTGGGAGGCGATGTCGTCCAACGGGGCAAGTCCGTCGCTCATCGCAAAACTGGAAGATGCCCTGCAGTGGTCTATTGACTTTCACCATTTGCAACAAGGGGATCAATTCCGTGCGCTCTACGACCAACACTTTGTCGAGGGGCAGAAAGTAGATCCCGGGCGAGTACACGCCGCCGAATACAAGACTGGTGATAAAACGCACTATGCCGTCTATTACGACCACGGCGACAAATCCGGCTATTACGACCTGGAGGGCAGGCCAATGAACAAAGGCTTCCTCAAAGCCCCGCTCAAGTTCTCCCGGATCTCCTCCCATTTCAACATGAGCCGCATGCACCCTATCCTGAAGCGGGTGCGCCCGCATTTCGGCACGGACTACGCCGCGCCCTACGGAACCCCTATCCTCGCCGTCGGCGACGGTGAGGTCATTGAGGCAGGCTATAAAGGCGGGAACGGCAACTACGTCAAAATACGGCACAACAAAAAATTCACTACCCAGTACCTGCACATGCAGGGGTTTGCCCGCGGTGTTCGCCGGGGCGTTCGGGTACAGCAAGGCCAGGTCATCGGATATGTGGGCTCTACCGGGTTAGCTACCGGGCCGCACGTATGTTTCCGATTCTGGATGAACGACAAGCAAGTCAACCACCTAAGGTTGAGCTTCCCTCCGCCCGCCCCGCTGCCCAAGGCAGAGTTGCCCGCGTTCTATGCGCACCGCGATTCTGTACTGGCCCAGCTCAAGACGGTCGCAGTCGCCTCCGGGCATGTGGGCAGCAAAGGCACCACAAGCCCCTGATGCTGCACCAGCAGACGGATCATTACAAGAAGATACTTTCTCCCTGCTGAACGCTTGCGGCCCGGCGGCTCAGTTCCAACTAATTTCTTCGGATATGTGGGCGATGACTTCGTAGGCATTGCCTTTGTTGCTCATAGCTTGCTGCCACAAGCGCTCGGGTGCCGTTTTGAACAGGTAGTTCGAGTCCATCTCGGCATGGATCCAGGAGCCCTGGGCACATTCTTCTTCGAGTTGCCCTTCTCCCCAACCCGAGTACCCCAGGAAGAAGCGGATGCTCCCCGGGTGGACCAACTGCTGTGAAACCAGAAATTTTAACTGCTGGAAATCGCCTCCCCAATACACTCCTTCGGCTACTTTTACGCTCTCGTCCAGCAAATCGCGGATGGTATGGAGATAGTGCAGGGTATCCGTTTGTACCGGCCCTCCCCACATCACCCCAGCCGAAAATTCGGGGAAATCCTCTACCAATTCGTCAATTTGCACCGCCAGCGGGCGGTTCATGACAAAACCGACGCTTCCCCCTTTTCCGTGCTCACACAACAAGACCGCTGTGCGCTTGAAGTTTGGATCCAGCATATAGGGCTCCGCCAGAAGGATACCTCCTGCCGAAATAGTGTGGTTCTTCATACGCGTTGGTGTAGATAGCGCTGACCGATTTTGCGCACCCCCTGTTTGAATATCATTATCGTTCCGTTTTCTTAAAAAATCCGTTCCGGTCAAGCATCCATAGCACTTGTCGGGAAGCGTCGGTCTATTTTTTTGAACAAGCCCTGCAGTACTTTTCCCGTACCGCCGACCTCTATGACTTCGGTGACTCCATCGGCTATCATGTTCCGCATCGTCTGCGTCCACCGAACGGGGGCCGTCAACTGGGCGATGAGATTGGCCTTGATGGCCTCCGGGTCTGTCTCCGGCCGGGCATGGACATTTTGATAAATCGGGCAGGCCGGCCGGTTCAGCGTGGTCTGCGCAATGGCCTCCGCGAGTTCGTCTTGTGCCGGCTGCATGAACGGGGAATGGAAGGCTCCTCCAACGGCAAGGATTACAGCCTTCAGGGCTCCGGCTTCTTCTGCGCGTTTCACCGCCAGCTCCACCCCTTTGACAGAGCCCGATACGACGAGCTGTCCGGGGCAGTTGTAATTCGCGGGGGTTACGATTTCGTCTGTGATGTCCCGGCAGATAGCTTCCACCACCTCATCTTCCAGGCCCAAAATGGCGGCCATAGTGCTCGGGGCCAGTTCACATGCCTTTTGCATCGCAGATGCCCTTTTCGATACCAGGCGCAAACCATCTTCAAAAGACATAGCCCGGGCAGCTACCAACGCGGAGAACTCTCCGAGGGAATGGCCCGCCACGGCCTCCGGCCGGAAGGTATCGCCTGCCATCATCGCCTTGATGACGGAGTGCAGAAACAAGGCCGGCTGCGTTACTTTAGTCTGCTTCAGTGCTTCTGCTGTACCCTCGAACATGGTATCCGTGATTCGGAAGCCCAGCAACTCGTTGGCGCGCTCGAAATAGGTCCGGGCGAGCTCCGATTGCTCGTACATATCTTTACCCATCCCTTCAAACTGAGCGCCCTGACCGGGAAATACATACCCTTTCATGTGATTTTGTTTTTTCTGCGGCAAAAATACACATATTCCAGGGATTCCGCTTTCCAGCCCGGACAAGATTTCGTCGGCAATAATCGCCCATCTACTGCCCGAGAGGCTGCATTTTTCTGAAATTGCCCCCTGCCCCCTGATTCTTTTGTACCTTGAGGCTCATAATGAGGGTGTAATTCAAAAGGTCGCAGCAATGGCGTATTTCCCGAATATTTCCCAGACGAATAGCGACCTTTTGAATTACACCCCACAATAGTATGTTTATGGTGCAGAACAACCGCAAGCAAGTATCCCCTTTCCTGGAATTTGCCTTGTCCGCTTCCGGGGGCCTGCATATTCTGTTCTGGCTCATGGTGCTCATCATCCTGACCATTCTGGAGGGTACGCGCTATGGTTTCCTGTTTACGCTTGGCAATGAAATCATCAACACGCTCTTCTACTGCATCATTGTCTATGTGAACCTGTTTTACCTGTTCCCCCATTTTTTCAATAAAAAACAATTTCTGTCCTATGCCGCCTTGCTCATTTTAGCCTCTTTGATACTCACCCCTTTGAAAATGCTCGTCTTCTATTTCAAGTTTGAAGGCAAGCCGGAGGCTCAGCAACTGCTGCTGGCAAACCAGTTTGGATATTTTTTAACCCTGTTCATCGTCTCTTGCTTATCCACAGTGGGGAAAATCGTCACCGACTGGATCACCCATGTTCGGGAGCGCCAGGATCTTGAGACCCAAAATATGCAGTCTGAACTCAAGTTTCTCAAATCGCAGATCAACCCCCATTTTTTATTCAACACCCTCAACAGCCTATACGCACTGACGCTCAAAAAGTCCGACCTCGCACCGGAAATCGTGCTCAAACTTTCCGAGATGATGCGCTACATGCTCTACGAGTGCAACGAAAAGCGGGTACTGCTCTCCAAGGAAATCAACTACTTGCAGCACTACATAGACCTGGAGCGCATCCGGCAGGGCAAACAGGCACAAATCACCTTCGAAGTGTCGGGCGATGTGCAGGACCTCAGTATCGCACCGCTGTTGTTTATCCCATTTTTAGAGAACAGTTTTAAACACGGTATCCAAAGCACCCTCTCCCAGGGCGGATACGTGCGCATTGACATGCGTATCAAGGGCAAACAACTCCACTTTCACATCGAAAACAGCAAGCCCGGCAAATTGCCGACCCGCGACCCCAACCGCCCAAGCGGGGGAATCGGCTTGGTCAACGTACACCGACGCCTGAACCTCCTCTACCCCAACCGCTACGACCTCAAAATTGACGACACCCCGCATAGCTACGCGGTTGAACTGATTCTTGAACTCGACTAAATATTCATTAAATTCCCTCTTTATGATCAACGTAATTATTGTGGATGACGAACCGCTCGCCCAGGATGTCCTGGAAACGTATATAGAGAAAATACCCGAGTTGCACTTGTCTGGAAAATGCAGCAATGCCCTGGAGGCCAATGAATTGTTGAAAAAAGAAACCATTGACCTGATGTTTCTCGATATCCAGATGCCGCAGCTCACCGGGATTGATTTCCTCAAAACGCTGAGCAAGCCCCCTCTGGTGGTCTTCACCACTGCGTATCCAAATTATGCTGTGGAAGGCTTCGAACTCAATGCCCTCGACTATCTGCTCAAACCCATTTCCCTGGAACGCTTCATGAAAGCGGTGAACAAAGCAGCCGAACAGCTGGAGCGACAGCGCAAAAACCAACCCACCCCGCCTTCCCCCACCGCAGAAGAAGGAACACCGGAAGCCATTGACTTTCTGTTTGTCAAAGCAGATAAAAAACTCGTAAAAGTCAACTTTCACGAAATCATCTATATCGAAGGGCTTAAGGACTATGTCATCATCCGAATGGACAACCAGCGCGTGATTACCCTACAAACGATGAAGAGCCTGGAGGATAAGTTGCCCGCCCACAAGTTTATGCGCATCCACCGCTCTTATATCGTCAACGTGGACAAAATAAACGCCATCATCGGAAATATGGTGGAAGTACTCGAGAAAGGTCAGCCCAAACACCTCCCCATCGGGAAAAACTACCGCGACGAACTGCTCGATATCGTCAATAAAAACAGACTGTAGCGCAAAACGCTTGCCATTGCTCCCCGTTTTTTGAACGCGCATAAAAAAAGTCAATTTTCGCAGAGCGAAAATTGACTTTTTTTATGCGCGTTCAAAAGGACTATTGTTCTGCCGAAGGCTTTTCCTTCTTAATGCTGCACTTCGAACTTGCGGGAAATCATTTGCCCATCTGCCTGGATACGAACGAAATACATGCCCGGCATCCAGTCCCTGACCGGCACGGCATATTGCTGTACTGCGACTTCGCCGGAATCAAAAAGCATTTGTCCGGCGAGATTGAATACCTGGATTTTTTCCATGGGGCGCTGTCCCGGAAGATAGAGCTGCACATAGTCCGTACCCGGATTCGGGAACAGCAAAAGCAACTTTTCCAACGGTTTTGGGCCTTCCTCCAAATCGGCATCCTCGCGGGTGCGCACATTCAGGTGGAAAGGTGCCACGCGTAGAGCATACTGTTGGCCAGCGCCATTCACAGCCGTTGCCCAGCCCCCTTCAATGGGGATTTGTATGTTTCCGTCCGAATCCGGCGGGGCTACGCCGATGATATCCACGGTTACGACCACTTTGCTCCGGCCTACTTTTCCGTATCCCACGGCTGGAGCACCATTGGTACGGCTAAATCCGGCCTCCAACTTACCTTCTCCATTGTTGCGGTGCATGGTCATGACCGGCGCATTGTACGTCAGCCAGCTGTTGTCCGCGAACTCGATGCTGGAGGCGGCCGGGTCAAAAAACAGGGGGTTGAAGTTCAACTCAAACGAGAACCCGTGCAGGTCTGTGACGGGATGGGCTTCATCCCCAATGAGCAAGTCCAGGGATACTTCCTGCCCCGGCTCCACAAAAATATCTCCTTCTAATCGGATTTCATGCTCGGACACGGGGAGCTGAAAAGGCACCAGGTTGTGCGTACGCCCGTAGAAGCGGGCGATGGCCACGGTATCGAGGGCCGTGATGAACCCGTCGCCATCACTGTCCAGGTATTTGATTTCCGGCAGCTCTCCGAAGATTTCGTCTTCCCAGCCTTTACCGGATTGTCCGTACCACACGTCTTGGTTTGCATCGGGCCGTGCGGCACCGGTTTCGCCGAGGTACTGGCCGACAGAGAGCATGTCCTGCATATTGACCATCCCATCGCGGTTGGCGTCGCCCACCCAGATGCAATCGTCCACGCACATAGACTTGCCATCCCCAAAGGGAAGGATGTCCATTTCGACTTTGACGCTTTTCTGGTAACGGCAGGGCTTGGATCCCAGGCCCGCCAGGCAGTACGATACTTCGAACGCATCGTATCCCGTGCTGTTGGAGTTGGGCACGTACAACAACACGTTGGAGCCCCGTACCCGGGCGCCGCTTATCAGAGTATCTACCTCACCCGGCAAATAGAGCAGATTGCCCAGTTTGGCTTTCTGCGAAATGTTGAACTTAAATCCGCTTATGGGCACATCGTAGCTGATGACCAAGGGGGTATTTACCAGCGTGCTCATGCGAAACTTGGAAAACAGCGGTTCGAAGTTGCTGACGACGATGCGCGCCGTGGCCAGCTCTTCCTTGCCTTTGCAATCCGGCGCTTGGCTGCGGTAGGTAAACTCATCCACCCCTACAAACCAGGAAGGCGCTTCATACGCCAACAGGCCGGGGGCGCCTTCCACCGGGCGCAACTTGCCGTACATGGGCTGGGAGTAGCTTACACACCCTGCGTTCAGCCCGTGCAGGTCATTGGACAACACATTGATTTCTACCTTTCTGCCCGGTGTGACGTATCCGATGTCATCGCGTGCGAACACATTCTTTACCACGTCCAGCACCGTGATGCGGACGGGCAGGGCGCCTTCCCGGCTCAGGAACAACATATCGTCAGACCCCACGAAACCCGGTGGGGGCGTGTACAGCGGAATATCGCGCTTGAGGTTGAGCGTGCCGTAGCGCGGATTGTCGAAAAGTGCATACAGACTGGGCACCAGCACATCTACCGCCGCATCGCGCACGGTGAACAGATGGAGCGTGTCGCCCCCTTTGCCCTGTACGCGCCCTACGACAATATTGGCCATTGCCTGGTCGCATGTGCCCAGGGAATCGCAAACCGTATAGGAAATTTGGGAGAAGCCTGAAAAGCCCGCCCTGGGCTTGAACAGGATAGCCGACTGCCCTGTCTGGATAGAAGCTTCCCCGTTATTGACCATACCGACCCGGGCGATCCCGAGCCCTCCCGAAGACCCCACATCGTTGCGCATCACCGCAAGGGGCACGCCCGGGGAATTTATGGGCACGTAAAAAAGATCGGGCTGTGCTTTCACCTCCGAAATCCTGACCCGGACGATTACCTCCCATACCTCCTGACAAGTCGCGTTGAGGCAGGTGAGGCGCTGATAACTAAACGTATCCAACCCCACGAACCCGGGATTGGGCTTGTATATCAAATGGTACATCTTCAACCCGCCCGGCGTGTTGCTGATGGCGTTTACAAAAACTTTGCCGTTCCTTGGAGAAACCGTGATGCCCCCGTTCAGTGCCGTTTCGAAGTAGTAGTCGCCTTGCTTGTCCCTGAATGCATCCAGGGTATCTTTGTACACCGACTGCCCGGGCAGCCTGATGGGGCCGACTGCCACGGCAGCAATGATAAACAAAGCGGTTCGTAAGAATATATTCATGGTTTTCGTGGATTTGCCGCCCTGTCAGACACAAGGCATACTTTGGGCTGCAAGATACAAATTGCTTTTGAAAATTCAATTTTTCCGGCTGCTGTTTTGTAGCCCAAAAGCATTTTTTATCCTTTTCCCCCGACAGACAAAAGGCTGATTCCAAAATGGTTATTAGGCTCGTAGGGAGAGGGGTCAGCGAGGGGGCTCCCACTCCCCGATGACGGCGATGGAACGCACTCTTCCCTCCAGCCAACCCGCATCCCCGTTGGGAAGAAGAACCTTTCGCCAGGAGCCAGAGCGGTCTAAAATATGTACTTTGGTCCCTTCGTGTACCTTGCGCAGCTCCGGGCTGAGCTCATCGGGGGCAGTCAGCAGGGGCAGCTCCCGGGCAAGGACAATAGCCTCCTGGCGTTCCTGTTCCCGAAAATGCCCCACTATGCCCAGGGCAATGGCCAGACCGCCCGCGATCCATGCCGTGCCCATACCCATTTTCCAAAGGTTTCCCCGAAGGGGCCTTGCGGCAAACCACAACAGGTACCAGCCGACAGCCCCAACCCAAAGCAGGACCAAGCCCATCCACAGCCAGTACCGCGAAGCTAGTAGTTTCTGCGGGTTGGCTATCCCCTCGAGCAAGCGATAGCTTTCTCCTGCGACCAAAGGGTCTTCCAAAGCAGCGCGAACGGAAGAGAGGTTCGCCTCTGTGGCAGGATCACCGGGTGCTATGCGCAGAGCCCGTTCGTAGGCCAGCACGGCCTTGCCTTTCTCCCCCATCTGCGCATAGCAGTTCCCGAGATTATACCACAGCGCTTCCGAATGATAGCCCTCTTTCAACAGCGCTTCGTACCCTTGCGCAGCCTTCCCGTAGGCCTTCTCGCGATACGCGGCCGCCGCCTGCGTCCATTCAACAGGTAACGCCGCCTGTGCCGACGCAAGGCTAAAGAACGCCATCACCAGTGTCAAATATTTTTTTTTCATGCGTATGGTTTCTGTAAATCATCTAACCGCAGTCTCCCGACATAATCTACCTGCCTCTATGCCTACCCTCTTCAGTTCTCCTGCACCACGACAAAAATATCCTCCCGCTTCAGCGGCCTCCCCTCTTTCACATAGCGGAAGCCCTTGAGCCGTAGAGCATTATGATCTGCTTTTCCCATAGGCGTCAGCTTGGAATCCGGCTCGGTCAAAAAAGTGATTCTCTTGACTTCATTGTCTTTCATCCGGATGATCATCTCACTGCAGGCGGTCTGATTGACGCCCACGTAGGCCCCGGTATCGTCCTTGGCATAATAGATTACTTCTGCATTTCCCGAAGCATCCATGCGCTGAAGAGCCTCTTCTGCAAAGTAGGCCAATACTTCCCGGCCTTTGATTTGATTGAAAAACACCGCGTCGGAAAGTACGGTGATAAAGGCGTTTCCGCGGAGCAGTATGCGATGTATTTGATTGTTTTTCAGATATAAAAAAATAGTGTCTGCCGTAAACTGGCTCGTATCCGCCCAGATGACCGGACTCCCGCTGAGCACGAACAGGGAATCGCTTTCCCGATAGACCATAGAGTCGCAAATGGCCTGGAAATCGCTTTTGAACATGCGCACCTGCCCGTATGCCCACATGCGCCGGGAGGTATCCTGCGACAGACTGTCGGCCTGGGGCCGGAAAGAGACCAGCGTATCGGACGACAGGAACAGCGAGTCCCCGTCGAGTACATTGATCAATTCCGGTCGGCCCATCGCGCCACCGAAGGCCTTGAACGAATCCCGCGGTTTGTCGTAGTCGGCCGCGTTGCAATAGATGGCATAATTCGAGGTAGTGTCCTGCCATACCACATTCCCCCGCACTTTCCCCAGGCCGGTGTCGTCGTCAAAATCCACGGAATCCGCCTGCAGGATTTGAGGAGGGTCAGCAATCACGGAACGCCCCCGGGTCGAGTAGGTCTTTGTTTTTTCATTGTACTGGATTTCCTCCGATTGGATGTCCTGGGCGTCTTCGCGATAGCGGGCATTGCCTTTCAGGAAAACCTGATCCCCAAGGTCGTCGTAGCGGATAAAATCCGCTTTGGCCAGTCGCAGGCTGTCTTCTACCAGGGCATTGCCTTTGAGTTCGTATATTTTGGTGCGGTTGTTGAAAAAAATCGTATCGGCGACGGCTTGCTGGTCTGCTTTCCGGTACTGGGCGTTTTTTGAGAACTCGGCGAGGTCAGAGCCGGTATCGTAGAACCCGCTTTCGCAATAGATGCGGCTGCTGTCTGTATTCAGCACCGTAGGCCCTATGAAGAATACTTTTTTGGTGGGCACCTGATACCGCAGCGTATCCGCCTTGAGGGAGAATCGGGGGTCATTGACCTCCACGCTATCGGTGAAGTAGGCCTCGCGGTCTTTGGCGTAATAGAAACCCCTCACGCTGGTCAGTTGCAAGGAGTCGCTGGCCAGGGTAGCCCCGGTGGCATAGCGAGCCACGCGGGTATTGAGATCGTATTCCAGCTCGTCGGTGAACAGTTTTTGGTCTATATTCACAAGGATGACATTCCCTTCGAGGTACGCGATGCGGGAGGTGCCGTCGTATGTGAGGCGGTCGGCAAAAACACTCAGGGAATCGCCCTGCTGGATGACGACATTTCCGTTGGCATAGACCTGCGTGCTGTTTTCAATGATTGCGCTGTCGCAGTACATGAACACGTCGCCCTGGCGGAGTTCTACTTTTTCGTACAACTTTTGGAAATTGGCGCTATCGCCCTGCAGGATAATCAGTTCTTTGGAGTGGATTACCTTTACCCGCTGGCCGGCTTTAGTATCTGCGGGGGCAGTGGTTTGCGCAAGCATAGGTTGGGCGCAAAGCACGAAAAAACCGAATAGCCACGCTATTGAACGGATGGTTCGCCGTTTTCCCTCGCACAGCAGAGAGGCATTGCAGCCGACGCTCAAACAATCGGGCATTTTTTGCATATACTTGGCAACCAAAGACTTTTGCAAAACAGTTTGCTAAAAAAGGATACTACCCGGTACCGGATTTGCTTGCTGCCGGCCAATTAGAAGATATGCTGACCACTGCATACGCCCTCCCTTTTTCCGGTAAAATCCCGCGGTACCGCGCTGCAAACGTACGAAATTAATCCGTGTTTTGGAGCAGTAGCCCGGCGGCTTCCTCACCGACCAGAGTGCCTATGGCAACCCCCATCCCGCCCATGCGCACCGCCACCGTCAGATGCGGCGTCAAGTGGCGCACAATAGGCGACTTGACGGGTCCGACGCCCATAATCCCGCTCCACCAGCGGGCGATTTCAACGGGTTGTCCTGGTAAAATCACCTCGTGGAGCAAGCGCAACAACGCCTGCTGTATGCCCGACGTAACGCCGAACGCATCGGTCTGCTCTTCTTCGAGGGCTGTATTGCGAGCCCCTCCCAGCAATATACGCTGGTCAATGTTTCGGAAATAGCAATAGCCTTTGTCGTAATGAAAACTGCCCTCGAGGCGCAGTCCGGGTATAGGCTCAGTGATCAACACCTGGTTGCGGGCCGGCTCGACATCCAGTTCGGGAAGCAGGCGGCGAGCCATGCCATTGGTAGCTACCAGTACCTGTTCAAAAAACAGGTCGCCGGCCGGACATTGCAGCCAAACGCCCTTTTCATCGGGCACGACGGCGTCCACCTGAATACCGTTCAGTATCTCCACTCCCTTTGAGCGGGCTAGCTCGAGCAGGGCGCGCATCATCTCGCCGGTATGAATCTGCCCTTCCCCTGTATTTTTGATGAGGTGGCTAACCCCTGCAAAGCCCAAGCCCGAAAGGTGGCCGTCGGCTATTTGATACGTGGCTTCCAAACCCGTGATGGCATGCAGGTACGCGTTGAATTCCGGCAGTGCCGCCCGACAATCCTGATACATCCTTTCCTCGTCGGGGCGAAAAAGCTCGAATCCGCCTAGTGGTTCATAGCGCATATGGGCATCGCCCAATTTTTCCCGCAGCCGCTGAAGGCCCCGGTAGCGGCGTTCGACTAATGCCCAGACCTCCTCCTCCCCCATGCGCTGCCGATCGTCCAGCAGTTCCGATAGGCTACCAAAGCAGGCGAAGCCGGCGTTGCGCGTGCTTGCGCCGGTGGGGAGGGCGCCCCGTTCAAGGACCAGGACAGGCAAGTCGGGGCGTTCCGTCTTGATTTGGATAGCTGCACTCAGCCCCACAATGCCGCTGCCCAATACCGCGACGGGATAGCGCTGCAGGAAACTTTGGAGCTCCCAATAGCTCCAGGGAGAAGTAGAGTAGGTATGCATAATCGAACAAATAGCAGAAAATGCGCTTATTTTTGCCCTCAGCACAAGATGCCGAACACGCTCTAAATTTACGCAAAAAAACGCACGAAAAATGATTCAGCGAATCCAGACTATCTTTTTATTGCTGGCAGCAGGGTTCTTCGGAGGCACTGCCCTGCTTCCCCTCATGCGCAGCTCGGAGCCTATACCGACTTCCCGTTATTTTTCGGACGGGATTTTCCAGGCTGGCGACCACCCTTTGCTCTTTGCGATAACCGCGTTAGGGGCCATCTTGGCCTTGGCCGCCGTTTTCCTGTACAGGAAGCGGCCACTACAGATGCGGCTGGCCCTATTTTCTGCCCTGGCGGTATTCCTGGCAGCGGTGGTGATGGCCGTATTCTTTTTTCAGGACCAAAAGAACAGTGCGGAATGGCGGCCATTGCAACACAGCATAGGTGCCTACCTGGCTATTCCGGGGATAGTTTCCGCTTTGTTGGCCCGGTATTTCATCCGCAAAGACGAAAAGCTGGTGCGCTCTATGGACCGGCTCCGTTGAAGCAGGGGGCAAACGAAAGAGCCCATTGTGGAAAAATCCACAATGGGCTCTTTTGTATTCGAAGAAGCAAAGGTTATACCTTGGGCTTCTTTTTGGTCGAATAGTTGATTTTGAGCTGGTTCGCTTTGCGCAACTCCGTTTTGATATCCTGGACGACACCCATTGTCGCCTGCCCATCCACGCGGAGAGAGGAGGTGATTTTGGGGCGCTGTGCTTCCGGCACTTTCACGCGGAAGCGCTCCAGGAACAACGGGATTTCATACGGTTCAGCGAACTTATCGCCCAGCTGCATACGCGGTTTGGTACCGTAAACTGCCTGAAATTGCTCGAGGGGGCGTCCGACGTAAATCGTGTTTACGAGAGACTTTTCTTCGAGTTTCGTCAATTCTGTGCCGAAGGGGGTGATGACGCGCACCTTGAGCTCGGAGTCGCGCAACTTGGTCACCACCATGAAGAAAAACAACAACATGAAGACGATATCGGGCAATGAGGAGGTACTAATCCCCGGTGTGCTTCTTCCCCGCTTTTTGACGAACTTTGACATATTTTTTGATTTTTCCGCACCCTGCGGATTTTGAAAAAATTCGGATTAGAAGTACAGGTTGAACACCAAAAGCCGTTTAATTTTCAGTACCGAAATTGGTAGGTTCCGCCTCGGAAAGAACCATCGGGACCTCTTCCTTAATCGTCTTTTTCCATGCCGTGGGCAGTTCTTCGCTGTATGGAACCCCATATTTTCTACGGGACAACTCATCCCAGAGCTCATTGTAAGCCCCTTTGAGTTCATTGTATACAGCGATATACGTTTCGTAGTGGGTGCCGCGGTCGTTTTTCAACATGATCAATGCCTTGCTCGGCCTCTCAGAGTAATCCTCCCTCCCGGTGGGGTTGGCGATGAACTCTTTGGCATTCATACGGAGCTCTTCGATGCGCATAGGCTCGCCCCGTACCAGGAGTTGATCCTGTGCATTGACCAATACTGAATACACGTTCCGGGTCTTCAACTTGGTGATATCCGGTTCTTCTTCCGACCACGGCGGAAGCTTGACCGTTATCCCCGCATCTTCTACCAAGGTGGTGGTCACCAGGAAGAATATGAGCAGAAGAAACGCAATGTCGGCCATAGAACCGGCATTGATTTCATTGGATACCAAACTTCTAGACTTGGACTTAGACATGGTATTCTATTATTTTAACGCGTTTCTAATCTCCCCTGCAATCAGGATAACGAAAGAAGCCAGAATCATGAGCAGCATACTCGTCGTACCTGCTTTGATGAACTTCAGGATGCCGGGGGTGATGCCGCCCACTTTTTCCATAGTAGCTGCAATCTGACCGCTTGCCTCACCGCTCGCCGTAGTGTAGAGCAGGAAAAAGATGGCAACCAATACCCCCATGCCGATGATGCCCTTGATGGATTGCCGGAAGTGCGTGGCGACCTGGTATATCCCGAAGAAGACCAGTGCACCAATTGCAAAGACAGTCATAAAAATAGCCCCTATCAGACCGAAGTCAAAGATGTGCGTCCCGTAGCTGTCTTGCTTGGAAAGTTGGGAGAATTCCTCCATTCCTGCGAAGACGCTAAGCAGAAAAACCACCGATATAAGCAACCCCACGCCGAGTGCAATCCGCTGACCATGGGCTGCCAGGATTTGATATAGTTTAACCATTGGTTTTATTCCTTTAGCTGATGGAAGAAAAAATTATCCCTTGAACACGTTGTTCTCCTGCATGACATCTACCAGGGCGATAGAAGCGTCCTCCATTTTGTTGACGATGAAGTCAATCTTGGAGATGATGTAGTTGTAGAACACCTGGAGGATAATGGCCGTGATCAGACCGAAGATCGTCGTAAGAAGGGCTACTTTGATACCGCCGGCAACAACCGTCGGAGACATGTCCCCTACTGCTTCAATCTGGTCGAAGGCCTGTACCATACCTACAACCGTCCCGAGGAACCCGAGCATCGGGGCCAGGGCGATGAAAAGAGAAATCCAGACCAAGCCGCGCTCTAAGAGACCCATCTGAACGCCACCGTACGAAACCATGGCCTTTTCAACTGCGTCTGGGCCCTTATCGGCATTCTTGAGGCCTTCGAAAAGGATGCTGGCGGTCGGGCCAGGCGTGGACTTGCATACTTCGCGTGCCCCCTCGAGGTCACCGCCTTTCAATTTCTCGTCGATGCGGGAAATCAGCTTGTCCGTATTGGTCGTAGCGATGGAAAGCGTGATGATACGCTCTATGCAATACGCAAGACCGATGATCAAACAGAACAAAACCGGCGTCATCCATCCCCAGGAACCGTCGATGAAATATTTGATTACCATTTGGTAACCCGTCATTTTCGGTGCCTCTTCAGGTGCAGCAGCCGCAGGTGCAGCCTCCTCAGCGGGTGCAGCTTCTTCAGCCGGAGCGGCCTCTTCCGGGGCAGCAGCATCGGCAGCTTGTTCAGTAGTGGCATCTTGTGCAGCAGCATCCTGAGCAAAAACTGCGGGTGCAGCGAACGTAATCATGCCGGTCAGGAGCAGAAAAGCAAACAATTTACGCATGGTTAACAAGGTTTTACGATTAATTTTAAACGAAATAGTTCACAAATCAAAGCATACTTTATTAAGTATTGCGGAGAGAGCGGGATTCGAACCCGCGATACCCTTTTGGGGTATACACGCTTTCCAGGCGTGCCTCTTCAACCACTCGAGCACCTCTCCCTGGGAATTGCCTTTTCAAACAGGCAAGGCAAAAATAAAGATTAGATGCTTTTATCCAACCTTAATGCCGTAAATTTTGCAAAAAGATGCCATAATTCAAAAAAATTTCCGCCCACAGCGGCAAACAGGAAAGAATTGCCCCCCTCCCACCGGTATTTTCAGTTGTTTTGTTAGAGGGGTCCGCCCTGCGGCAAACTACTTCCAAACAGGCGCCGGGCATTCTCGCTGCTCACCTGCGCCAAGGTCTCCAGGTCCACTCCTTTCACCTCGGCCAGCCGCTGCGCTACCAACGCGACGTAGGCACTCTCGTTGCGCTTGCCGCGAAAAGGCGTGGGAGCAAGGTAAGGGGCATCGGTTTCCAACACCAGGTACTCCAAAGGGATTTCCGACAACACCTCCACCAGACCGGCGTTCTTGAAGGTGACCACGCCGCCTATTCCCAACCAGAAACCAAGGGCAACCGCCCGCCGCGCCTGCTCTACCGTACCGGAAAAGCAATGGAATACCCCCCGCAGCGCATCCTGCCTCATCGGCTTGAGCAACTCCAATATCCGATCGGTGGACTTGCGGGAGTGAATGGCTATGGGCAGGTCAAATTCGAGCGCCCAGTCCACCTGCTGAAGAAAAGCCTCTTCCTGCTGTGGAATCCAGGTCTTGTCCCAGTGGAAGTCCAGCCCAATCTCCCCGATGGCGCAAAACCTGCGCCGCTCCAGCCACTGGCGCACAACGGCCAGCTCGTCCCGGTAATTTTCCCCCACCGAGCAAGGGTGCAACCCCATCATCGCACAGCACAAATCCGGATGGGACGCCTCCAACCGCAACATCGCGTCTATAGTGCTGCTGTCCACGTTGGGAAGGAAAATAGCCTCCACCCCCGACTCGCGGGCGCGAACCAGCATCTCTTCCCTGTCCTCGTCAAAGGCCGATGCGTACAGATGGGCATGTGTATCCACTAATACCATATATAGTTCGAGATTTTGTATCTATTTTGTACCCGCCTGCGGCGGGCTGAGATAAAATCGGGGTAGGAGATATCCTGTAACGCGCCCGAAATAATTAGACTTGTTGCGAGGGGTCAGCGAGGTGGGAAAAAAGAGTCATTTTCTTTCC
>CAZSMU010000003.1:0-18299 GCA_964607915.1 uncultured Haliscomenobacter sp.
TCTATGAGCGCCTGCCCAACCCGGCCATCATCGCCATGGAAGAGTTCCTCAACGGAGACCTCGTCTTCCGCTACGGTGAGCGCAAAGCGGTCAAAGCACCGGAATTATAGGCCCGCATATACTACCGGTAGGTTTTGTGACGTATTTTAAAAAAGAGGCTTGTTGCGATGATTTCCATCCCAACGAGTCTTATGCACAAACTTTTTAAAGGACGTCGCAAAACACCCGGGGCCTATGCATTGGAGCCCTTCCCCTGCTGTTCTTTGCGATGCGCCGGTAAAAAACCTCTTTCATGAAGCACGTGTTCCTCATTGCAGCCCTGTTCCTCGGCGCCTCCACCGGATTCTGCCAGGAAGTGAACTTTACGGTGAAAGTCAACGTACAGAAACTTCAAACGGCAGACCCCCGCATTTTTGAAACCCTGGAGCAGAGCGTGTTGGAGTTCCTCAACGGCACGAAGTGGACCGACGACGTGTTCGAGCGCAACGAGCGCATCAACTGCAACCTCCTGATTACTCTGCAGGAAGAGTTGTCTCCCACCAGTTTTAAGGCCGATATCGCCGTGCAGTCCTCCCGCCCCGTGTACGGCAGCAACTACGAAACCGCCCTGTTCAACCACATTGACCGGGAAGTCGTGTTCACTTACGAGCAGTTCCAGCCCCTGCAATACAGCAAGAATACGTTCAACGACAATCTCTCGTCGGTGCTCTCCTTTTATGTGTACGTCATTCTCGGACTGGATTACGACTCTTTCTCCCTCTACGGGGGCGAACCGTATTTCCTGGCCGCCCAGGATATCGTCAATACCATTCCCCAGGGAATTGCCGCCAGCTCACCGGGCTGGCGCTCCACCGACGGCAACCGCAACCGCTTTTGGATCGTGGAAAATATGCTCTCCCCAAGGATACGGCCCTTCCGGGAGGCTATGTATGCCTACCACCGCCTCGCCCTCGATATCATGGCCCAGGACGTAGCCAAGGGCCGCGCACTCATGTCGGAATCCATGGAAAACGTGCTGAAAACCAACCAGGCATACCCCAACTCCATGGCTATCCAGATGTTCATCAACGCCAAAAGCCAGGAAATCCTGGAAATTTTCAAATTGGGCACTCCCCAGGAGAAAGAGCAGGTCGTGCGGGTCATGTCCCGCATTGATGCCGCCAATACCGCCCGCTACCGGGCGCTCAATTAGGAAAATCAATACCCAATAGGCAAAATGGCCTATTTTTGCGTTTATAGGGTATAGCAATTACACTTCTATGCAGTCCAGCGCCAAACGCATCGCTATCTTCGCCTCCGGTACCGGCAGCAACGCCCGGAACATCATGGCGTACTTTTCCACCCGGGAAGACGTACGCGTGGCCTTGCTCGTCTGCAATAAACCCGATGCCCCTGTACTGCGCATAGCCCACGACTTCTCTATACCCACTCTGATCATAGACCGAAGCGACGTACAAGAGGGAAATACCCCCCTGCTGCACGCCCTGACGCATACCTACGCCATAGATTTTATCCTGCTCGCCGGATTCCTCTGGAAAATCCCCGCCACCCTCGTGGCGCAGTTCCCCAAGCGGATGGTCAACATACATCCGTCCCTGCTCCCGCTGCACGGGGGAAAGGGAATGTATGGCATGCGGGTGCATGAAGCGGTTTGCGCCGCAGCAGAACGCGAATCCGGAATTACCATCCACTACGTCAACGAACACTACGACGAGGGAGCCGTCATCTTCCAGGCGCGCTGCCCGGTTTCCCCGGACGATAGCCCCGGAGAGGTGGCCCGCAAAGTCCAGGAACTGGAACACCGCTTCTTTCCCCGCGTTATAGACGCGGTGATGCATGGGCAGCCTGTCTCTGCGGAGTACCTGCCCTCCCATCAAAGCAGACCTGCATAAACCAAAAAACGTTTACCCAAAAAATACCTTTATGACAACCCGATTCGGAATTCTTCTGGTAGTATTCAGCTTTTGTGCCCCCCTGTATGCGCAGAGTTGGAAAAAAATGGAAAAAACCGCCGACGGCTTTTTCCAAAAAGGCGACTACGCCCAGGCAGCGGCTATGTATGAAAATGCCCTGAAGAAAAAGAACAACAAAGAGCTGTCCTTCAAGGCTGGCGAATCGTATTATCTCCTGCGCGATTTCCGCAAAGCAGCCCAGGCTTATGAATCCATAAAAAACGACAATGCGAGCTTCCCCCTCATCGGGCTCAAATACGCGCGCAGCCTGAAGCAGGATGGACGCTATGAAGAAGCAGCCAAAGCATTCCAGAATTTCCGCGACACCTATACCGGGGAAGGGAAGATGGTGCTCGAAGAAATCGTGCAAATCGAACTCCGGGGCTGCGACCTCGCCAAAAACATGACGCCCCAGGAAGGCGTGGAAGAAATACGGCCGGGAAATACGATCAATACGGCCGACAACGAGTTTGCCCCCGTCTCCATCACCCCCGACGTGCTGTTTTTCTCCTCCACCATGGGCGGGCAGGCTCGCATCTACCGCTCGGATTACCTGGGCCTGTCCTGGGGAAAAAGCACAACGCCCCCAAATTTCCCTCTGATACAGAATGGGCAATACTGCCACGGCAGCCTCGCGCCCGACGGCTCCCGCTTTTATTTCACCATCTGTGAAAACAAAGGCAAATTCGACAACCTGACCACCCGCTGCGAAATTTTTGTGATTCGCAAGCTGGCACAGGAGGGCTGGTCGTCCCCAGAACGCCTCCCCGATTATATCAACACCAACGGCGTAACCGCCACCCAGCCCTGGGTTACTTATCGCGGCGACGTGGAAATCCTCTACTTTGCCTCCAACCGATCCGGGGGCAAAGGGGGCATGGACCTCTGGTACGTCACGCGCAACCTCAACAGCGATGCCGGCTTCTCCCAGCCGGTCAACCTCGGCCCTGGCGTCAATACCCAGGGTCACGAAATGACGCCCTACTACAGCACCGAGGAAGGGAGCCTCTACTTCGCCTCCAACGGCCTGCCCTCCTTGGGCGGTTTCGACCTGTTTAAAACCAAGGGCGACCTGGCCAACTGGAGCTCCCCCGACAATATCGGCAAACCGTTCAACTCCCAGGCCGACGAACTCTACCTGGTCAAAACGAACGAGGGCAACACCATATTCCTCAGCTCTAACCGCTCCTTCGGCTCCGATAAAACCACCAACCGGGACGATGATATCTTTGAGTTCCGGGTAAAACCGAAAGCGCTCCTCCTCGAAGGGGCTGCCTTCGACCAGGAACTGGGCGAGCCCATGCGCAGCTACAACCTGTCGCTGTTCGAAGTCCAAAGCAATGGGAACGAAATCCTGCTCCTCTCCCGCATCCTCACCGATGGGAACTACACCCTCGAAGTCCTGCCCCAGCGCCAATACCGCGTCGAGGTCAATGCCGAAGGCTACGAGAGTGGCTCCTATACGTTTTTCACCGACAACCCTTCCAACCAGTCGTACGGCCAACCGCTCTTTTTGAGAAAAATGGGCGCCCCAAAGCCCAACCCTATACCCGTCACCCCTACGCCTACCCCCGAAAAGCCCAGCCCCGCGATCAATGCGCCGGTTGTTCCCTTCCCGGTGGGCGAAACCTATACCCTGCGCGGCACCTCCAACTCCGACAACCTCGAATACCAATCAAACGCCCCCCGCCACAATGGCATCTACTACAAAATACAGCTCGTCGCTGCCTCAAAATACAACCCGACGGACCCCAGCTTCTCCAAATTGAGTGCCCTGGGCGTCATTCAAACGGAATACATCCCTTCCCGCAGCCTGACCCGCATCCTTTTGGCCGACTTCATGTCCGTAGCCGAGGCTAAAAACGCGTTGGCTGAGGCTAAAAAGAAAGGGTTCTCTGCCGCCTACATCGTCAAGTACGAAAATGGGGTGCGCTATGGAAAGACAAACCTGTAGCGCTCGTTCGGAACGATCGCGAGGGAATTTATTCAGGGCTTAAATCGAGCAGGCGAATCCTTCGATTCCGCCCAAACCGGGTGGTTTTGTGTGCAAAGACTCGCGGCAATAACCAGGAAGATGCAACGGCGGCACCCGTCACCGTTGCATCTGACCAGCGGTAGTGCGACTCGGGGATGCCGTCAGTAGCCGTGCCAACCAGGGCAAAGCCCGACCAGCCCAGTCCAAACCAGAACAACTGCCTGCCCACCCCGCGCGCCCAGCCCAACTCGTAGCGGAATGCAGCCACCTGGTTAGACTTCACAAAGCGATTGTGAAACACGATGATGCTGTCTTCCGGAATGAGGTTGGCGATTTCGCCCGTGTACCAGTTCGGATCCCCGTGGAGACGAAACGTGAGCACTGCGCCCACCCCTATCTTTTGGGTTCTGGGGCTGTTGGCACGCTCGATTTGAAGTACTTTCTGGCCTTGCAGCGGGATGGCCAGGCAAACCGCGAGAGCGGCCAGGAGGAAAAGTTGCCGGGTACGCATATTCGTTATGGTTTTTCTTTGCGCATTTCTTTGGCCAGCCGCTTCAACAGCCGGGCCATCGCTTCCTGTATGGTCGAATAAGGCAATGCTTCCACCCCCGTATACAGAATCATGAGTGCGACCGGAGGATGGTCGGCCGGGGCATTCCGCACGAAAGCAGCTTTGTTCAAACGAAAGGCCTCCCGCACCTGCCTGCGCAGGTGGTTGCGCGCCACCGCCCGGCGGAAACGCTTTTTGGGCACGCTTATCCCTATTTTTAAAGGACAATTCTCTTCATTTTGTTCTGCCATTTTCCATACCGCCCGAAGGGGGTACATCCCGAAAGAATCCCCGGATTTAAAGAGCTCCGTTATCGTTTTGTGGCTCTTTAAATGCTCTTTTTTCTCAAATTTGAAATCGGACATGCAGGGGGTGTTTTGCGTACAGCATTTTTTACTACGAAAGAACAAACATACCTTTATCAGACTTGTTGCGAGGGGGATTGCAAAGGGTCAAAAAGACTATTTTTCCCGCCTCGATACAAAGATGGACAAGATTCTACCAGGATGCGTAGAATTTCGCGTATCCGGTGTACCATTTGTAAAAAAAGGTGATTTTTCATGGAAACCTACCCCAACCAAAAGCTAAGCGTCAAGAACCTGGCTAAAGAAGACCGCCCGCGCGAAAAATTTCGCGCCCGCGGAAAAAAAGAACTGACCGATGCCGAACTGCTGGCTATTGTACTCGGCTCGGGTTCCCGCGATGAGAACGTCGTATCCCTGGCGCAGCGCATCCTGCACTCTGTGAGCAACGACCTCAACCAGTTGGGCAAATGCAGCGTACAGGAGCTCATGCGCTTCAAAGGCATAGGGGTCACCAAAGCCACCCTCATCTCCGCAGCGCTGGAGCTGGGCCGCCGCCGCCAAAACGGCAGTGTACACGAAAAACCACAGATACGCTCCAGCCGGGACGCCTACCTGAATCTGCAGGACCTCATGGCCGAGTTGCCCCACGAAGAGTTCTGGGTCCTGCTGCTCAACCGCGCCAACCTGATCATCGGCCGGGAGCGCATCAGTGCAGGCGGTATCTCCGGCACCGTCGTGGATCCCAAGCTGGTATTCCGAAAAGCCCTGGAGCATTCTGCCTGCGCCATTATCCTGAGCCACAACCACCCGTCGGGGAACCTGACCCCCAGCAAGGCCGACATCGATCTCACCCGCAAACTCCGCAGCGCCGGCGAATCCCTGGATATCAGCGTGCTCGATCACCTCATCATCGCCGAAAAGGGCTACTACAGCTTTGCCGACGAAGGCTTGATGTAGGAATTCGAGAGGCCGTACAACTATGTGGCCAACTCGCTGTTTTTGTAGTACTTTTGCCCTCTAAAACGCATACGCACCTTGTCAACTCCAAAAGCGAACCGTTTAGACCTGCACCTGCTCAGAAGGGTCATGGCGCAAGCCAGGCCATACCGCACCACTTTCTGGATATCCGGTATCCTGGCCATCGTACTGGCTCCCCTGGCCACGCTGCGCCCCTACTTGATCCAGATTATGGTGGACGAGCACATCTACCGCTACGACCTGCCTGGGCTGACCCGGCTGGCGCTCCTGTTCACGCTGGTACTGCTGCTGCATGCCGGTCTGCAATACGCCTTCATCTACCTCACCAACTGGTTGGGGCAGGCCGTCGTGCGCGACCTGCGGGACCAGATTTTCCGGCACATCGTCTCGCTGCGCCTCGCCTATTTCGACCGCACGCCCATCGGCAACTCCACGACGCGCACCATAAACGATATGGAGACCATCAATACGGTGTTTTCCCAGGGCATCATCACCATCGTAGCCGATATGCTCACCTTCCTGGTCGTGCTGGGCATCATGTTCGCCACCAGTTGGAAACTCACGCTTCTCTGTTTGGTGACCCTGCCCTTCATCGTGCTGGCCAGCTATATTTTCAAGGAAAAAGTGAAAGAAGCCTTTCAGAAGGTACGCACACAGGTGGGGCGGATGAACTCCTTTCTGCAGGAACATATCTCCGGCATGCGCATCGTACAAATCTTTCACGCAGAAGACCAGGAAGCCCAAAAATTCCGGACCATCAACCGCGAATACACCCAGGCCAACCTGGATTCCGTACTGCATTATGCGGTGTTTTACCCCGTCGTAGAAATCATCTCGGCGGCTTCCCTGGGCTTGATGGTCTGGTGGGGGGCACGGGGTGTGCTGCACGAGGAAGTGACCCTGGGCGCCCTGGTCGCTTTCCCGATTTACCTCAACATGCTCTTCAACCCCATCCGCACGATTGCCGACAAATTCAACACGCTACAGATGGGCTTGGTAGCAGCCGACCGGGTGTATGCCCTGCTCGACAAACACGAATACATCGAAAACTCGGGGCACCTGAGCCCCCCTCGCCTCCGCGGGGATATCGCCTTTGAGAACGTATCTTTCGCTTACAACGGCGAGGATATGGTCCTGAAAGACCTAAGCTTCGAACTGGCCGCCGGAAAAACCCTCGCTATCGTCGGTGCTACCGGCTCGGGAAAAAGTACGACCATAGGGTTGCTGACCCGCTTTTACGAGTACCAAAAAGGCAGCATCCGCGTGGATGGCAGGGAAATCCACGAGTATGAACTCTCCGCATACCGGCGTCGGATAGCATTGGTATTACAGGACGTTTTTCTCTTTTCGGGAAGTGTACTGGAAAATATTACCCTGCGCGACAGCTCCCTCAGCAGGGAACAGGTCATCGCGGCTGCAAAGATGATTGGCGCCCACGACTTTATCGAGCGCCTGCCCGGTGGATACGATTACCAGGTCATGGAACGCGGGGCTACCTTGTCCATGGGCCAGCGTCAGTTGATTTCTTTTGTGCGCGCCCTCGTTTTCGACCCCGATATTTTAATCCTCGACGAAGCTACTTCCTCCATAGACCCCGAAACGGAGGAAGTCATCCAGTTTGCCATTGAAACGCTGATTGCCCGGCGCAGCTCCATCATTATCGCACACCGCCTCTCTACCATCCGCCACGCTGACCACATCCTCGTACTTGAAAAAGGCCGGCTCCAGGAGTTCGGCACGGAGGAGCAGCTGCTAAAAATAGAAAACGGGCACTACCGGCAACTCTACGAGATGCAGTTCCTCCAGGCCGTGTGACAGACTGGTTGCCGGGCTAAAAATACACCCCTTTGCCCGGTACAAAGCCTTCCACCCCGCGAAAATAGGCCGTAATAATCTCTATGTCTTTATCGAAGTCCCCACTCGGGTAGAAGGGCTCACTAAACTGTACCATCCGGTTGGCGGCGTCGAGCCTGGTCATCACAATGGGTACCCCGGCACCAAGTGCCATGTAGTAGAAACCGGTGCGGAACTGGTCCACCCGCTTGCGCGTGCCCTCCGGTGCAATCCCGATGATGCAGTCTTCCCTCGAATGGATCATGGCCACCACCGAATCCACGAAGTTGTTGCGTTCGCTGCGGTTCACGGGATAGCCACCGGTCATGCGGAAGAACCAGCCGAAAGGACCTTTGAAAAGGGAATCTTTTCCAATATACCCTGCTTTCAGCTTCAAGGCAGAACGGAGCATGATAGCCAGGGGAAAATCCTTCCAGGAGGTATGGGGTGCTACTGCGAGGATGTACTTGCGCAAGGGCGGCAACTGGCCCTTGATTTTCCAGCCCCACACGCGGAATAACAGCCACTTGAATATAGAGTGCATCATGTTGGATGGGTTATGTGCGGTCCATAATTTCTGCGAATTCTGCCTCCGTCAGGATGCGGACGGTACCGAGCTCCCGGGCTTTTTTCAACTTGGAGCCCGCCTCTTCGCCGACGACGAGGATATTCAGGTTGGCGCTTACGGCACTGAGCACTTTGGCACCGGCTGCTTCTGCTTTGAGCTGGGCTTCCTTGCGGCCCATCGTCGCCAGCGTACCCGTGAACAGAATCGTCTGTCCGGCCAGCGGGGCGTCGGGGGAAGCGGACAGCGGAAGGTCCTCCGGCGTTTGCCGTAGGTTGACCCCGAGCACTTCCATTTCTTCCAGCATCTTTACATTGCGCGGGTTTTGGAAGAAGCGCATCACATTTTCCGCCACTACGGGTCCGACGTCGCGAATATCCAGGAAGTCCTCCGTTTTCCATTCGGCTAATTCCAGCACATGGCCCACTTTGGCAGCGAGCAGCCTGGATACCTTCTTCCCCAGGTGATGGATGCTCAGGCTATGCAGAAGCCTGTACAGAGGCTTCTTTTTCGCAGCCTCCACCGCTGTGCGGAGGTTGGCCGCCGATTTCTTTCCGAAACCTTCCAGGTTGGCAATGCGCTCGTAGTCCAGGCGATATACGTCGGGCAGGCTCCTCAGCCATCCCAGGTCGTAGAAGCGCTCTACATTTGCTTTGCCCAGTCCTTCGATATCCATAGCGTCTTTAGAAACATGGAAGATGAGGCGCTGTAAGTCCTGTGCCCCACAGACACAATGCGGGCAGCGCCATGCAGCTTCCCCTTCTTCCCGCACCAGGCGCACGGGCTCGGCGCTGTCGTTCACGGGACAAAACTCCGGGAAGCGGATAGGTTGTTCTTCTCCCTTGCGCAGTTCGGGAAGCGCTTTTACGATGTACGGGATGACATCGCCGGCGCGTTCTACCAATACCGTATCGCCCGTGCGCAGGTCTTTATCGCGGATAAAGTCTTCGTTATGCAGCGATACCGAAGACACCCGGACACCTGCCAGCGCTACGGGAGAGAGTTTCGCCACCGGTGTGATAGAGCCTATTTTACCCACCTGGTACTCTACGCTCAGGAGCGTGGTGGTCGCCTGTTTTGCCTGAAACTTGAACGCGATGGCCCAGCGCGGGTGATGGGCTGTGAAACCTGCCCGTTCCTGGAGTTCGCGGCTGTTGAGCTTGGCGACCATCCCGTCAATTTCGTAGGGGTATTCGTCGCGGCGCTCCTGCCAGTCCTTGCAAAATTCGATGACCCCGGCGATATTTTTGCACACTTTCCGCTCTTTCTCCGGCACCTTGAACCCCAGTTGTGCCAAGGCATTCAGGCTCTCCCAGTGGGTGGCAAAATCGCCCATCCGGTTCGTACCTGAGGTATCTTCCGCAAAACCCAGGGTATAGATAAATGCTTCCAGACCGCGCCGTCCGACCTCTTTAGGGTCTTTCATGCGCAGGCTGCCCGTCGCTGCATTGCGCGGATTGGCAAAAAGCGTCAGCCCCTCGTCGGCGCGCTCCTCGTTTATGCGTTTGAAAACATCCTTCCGGATAATTGCCTCTCCCCTGAGCTCAACCCGGTATAAGCCCCATTTGGAAAACGGCGCCTGGTGGGGAATAGACCCGATCTCCCGGGCGTTGAGCGTCATTTCTTCTCCTAATTCGCCATTGCCGCGGGTAGCAGCGCGCACCAGCGCATCGCCTTCATAGACGAGCGCGATGCTGCCCCCGTCGAACTTGGGCTCGACCGAGTACTCTACATCTGCATCCTCGGGCAGGTTGAGCAGGCGCTTCAACTGCTCGTCCCAATCGCGCAGGTCCTCCGGGTCGTAGGAGTTGGCCAAAGATAACATGGGTGATAAATGGCGGACGTTCACCCCTGAAGCCGCTTCTCCCCCGCCCCGCGCCGACAGGTCGGAAGCAACCCGCTGGGTAGGGGAATCCGGGTCCGTCAGTTCCGGATATTCTTTTTCGATCTGCCCCAGTTGCCGGAAGAGCTGGTCAAACTCAAAATCGCTGATGAGCGGATCGTTCTGAATGTAGTATTTCCATTCGTGGAAACGAATCAACTCGCGCAATTCGGCTACCTGCAAAGCAGGGATAGCAGCTCCTTTACCGGAAAGGTAGGCCTTGGAACGCTCAAAAAGGACATGCTGCTGTTCGGGGGTGTAAGCCATATAGAGTTGTTTTCAGGCATGAACGCACCGGAGGGCCGGCAGGTTTACAAAACCGGGCTGCGGGGGCTCCCATCAGGAATCTTTCCACTTCCAGAGGTAATAACACGCATAAGAGCGATAAGGTCGCCAGGGTTCTGCGATGCGCTCCATTTCGCGCAATAGTGCTTTTCCGCTCTGCTCCAGTCCATAGAGCCGCTTCATCCCCTGCTGTATGCCCAAATCCCCTACCGGGAACACGTCGGGACGGTTGAGGGAGAACATGAGCAGCATCTCGACCGTCCAGGTACCTACCCCTTTTATCCGGGTGAGCTCATGCAGGATATCCGCATCGCTGAGGGTATGGATAGCGTCCTCCCATTGGGGTTGTTCGGCAAAAAAGGCAGCTACGTTCCGCACATACGCTGCTTTTTGCCGGGAAAGCCCCACGGAATACAACCTTTCGTCGGGCATAGCCACCAGTGTGTGTATTTCGGGCCGCCCCTCCGGAAAGAGGGTACAAAAACGCCCAAAGATGGTTGCGGCGGCCTTCACCGATAGCTGCTGCGACACGATAGATTCCAGCAGGTCGCAAAAAATCCCCTGTCCGGATGCTTCCCGGTATGGGAAAGGCATGGTGTCCAACAGGGGGCGCAAGCGTTCGTCGGCAGACAGATGGGCGAGTACAAGTTCTGGTTGCATATACCAAGGAAGAAATTTACAGACAAGTCTAACAAAAAAACCTACGCGGTACCTTTCCTTGTTTGTATTTTTCGGTTTTTTACAACAGACTTATTGTGAGGGGGATCATCGAGGAGTCAAAAAGGCCCTTTTTTCCCAGCCCGCTGACCCCTCGCAACAAGTCTGATATTTTCAATCCGCATGTTCACTTCCGCATCCATCGCCGCGAGGGCGGCCACATTCTTCCCTGTTCTGTTTGTCTGCCTGATTCCTTTTACTCAGGTGTCGGGCCAGGGCAGTTTTGCCTACACCCAAAAAGTGGATCCAAGGCTCCAAAATGTACTCCGGCAAGAAGGGAAAGCGGAGGCCCTCGTCGTATTCCGCGAACAGGCGCAACTCGAATCGGCCGCCCATCTTCCGGGAAAAGAGGCCAAGGGCGTATATGTGTTCCGCCAGCTACAGGCTACGGCCGAAAAAGTACAGTCGGGTGTCCGCGAATGGCTACGTCGCAGTGGAATCGCGCACCATTCGTTTTTTATCGCCAATGCCCTCTACCTGCCCCAGGCTGATCCTGTGCTAATCGAACGGTTAGCCCAGCGTCCTGAAGTGGCCCAAATCATCGAAAATGGCCGTCTGCTGGTGCCGGAAGCAGAGGAAACCCCTCCAACTCCGGCATTGCGCATGGGGATTGAATGGGGCCTCAACAAGATTCAGGCCCCTGCTGTATGGGCCATGGGCTATACGGGTAAAGGCATCGTAGTGGGCGGACAGGATACCGGCTACGACTGGATCCACCCTACCATCCGAAAGCAATACCGCGGCTGGCTGCGCGACACCAGCGCCAACCACGCCTACAACTGGCACGATGCCATCCGCTCGTACAGCCCCCTGCACAGAGATACGGTCAACCCCTGTGGGCTCAACCTGCTCAAGCCCTGTGATGACAACAGCCACGGCACCCACACGATGGGCACGATGGTGGGCGACGATGGCCAGGGCAATCAGATTGGCGTAGCCCCGGGCGCCACCTGGATTGGCTGCCGCAACATGGAGCGCGGCTACGGCAGCCCTTTCACTTACCTGGAATGTTTCCAGTGGTTCCTCGCCCCCACCGATGCCACGAACAATGCCCCCAACCCCAAACTCGCCCCTGACGTAATCAACAACTCCTGGGGCTGCCCAAGCCTGGAAGGTTGTAACCCAAGCAACTACTCGCTGCTGGAAACCGCTGTGAACAACCTGCGCGCCGCCGGGATTTTCGTCGTCATTTCCGCCGGAAATGACGGGCCTTCGTGCATGTCTATTGCCGACCCTCCTGCTATCTTTCCCGCGGGGTTCGCGGTGGGGGCCAGCAACTCCCTGGACACCATCGCGCGCTTCAGTTCGCGCGGCCCCGTCGTGGATCAAAGCAAAAGCAAGACCTATCCCAAGCCCGACGTCGTGGCACCGGGCGTCGCAGTGCGTTCTGCCATCCGCAACAACGGCTTTGCCAGTCTCAACGGCACCAGCATGGCCGGGCCGCACGTCGCCGGAGCCGTAGCGCTGATCCTGTCGGCCAACCCCCGCCTGCGGGGAAATGTAGCCCGCATCGAATCCATCCTGAAGAGCACCGCGCGCCCCATCACCAGCCCGGAAAGCTGCGGGGGGTTTCCGGGAGATTCTATCCCCAACGCTACCTACGGCTATGGGCGCATCAACGTGCTCGCGGCCGTGCAAGCCGCCCTCCAAATCACTACCCCGACCCGCGAAGAACAAGCCCCGCAGGCCCTGCGCGTCTTCCCCAACCCTGCACAGGATATCGTCACCCTGGAAACCGGCCTCTTTGAAGGCGTCGGGCGCTTCACCCTCTGGGATCTCTCCGGGAAAGTATGCCTGCAACGCGAAGTCGAATCCTGGGGGGACCCCTTTGTCAGTTTTGAGCTGCCGGCACTGCAGCAGGGCATGTACTTCTACCGCTGGCAGGGCGGCAATTCCCTGTACAGCGGAAAACTGCTCATCCAGGGCCAGCGTTAATAATAGACTTGCTGTAAGGGGATCACCGAAGGGTCAAAAAGGCCCTTTTTCCCTCTTCGCTGCCCCCTCGCAACAAGTCTGGACTTGTCGTATAAATATGTTTTGCGCCATGAAATCATTGCATAACCGCATCAACAACCAACTGCTCAAGGAAAAATCCCTGGCCGATCCGGAGCCCCGGCTCACCCTCTCTTTCTATTGCTACCACCATCTCCAGGACCCCGCGGCGTTCCGCGACTTCCTCTACCTGAAGCTACAGGAGCACCGGGTATTCGGACGCATCTATGTGGCCGGGGAGGGCATCAACGCACAAATCTCCGTCCCGGAGGCCTGCTTCGAAGCCTTCCGGGAAACCCTCTACAGCATCCCCTGGCTCGACGGGGTGCGCCTCAATATCGCAGTGGATACCAGAGCCAAATCCTTCTTTAAACTAACCATCAAGGTACGCCCCAAAGTCGTCGCCGATGGGCTCAACGACGATAGCTTTGACGTCACCAGAAGAGGGAAAGCCCTAAAAGCCAAAGAGTTCAATGAACTCACCGACCAACCCGACACGATTATCGTAGATATGCGCAACCACTACGAAAGCGAAGTCGGCTACTTCAAAGGCGCCATACGCCCGGAGGTGGAAACCTTCCGCGAAGCACTGCCCATCGTAGAAAAAATGCTGGAAAGCGATAAAGACCGCAATATCATCATGTATTGCACTGGCGGGATTCGCTGCGAAAAAGCCAGTGCATACTACCTGCACCGCGGCTTCAAAAATGTACACATGGTGGACGGAGGAATCATTGACTATGCCCGGCAGTGTCAGCAACAAGGTCTGGAAAACAAGTTCATCGGCGTCAATTTCGTCTTCGACGAACGCCTTGGCGAACGCATTTCGCCACAGGTCGTCGCACACTGCCACCAGTGCGGAGCGCCCTGCGATACCCATAAAAACTGCGCCAACGACGCCTGCCACCTCCTTTTCATCCAGTGCCCCCCATGTGCCGAAGCTTGGCACGACTGCTGCTCAAAGGCCTGCAGCGATTTTATCCAGCTCCCAGCGGAGGAGCGCGAACGCCTTAAACCCACTCTTAGCTTCCACGGCTCCGCCTTCGGAAAAGGGCGCTACAAGGCTTCTCTTCGCGGAGAGGGGCTGAGCTTGCGAAGATAAGACTTGTGGCGTAGCGGATCATCGAGGGGGTCAAAAAGACCCTTTTCCTCTCCACACAACAAGTTTGTCAAATTTTTATGCAAATTCGGAATTAAATTCCGAATTTGCATAAAAATAAGCGTACGCTATGATTCACAGACAATTGGAGGTCAAGGCGCAGATACTGCTCGAAAAATTTCCTTTATTAGTCCTCACCGGGCCCCGGCAATCGGGAAAAACCACGCTGGCGCAGCAATTGCGCCCGGATTACCGCTACGTCAATCTCGAACTTGCCGAAAACCAGGACTTTGCACAAAGCGATCCCCATGGTTTCCTGCAATCCTACCAGGGCGGCGTCATCCTCGACGAGGTACAGTATGTACCCCAACTTTTTCCCTATCTGAAACACTACACGGACCGGCGCAATCGGGCAGGTGAATACATCCTGACTGGCTCACAGCACTTCCTGCTCATGGAAAAAATCGCGCAATCGCTCGCCGGGAGGATAGGGCTCCTCCAACTACTGCCCTTATCTCTAAGCGAACTCCACCGCGCAGGTATCCGGCCCCCCTCTGCCGGTACTTTTTCGTTTACAGGAGGTTATCCACGTATCTATGACCGCGGTATAGAGCCCCAGGACTTTTATCCCGGTTATATTCAAACCTACGTCGAACGCGACGTCCGGCAAATGATTCGGATAAACGACCTGCTTTTGTTCCGCCAGTTCCTGGCGGCCTGTGCCGGGCGGATAGGGCAAGTGGTCAATTTCAGCGCGTTAGGCAATATACTCGGGGTAGATGCCAAAACGGTAAAATCATGGATAGGTATCCTCGAAGCCAGTTTTATCCTGTACCTGCTACCCCCTTACCACCGAAATTTTGACAAGCGCATCATCAAATCGCCCAAGCTGTATTTTTACGATACCGGCCTCGCCTGCTCCTTGTTGAACATCCAGACAGCGGAACAAATAGAGCAACACTTCGCAAAGGGAGCCCTATTCGAGAACATGATTCTCTCCGAACTGCTCAAAGCTACCTACCACAACGGTCAAAAACCTGCATTCTTTTTTTGGCAAGACAGCAACCTGCGGGAAATAGACCTTCTCATAGAGTCGGGTCCAACCCTCAAAGCCGTCGAAATAAAGGCTGGTATGACCATTACCCCGGGCTTTTTTAAAAACCTGATGGCATTTCAGAAACTCAATACCCAGACCCCAACCGATCTCTATCTGATTTATGGAGGAGATACCCCTCAGTTGCGCCGCGATTTGAGCATCCTCCCCTGGGACAGCTGCACCCGGATACTGGAAGTTTAAGGTGGCGTAACCTGCTCACCGGTTCCCCATCACATCCCTTGCCATGTAGAGGTAGGGCTTCCAGTACTTGCTCGCCAGTACATCTTCCACCAGGACGCCCCGGGAGGTAGTGCTGTGAATGACCCAGAGTTGATTCCCCCGGTTTTCTACCACCAGTGAAACGTGGAACGGCTGCTCGCTGCTGCTGCGCCGGTAAAAGACCAAATCCCCGGACCGGGCCTGTTCTACGGGGATTTCCCGGCCCTGCCTGGCCTGGTCGCGCGCACTCGCCGACAAAGTAACCCCGAAGTTGCCGAGTACATACCCCGTGAAGCCCGAACAGTCGAATCCGTTTTCGGGTTTCTTGCCGGCGTACACATAGCTCGTGCCCACAAAGCGCTTCGCATAATCTGCAATATCCCTGCGCAATACAGCTTCTCTGTCGTAACCGGGCACCGGGGAACGCTCCGGCTCTGGGTACCGCTCCGGCTCGGCTGCAGGCTGCGTCGCCTCTTCTTTGGGGCGATCGGTGGTCAAATCTTTGATAAAGGCGCAACTGTTCAGTCCGCTGATAGCTACGAGCAGGATACACAGGCGCAGGATGGATTTAAGAGGCATAGGAAATGGTTTTGAGGAATAAAGAGGAAAAGATTATCAGACGGATGGCGAGGGGGATTCTCGCGGCGGGAAAAAAGGCTGTGGATTCCCCTCGCAACCAGTCTGGTATAAGCTGCCCAATCCGTTTACACCTTCGGCAGTTTCCAGCCGTTGTGGTATTGAGCTTTGACCAGTGCATTCGCTTTAGGGCTGGTAAACTCCCCTTTGGTCGCGTCCCAGAAGACTTTCTCCCCTGTTTTAAACGCGATATTTCCCATTTGCGCATTGATAGCCGCGATACTACCGGTTTTTATTCCGCAGGTCAACTGGGAGGCATCATTGGAAGCGATGGCCGCCACGAAGTTCTCAGCGTGCTTTTCCAGTGCGGATTTCCCGCTTGGTTTTACCCGGGCCATGGCCTCGATTCGGGGCTTTCCGTCGAGTTTTTCCGAAATGATTTCCCAGCCTCCCCGGTTGACGACCAGGGTGGCGTTGTTGCCGATGAAGGCGATTCCCTCGGTATAGCCGTAGTTGCCGCCGTCGATGCCGGTAGCATGTTCCCACAACATGTTGAACCCGTCGTACTCATACACGGTTTGCAGCGTATCCGGCGTCTCGGACGCATCGTCGGGATAGGCCAGCTTCCCACCGGAGGCCATGACGGACTTGGGGGCTGTCGCATTCATGGCGTAGAGGGCGATATCAATTTCGTGTACGCCCCAATCGGTCATGAGGCCGCCGGCATAATTCCAGAACCAGCGGAAGTTGAAGTGGAAGCGGTTTTTGTTGAACGGCCGTGTCGGAGCGGGGCCGAGCCACAGAGCGTAGTCCACCCCTGCCGGGGCGGCTTCGTCGGGGAGGATGGGCACGGGTTTCATCCAGCCCTGGTAGGCCCAGCACTTTACGAGGCGGATATTTCCCAGTTGGCCGGAGCGCACAAAGTTTATCGCATCGGCATACTGGGAGCCGCTGCGCTGCCACTGCCCTACCTGCACCATCTTGCCGTAGCGCTCCTGCGCTGCGACCATGAGCCGACACTCCTCTATGGAGTTGGCCAATGGCTTTTCCACATACACATGCTTGCCCGCTTCGAGGCTATGGATGAGGTTCAGGCAGTGCCAATGGTCCGGCGTACCGACTATGATAGCGTCTATATCCTTATCTTCCAACATTTTGCGGTAGTCGTTGTAGAGTTTGGGTTTATTTCCCCTCAACTTTTCCACTTCGCCCGCCCGGCGGTTGCGCACCCCCTCGTCAATATCGGCGATTGCCACGCAATTGACCTGAGGCATTTTCAGGTGGGTACTCATGTTGCTCCACCCCATTCCGTTGGCGCCGATGACGCCAAAATTGAGCTGGTCGTTCGGGCCTGCATTTTTGGCCCAATTTGCCAGGTGGGCAGCGGATACCGCGCCCGGAACGCCCATGCCGGCAGCAGCCAGTGCAGCATTGCGTATAAATGTCCTTCTCGATGTCATAAGCGTTGGTTTTGACGGTGGAAAAAACATGCGCTTGCGCACGTTAAAGTTTTCTCAGCCAGATATTGCGGAAACTCACCAAATCCCCGTGGTCCTGGAGTTGAATGGGCAACTCGGCAGCATGTGCTTTGTAGGTAGGAATACCGATGTATTCCGATCCCCCGCGCAATTCGACGTGGTTCTGCACCAACACGCCGTTGTGGAAAACCGTCACATGAGCGGGGGCGACGACCATACCGTCGGCATTAAAACGCGGAGCGATAAAGATGACGTCGTACGTGTTCCATTCCGTCGGAGGCCGCATCGCATTGACCAGGGGGATGTGCTGTTTGTACACACTGGCCGCCTGCCCGTTGGAGTAGGTGCGGTTCTGGTAAGAATCCAGGATTTGCACTTCGTACCGGCCCATGAAGAACAGGCCGCTGTTGCCGCGCCCCTGGCCGGAGCCTTTGACTACCGAGGGTGCCTTCCATTCGATGTGCAACTGGACATCGCCAAACCCGGCTTTCGTCTCGATACCCCCCGTGCCCGGTACGACCTGAAAGTAGCCATTTTCTACTTTCCAGGCAGCGGGTCCGCCCTTGTCCATACTTTTCCAGCTATCCAGGTTCTTGCCGTCGAACAGGACCACTGCATCCGACGGGGGCAGGTGGTTGGAGGTACCCGGAGTCACTACCCGCGGTTCGGGCTCCCATACCTCAGTAGCCTCGGGCGGCATCTTGACTTCCTTGGGCTGCGCCCATACCACACGCACAGACACCCCAAGAAGCAAAATAATTATTGGTATAATATTTTTTTTCATACTAATATTTTTT
>CAZSMU010000003.1:18399-52438 GCA_964607915.1 uncultured Haliscomenobacter sp.
GTTCTTTTCAGCAAAAAAGACGGTTCCATAGGCTGTGCCCCTGAAATAACGCCGGCGGCTTTTTCTCCTAATGCCGGTCCGTGTTTGTAGCCATGGCCGGAGCCACCGCCCAGCAGCCAGCAGTTAGCCGCTTCGGGATGCTGGTCGAGCAGGAAGTTTCCGTCGGGGGAGTTGCCGTAGTGGCAGACCCGGTTTTCGGTGAGGGGTGCCCCTTTCAAGGCTGGGAAGCGGTGCTGTAGGAACTGCCGGGCGTGGGCCAGCACGTCCGGGTCCAGGATGCGGTCGCCGTGAGTAGGATCAAACCGGGGCCCCCTTCGGTCTACGCCGATTTTGAAGCCCCGCGACGCGTTGCCCGGAATCCCGTAGTAGTAATCGCTCCCGTCGAGGTCAATCCATACGGGCATCTCGTCGAACAGTCTGCTGTGTGTTGCCGGCACACCGATGTAATACGCCTCCTGTCGGGTGCAGGTGATAAACTCCCCCAGCAGCTCCGGAAAAAGCTGCCCCAGCCAGGAGCCACAAGCAAAGACAAAGGCAGCGGCTTCGATCCGGGTTCCATCCTGGAGCACTACCTCTTCGAGTTTTCCGGCGCGCAGCGTTCCTGGTCGGGCCATGGCCTGCAGGTATGTACCGCCTTCGCGCACGAACGCTTCCTGTACCGCCATTGCGCCTTCGCGCGCTTTCAGGTAGCCCCCGCTGGCATCGAGTACGACATGGTGTAGGTCGCCCAGGAACACCTGCGGGTATCGTTTCGCTGCTTCCTCCCGGGAAAAACGGACGTACTCCACCCCATGTTTTGCAGCAAACGGGGTGCTTGCCTCGATCATTTCCGCGTATTCTTCATAGCAGAACCAGAGGACGCCGGTAGGGTGAAACAACTGGCGGCCCCAGGATTCCTGGTGGGATTTCCAAAGTTCCAGCGCACGGACATTGAGGTCAAAGTACAACTCGTTTGCCCCATACGTCGAGCGGATGACCCGCGTTTCATCGCCGGAGCTGGAGCGCGAGTTCCCTGCTCCCCAGGGGTCGAGCAAGGTGACGCGGTACCCTGCGCGCAGCAGGAACAGCGCTGTCCAGCCCCCGAAAGCGCCCGCGCCGGACACGACCAGGGGGCTGCCCTTGTCTATGCCCGGCGCGAAGACTTCCGGCTGCCCGGTTGGGTTCGAGGTAGGTGAAAAGGTAGATACCACCGTTCCCGTAAGGTTTATTTCTGTACGCCGGTACCTCGCTTGAGGAACTCGTCGTACAATTGAATGTGGCGGCTATCTATCGGCACCAGGTACCCGTCAATGAACAGGTGGCGCACCTGCGTTTTCGTCTCGAACGGGTCGCCCGTAGCGGCAAACAAGGTTGCGCTTTTCCCTACTTCCAGGGAGCCCAGCATCTTGTCCACCCCAAAAATCTGGGCGGGCACAATCGTGACGGCTTTCAGGGCCGCCTCTTTCCCCATGCCGTAAGCGGCTGCGAATCCGGCATGGAAAGGCAGGTTGCGCACGTTTTCCGATTCATTCGAACGAAGCGCCACTTTTACGCCTGCCTTATGCAGGATGCCCGGTGCCGCATAGCGGCTATCGTAGCGGTCGGACGGGCGCGTAGGCAGGGCCTGTACCGGACCTGCCACGACGGGAATCCCCGCTTTGGCGATGGCCTCTGCCACCCGCCAGCCTTCGGCGACTCCGCTAAAAATCACGCGCTTGATTTGGCGCGTCTGTACCCATTTGATGGCAGCGAGGATATCATCGGCCTGGTTGACTTCGATCATGAGGGGCAACTCGCCGCGCACCACCTTTGCCAGGTGGGCCATTTCCGGGTTGTAGGACACCTTGACCGACGCGTCCTTTGCGGCAGCGGAGTCAATGCGGGCGTACAGCACCGCCTGGTCCCATGCCTCATTCAGCGTCTTTTGGGCACGCTCGGCCTCCTTTTTGATATCTTCCTCTGTGCGTTGGTCGAAAAACCCACGGCGGCCGCCCGAAGCGAAGTTCATCATTACACAACGCGCTCCCGCATACATCTGGTCGGGGGTATAGCCCACCAGGTTGATCAGCGCAGCCGTACCCGGGAACAGGCCGTTTTGCGGGATGGTCAATGCCGTCGTCACCCCGCTCACCCGCGTCACAGCGATAGCTGAGCCGTTGGGGTTGACTGCGGTGAGTGCTTCCATATGCGGCGTGATTTCGCCGATTTCATCGAAATCTTCCGTCAGCGACACCGATGCCACTTCCGACAAGCCGAGCTGCGTGCCGCCGTCGATCATACCGGGGTAGAGGGTCAGGCCGTTGCAGTCGATGGTCTCTGTTCCGGCGGGGATATTGACATTTGCGCCTATGGCGGCAATTTTTCCGTCCTGAATCAACAGAGTGCCTCGTACCAGGCCATTGGTAATCGTTTCTATGCTCGCATTGGTCAGTGCGAAGTTCCCCTTGCGGGGCTTGGCCACCTGCGCGGTCAGCGCGAGCGCCACGAGCAGGATGGGGAAGACCAGGAATATTTTTTTAAACATGGCGTATATCGTTGTGTCTTGTGTAAAAAGGTTTATTTTTTACACAATAATTTCAAAATCAATTAATTAATGCTTATGCTCTTTTCCAAACAGGAAAGACCATACGTCTTCCATGCCTTGCATGCAGCGGTCAATATTCTCATTGTCGTGCAGGGTGGACATTGGAACCGGTTGGGCGGCATCCACGTCCATGCGCATATCGCCCGCATCGTTTTTGCGGTCAAAGCGCACGACGCCGTCAATGATGGTCATTTGGGGGATGGCGTAGATTGAGAGCGGGTGTTGGTCAAAAATCGCTACATCGCCCTCTTTACCCACTTCGATAGAGCCGATGCGGTCGGCCACGCCGAGTTGTTTTGCCGGGTTGATGGTGATCAAAGCCAGTGCCTCATCGTCGCTGAGCTGCCCGTAGCGCTGTGTTTTGCCCGCCTCGTGGAACAGGTGGCGAATCATCCCTGCGTCGTCGGAGTTGATAGAGGTCGTCACGCCGTTACGGGTGAGGATAGCGGCATTGAACGCGGTGGAATAATACACCTCGAACTTGTATGCCCACCAGTCGGAGAATACGGAAGCGCCTGCCCCAAAGGCCGCCAGCTCGGGTGCCACTTTGAATCCTTCATTGACGTGCTGGAAGCAGAGCTTGGTGACGCCGAAGTCGCGGCAAACGTTCATCAGCATATTGATTTCATCGGCGCGGTAGGAGTGGCAGTGGATGATGATTTTGCCGTTCAGGATATCCGCCAGGGTTTCTAGGCGACGGTTATAGACCGGCGGCAGGGCGCGGGGGTTGGCCGCTTTTTCCTGGTTGTATTTTTTCCAGGCGGCATCGTACTCCCTGCCTTCTGCAAAGGCTTTGCGAATCACCTGTTCGACGCCCATACGGGTGCGCGGTTGTATGCCGCGGCCTTCCCCATGGCTGCGCATCGGGTTTTCGCCCAGGGCGAACTTGATGGTGCGCGGCGCGCCTTCCATGCGCAGTTCCTCCGGGTTGTACGTTCCGTAGCGCAGTTTGATGGTCTCGCACTGGCCGCCGATGGCGTTTGCCGAGCCGTGCATCACGTGTGCAGACGTAACCCCGCCTGCCAGGGCGCGGTAGATACCAATATCCATGGGGTCCAGGGCATCCCCCACCCATACCTCCGAGGTGACCGGGGCGGTACCTTCGTTCACGGCATCAATGGCGATGTGGGAGTGTGCATCAATAATACCCGGCATGATGTACTTGCCGGTCGCGTCAATTTCCTTTACTCCGGCTGGTGCTTTAATATTAGCACCTATCTGGGTGATTTTGCCATTGACGATGAGCACATCGCTGTTTTGCAAAGTGCCCTTGGTCACGGTCAGTACGGTCCCGTTTTTCAGCAGGACGCTGCCCGTTTTCACCTGGGCGATCCCTGAAATGCCGAGCAGGAGCAGTGTGAATAAAAGAATGGTATTTTTCATGAATGGCTTTCTTTTTTTGTTGGACAAAAACGGGTTTACTCCCCTTGCGGACCGCCCTGGCGGCTTCCTTTGATATCAAAGGTACCGAAAGACGGTACATTTACCTTGCCGCTGAACGACGTGCCTTCAAACTGGAGGTCAAAGCCCAGGGTCATATTCATGCCCTGCATCACGACCGCGGAGTTGAACGTAAGGCGGGCACCCTTGAGTTCCGGGTTGCTGATGGCATTGTCGCCGGATACCCGATCGCTCGACCACGTTCCGCTCACCGCGCCTGCACTTTCCGACAGGTTGAGGACGCCGTCGTAGGCATCGCCCTGTACGTTGATGGAGTATGACCATTTGCCTGAGACAGCCGCCCCTCCCGGCTTGGGTGCGCCTTCTGCTTTGGGTGCAGGGCCGGCAGGGGCCGGTTTCGGGGCCTCGTATTCGAAGAGAGCACCGTTGACCGCTACCATACGCACATTCGATTTCTCCGCGAAATAAGGCTTATCGCTCACTACGAGGTTGGCCATTTTGCCTTTTTCTACTGTGCCCATTACCTGGGAGAGCCCCAGCATAGCGGCAGGTGCCGTCGTCAGGGCGCCGAGTGCCTGGTCTTCGCTCAAGCCGCTCTTGATCATGCGGCGCACGTTTTCCCGCAGCTCTGCCGGTTTGCCGTTGAACGTAGCGAACCCGAACGCTACTCCCTTGCCCGCCAGGACGGCCGCCTGTGATTCGAGCCTTTTCATTTCTTCTGCTGCGCGGGCTTCGAGCTGTTTCTTTTCTTCTTCCGTCATGGATTGTGGCCCTTCCGGCTTCTTGTCCCCGCCTTTAGGCGCTTCTTTTGCTTTGGGCAGGTCTGTAGAGAGCACCACCGGCAGGTTTTTGCCTTTGAGCATATCCGCTACGTACCAGCCATGCTTCAGGCCACTGATAACCAAGGGGAATCCCAGTTCCTGCTGCAGCGTGAGTACGCGGTGTACGGATTTCATATCTTCCGCTGCAAAAAATACGGGCTGCTTTTTCTCCAATACCGGATAAAAGGCCTGCAGGGATTTGTTCATCTCCGGCCGCACCATACCCGTCGGGTTGGCTGCAAAGGCCGCTTCGTGCGCTTTGGCCTGTTCCGCCTGGCGGTACAATTCCCGGAATTTCGACATTACGCCGATTACCGTACCCGGATACACCCCGCGCGCACCGTTGAGGGTGGCAAACATGGAGGTATTGTCCCGGACGAGCATCTCTTCAGCGGTTGTGCCCGCCGTGAGGAAGAGCCCGCCGCTGCCCGGGAGCATGCGGCCCTGTGGCACTACGTGCGCTACCGTGAAGCCCAGCTTGCGCAGTTCTTCCACCGTTTTTTCCTGGGCACTGACGACCTCGCGCGCTTTGATTTCAGGCTGGATACCCGCCTGTTCATTCGTAGGGTTGGCCGATGAAGTGCCGCGCTGGCGCATCATCTGCATCTGCATCTGCATATTCGCCATAGGCTCTTCCCTCTTGACCGGAATACCTGCATGGGAGAGCGCATCAATAAAACCGGCATACACGAACATCGAATCTGCTGGTATGACGCGGGCATCTGCCGGAATAGGCACATTGGCACCAACTGCCTGAATCAAACCATCGCGCACTACCACATTGGCATTTTGCACGACCATACCGGGTTTGACGACTACCGTAGCATTTTTCAGGGCAAACGCACGCGTCACCGGCTTGTAGCCCGGGTCGCTCGCCTGCGACCACAATGCGGCGCTCCCGAACCAAACCAATAGGGAAACACACCAAAATCGAATTCTCATAAGGATGGATATAAGGTTATGAAATGAAGGCGTTCACAAAATCAGGACAAACAAAAATAAACCTTTGTAGCAGAATACCGCAAAAAAGTAGATAAATGCCGTTCAGCACCCTTTTGAGGTTGTTTTAAATTGCCCCGGCCTGGGAGGGGGGAAGCCTCGGTGCTGCCCCCCAGGACAGCGAAGGAACTTTTTACACCCCCCCAAGGCATAGGGAATAGAAGAAATTCCATACATTCGGCACGACAAGTCCAATCAAACTTCATCCGGAACAAGCGCTCATGGCAAAGCCAAATCAAAGGCCGCACAAGGCCGCCCGCACAGAATCCACCGCGCCCGACCCGGTGGCTTCCCGCCCTGACCCAAAGACGATGCGCACCTATGCCGGGGCGCTGCTCTTTCTGTTTGCCTCTTTGCTGTATGCCAACACCCTCGGACATGGCTATACCCAAGACGATGCCATTGTCATCACGGAAAATATGTTTACTACCCAGGGAGTAAAAGGCATCCCGGGCATTTTGCAGTACGATACGTTTTACGGATTCTTCAAGGAAGCGGGCAAGGCAAAACTCGTGGCCGGAGGTCGCTACCGCCCCTTTTCCCTCCTCACCTTTGCCCTGGAGACCGAGTTTTTTGGCCAATCGCCTTTCATTGGGCACCTGGTCAACATTCTTCTCTTTGGCGCTTGTTGCCTGCTCTTCTTTTACGCGTTCCTGCGCTTGTTCCCCCCGGACCGATGGGGACAAAACGCTCTGTACGCCGCTTTTGCCGCCGGATTGATTTTCGCAGCGCACCCCATCCATGTAGAGGCCGTAGCCAACATCAAAGGCCGGGACGAAATACTGTCGCTGCTGGGCAGCCTGGGAGCATTATACCTGGCCCTGACTGCTTTTAGAAACAAAAACTACCTGCTGCACGTACCAGGCGCTTTAAGCCTGTTCGCGGCACTGCTTTCCAAAGAAAACGCCATCACCTATATAGCCCTGCTGCCGCTGGCCCTCTGGTTTGTCGGCCAGCGCAGCATGGGAAAAATAAGCCTTTCCTTACTGCCTTATCTGGGCGCGGCTGTGGTTTTTCTGGCCATTCGCGGCAGCATTTTGGGCTGGAGTACCGGGGCGCCGCCCATGGAGTTCATGAACAACCCCTACCTCAAGCTCGTCGGCGGCCAGTTTGTGGCCTTTTCGCCACTGGAGAAGTTTGCCACTGCGCTGTACGCCCTGGGGCGCTACCTGCAACTGCTCTTTTTCCCGATAGCCCTGACCCACGATTACTACCCCCGGCACATTGATTTGATGTCCCTTGGCGACGTTCGGGTATGGATCAGCGGACTGGCCTACCTCGGACTGATGGGCTTCGGGTTATACGGTATAAAGCGGCATACCCCGCTGGGCCTTGCCGTATGGTTTTATCTCATCCCTTTGTCCATCGTATCCAATCTGGTATTCCCCATCGGCACCCACCTGGCAGAACGCCTCGCCTTTATGCCCTCCATCGGTTTTGCTATGGCATTGGGGCTGCTCTTTTTTCCTCTGCAAAAACCGGCAGGCAGCGCCGGAAAGGTCCGCCTGGCCGTCCTGGGGGTCGCGGTGTTGCTGCTCTCGATCAGGACCCTTGCCCGCAACCCCGTCTGGAAAGACAATTTCACCCTGTTCACCACCGATATCCAAACCTCCCCCAACAGCGCCAAGCTGCGCAATGCTGTGGCCGGGTCGCTGGTGGATCGCTCCCGGGAAGAGAAAGACAGCCTGGTACAAATACGCCTGCTGCGCGAAGCCGCAGGCCATGCGCAACGCGCCACGGAGCTGCATCCTTTTTATGCCAACGCTTTCCTTATCCAGGGCAACGCACATTTCTATCTCAAAGAGTACGAGCAGGCCATCACGGCGTACCGCAAAGCCCTCCAGGTAAGTCCGGGGTATAAAGAAGCCCTCGAAAATCTACCCCTCGCCCTGCGCGACGCCGGCCGCTATGCCGGGGAAGTGCGCGGTGACCTCCCTGCCGCCATTGCCCTGCTAAAGGAAGCTGACCGTCTGCGTCCCAACGACTACGAGATTTTACGCCTTCTGGGCATCGCCCATGGCATGAGCCAGATCCACCAGGAGGCCATACGTTACTTCACGCGGGCGGCTGAGCTCAACCCGAAACTACCAGACGCATGGACCAATCTCAGCACCGCTTATTTCGCCTCGGGCAATGCCGCGAAAGGACAAGAGTTCCTGCAGAAAGCACAGGGATTAAAATAGGCGCGGTATAGTACACTTGTTGCACGGGGGCCATAAAGGGGTCAAAAAGGCCCTTTTTCCCTCCTCGCTGACTCTGCGCAGCAAGTCTGGTGAAAAAACTTTTGAAGCCCCCCTGCGTTTTGTTATGCAAATCAATCCTCAATATATGCGCCCTGCACTGATGCTGTCCATCCTGGCCTTGCTGGCCGGAGCCTGTGCCTCTTTTCCCGAAGGCACCTTCGAACAATCCTTCCGCCCGGCAGCTCCCGATTACAGCTTGCCGGAAAGCTGGGCTGCCCTGCCCTCCCGCAGCGATGAGGCCGACCATTTCCCCAAAGGATCCCCCGAGCGGCAACAGGATGCGGCGGTGGATGTTTTCTTTCTCCATCCTACCATTTATACCGGAAAAAAGGGCGAGACCCTATGGAATGGCCCCATCAATGACCCCGGCCTCAACGCACGCATAGATGAATCCGCCATCCGCCACCAGGCCAGCCTGTTCAACCAGGCGGGGAGGGTCTATGCACCGCGCTACCGGCAGGCTCATATCAAAGCCTATTATTCGGATCGCAAAGAGGATGCAGCCCGGGCCTTCGAGTTGGCCTACGACGATGTGCGCCGCGCCTTCCAATACTATCTGGACCACTATAACCAGGGGCGTCCCATCCTCATAGCCGGGCACAGCCAGGGCGCCCAACACGCCCGGCAGTTGCTCAAAGAATTCTTCGACGGCACAGCGCTCCAACCCAAACTCGTAGCCGCTTACCTGGTCGGGATGCCCGTCTCCACCAGCCTGTACACCTCGCTTAAACCCTGTGCGTACCCGGAAGAAACCGGCTGCTACTGCACCTGGCGGACTTACCTCAAGGGGCATTCCCCCAAATATCCTGAATCCAGGGAGAAAATCGCCACTACCAACCCACTCAACTGGCGCGCAGATTCCACGTACGCCCCCAAAGATCTCCACAAAGGAGCCGTGCTCTGGAATTTCGAAAAAATTTATCCTCGCGTCAGCGATGCCCAAAATACCGCCAGCCTGCTGTGGGTCAGCAAACCGCGTTTCCCGGGCAGTTTCCTGTATTGGCGCGCCAATTACCACATCGGCGATTACAACCTGTTTTATATGAACGTGCGGGAAAACACCGTGCTCCGCACCGAGACCTACCTCAAAAACGGGAAAAGCCCTGAGTAATCCTTATGGTTCTGTTAAAATAATAATCTGAACGCCCCTATCGTTTACCAGATGATAAAAGACTTGCTGCAAGGAGAATCCTCAAGGGGGTAAAATGGCTCTTTTTTACCTCCTAGCTGACCCCTCGCAACCCGTCTAAATCATAACCCAAAAACATCTTGCCCATTCAGGCCTATATGGACATTTATTTCAAAAAGTCGCAATGGAAGCTCTACCTCGCGATAGCGGGCGTGGTCATTATCCTCATTTCGCTCCTCTACACCTCTTACCTGAGCAGCCGGCTGGCTATTGAGGAACAAAACAAAGCCCGCCACTGGGCAATGGCCCAAACCGACGTCAACAGCCCGGAACCACCGGAGGATTTGACGCTCCACCTGGAAATCATCCTTTCCAATAATACGATTCCCGTATTGTTGGTGGACGAAAACAACAAAATCATATCCAGCCGGAACTTCGGTACCGATGACCCTAAAAAATTACAGCAGGAGTTGCTCCGCATCCAGAAAGAAGGCGTACCGCCCTTGATCGGCATAGATGGCTATTCCATCTATTACAAAGAATCTCAAGTACTTACCCAGCTGCGGTATTTTCCCATCATCCAGCTCGTGCTCATCGGCGCTTTTATCTTCTTCGGCTACCTGGGCTTCAGCACGGCACGGCGCTCCGAGCAAAACCGCGTATGGGCAGGGATGGCCAAAGAAACCGCCCACCAACTGGGCACCCCTATTTCCGCAATCGTCGCCTGGATAGAGAACCTGCGCACCATGCGCGAAGAAGACGAAGAGGTACAGGAAGTCCTCCGCGAACTGGACTCCGACGTGAAGCGACTCGAACTCATCGCCGACCGCTTCTCCAAAATCGGAGCTACCCCAAAACTCGATCCGGTCAACCTCTATACCGAACTCGAACTCTGCCGAAACTACATGCAGAAAAGAGCGTCCCGGAAGGTTCGTTTCGCCTTCCCCGGGGAAGCCCATGCTCCCCTCCTGGTGCAACTCAACGCCCCTCTCTTTGCCTGGGTCATCGAAAACCTGCTCCGCAATTCGTTGGATGCTATGGACGGACAAGGCGAAATCCGCGCAGAGGTCTATGAGGAAGGACTCTTCGCTTGCATTGACCTCAGCGATACCGGCAAGGGCATCCCCTCATCCCGGCATAAAACCGTCTTCCAGCCGGGATATACCACGAAGAAGCGGGGATGGGGCCTGGGACTTTCCCTGGCCAAGCGCATTATTGAAGAATACCACTCCGGCAAAATCTTCGTCAAGCACTCGGAAGAAGGCAAGGGCACCACTTTTACCATCAAAATCCCCAAGAGCGTCGCCTGATTAGCTCCTCCGGAACATCCATTTTCCGATTTCCTTCAACGTGACTTTCTTGCCGTACATCAGGATGCCCACGCGGTACACCCGCCCCGACAACCATACGAAAAACATAGAAGTCCCCATCAACACCGTCACCGACAGGAAAACCTCCCAGAAGGGCGGGTTGAAGGCCAGGCGCGCCGGCATTACAATGGGTGAAAACAGCGGGAAGATAGAGGACCACACCGACAGACTTGAATTCGGAGCCTGTACAGCCGCCATCATAATATACAGTGCAAGTATCACCGGAATCGCAATGGGCAGCGTCAACGACTGCCCCTCTCCCATGTCGTCGCCCATGGAAGCCCCGACCGCGGCAAACATCGAAGAGTACAGGAAATACCCCCCGAGGAAGTACAGCACGAACAGAGGCAGGATGACCCACCAACGGATGTTCCAAATCTCGTGCAGCCCGAGTGCCATCATCGCCTCCATATCGTCGGGGTCAACTTCTGCTGCCGCTTCCGCAGCGGCAAACTGGGAGGTATCTATGTTGAAAAACAATTGCGCCAAGAAAGTCAACGAAGGGATTAAAATCGCCCAGACCGCCACCTGGGTGAGCCCTACCGCGCCTACTCCAATGATTTTACCCAGCATCAGCTGGAAGGGCTGTACACTGGAGATCATCACCTCGACGATGCGGGTCGTCTTCTCTTCCATCACCGAGCGCATCACCATGGCACCATAGACAAAAACCACGATGTACATGATAAAGCCCATAATCATTCCGATGCCGGCACCGATGGCACTGGTGAGCGTCGTTTTGTCGTCTCCGTCTTCCTGCAGCGGTTCCGGATCCAGTTCGATCCGCGTATTTAGTGCATCGAGCTGTTTGCGCTCCAGCTTCAGCGCTTCGATTTTATAGTCCCGGACCGCCTCGCTCACCCGGTCGCGAATCATCAACTCAATATCCAGGGTAGGCGCGTCTTCGGCGTAATAGTACAAGGTGTAATTTTCGGCGAGCACATCGTCAATAGGGGGGACTTCGAGAATGGCATCGTAGTTCTTTTTGTCTATTTGCCCTTTGAGCGCCTCCAGAGGCATATCCTCAAACTTGAAAAAAACGGTCTTATCGTCCCTCAAGGCTCCTTTGAGTATGCCACTGGAATCCACCACCGCTATGCGACGGTTGTCATCACTCTCATATCCAAAGATGACGCTTACGACCACAAAAAACAGCGCAATGCCCAATGGCGTCAACAAGGTTGCCAGGATAAAGGACTTGCGGGTGACGCGGCTTATGTATTCCCGCTGTACGATGAGCCAAAGTTTATTCATGATACCAGAGCTTTATTGGTTCAGGGTACGGGCATTCGACAGCCCGACCTGCTGGATAAAAATTTCGTTCAGGGAGGGCAGAATTTCGTTAAACGCCCGGATATGCACTCCTTTACCCAACAGGTAGCCCAGCAGGGCGTTGGAGTCGGCCCCCTGTTCGAGACGGACCGTCAGGGTATCTGCCCCGACCTGCACCAGGGACACGCGCTCAGCCAGTCCCGCCGGCAGCTCTCCTGAAAAATCTATGCGGAACTCATTTTTTTTAAACGCACTGCGAATATCCCGGACCTGGCCTTGCAGGATATTTTGCCCCTGGTTGATCAGTACGATATGCTCGCAGATCTCTTCTACCTGTTCCATGCGGTGCGTAGAAAAGATGATGCTCGTACCTTCCTGGTGCAGCTTGAAAATTTCATCTTTGAGCAGGTTGGCATTGATGGGATCCAACCCGGAGAAGGGCTCATCCAGGATGAGCAGTTTGGGACGGTGCAGCACCGTAGCTACAAACTGGACTTTTTGCTGCATCCCTTTGGAGAGTTCCTCTATCTTCTTGTTCCACCAGTCTTTAATATCCAGGCGCTCGAACCAGGCATTGATCTGCTCTTCCGCAGCGGGCTTACTCAGCCCTTTCAGTCGCCCTAAATACAGCAAGTGTTCCCCGACCTTCATTTTTTTGTACATGCCCCGCTCCTCAGGCATGTAGCCAATCTGTTCGGGATGTCGGCTGTTCAGGGGTTCCCCGTTCAGATAGACCCGCCCGGAGTCCGCCTGGGTGATGGTGGTGATGATGCGGATCAGCGAGGTTTTTCCGGCGCCGTTGGGGCCCAACATGCCGAAGATCGAACCTTGCGGTACCGTCAGGGATACTCGGTCCACGGCTGTTTTGGAATCGTAGGTCTTGACGACCTCTTCCAGTTTCAGGATGGGTATAGACATAGTTGCTGTTTATCTTTACCATAGACTTATTGCGTGGGATAAGGGGTCAAAAAGGCTCTTTTTCGCCCACACTGCGCCTTTTTTCGGTCCTATAGCGGGGCTATATTGCCTCAAAAAGCCTTCCTGTGAACAAAAAATGGTTCTTTTTGAACCCCGGATATTCCGCAAATAAGCGTGTTAAATCAGCGCGGAAATTACACATTTCGCGAAAGAGCGCGCGGAAAAATATATGAATATCGAAGAATAGCCGACAACAGAATGGTTGCCAGGGGTCGGCGAAGTGGAGAAAAGGGTCTTTTTGACCCTTGATAATCCCCTTGTGACTTTCATGACTGGCGCGCGTCAAAAAGCTGAAAAACAAAACCGGGTTGTCCAAGCCGAACGTTTACTTTTCCCATACGCTTTATGTGCCATTCTCGCGGAGCTATTCAAATGGCCCGTTCCTTGCCCCTTTTTCCACATCGGGTTTCACCTCTCATTTTACCATAACCTTCAACACCACATCCATGAAAAACATCTCGGTCGCCGTATTGCTCTCTTTATTGGGTCTCCCTGCTTTCGCGCAACAACTCAGCAAAGAAGACCTACAGCGAACAGGGAACACCAGCGTCAAAGACGGGGCTCCGGAAGTAGAGCTCTACGAAGAACGCGGGATACAAACCAGCTTGAATATCAGTCTGCCCGACGTGCGGAAGAGCGTAGTGGACCGCGTCTGGAAAAACTACACCCGCAGCCAACTGGGCAGCACGGCGAAATACAACCGCAAAACCAGGGAATTTGTAGCCTCTCAGGCCAAGGCCCCTGCTATCTCCTCCGGACCGGTCAACCTCATGAGCAGGACTAGTCAGATGGGTGCTGATGTATATTTTACCCTGGTGGTAGATGCACCATCCAGCTTCCTCAGTGCCGGGTTAACGCCGCGCCGTGCCTCCAACGCCCACTCCCTTCTCGAAGATTTCGCACTCGAGGTGCGCAGGGAGAAGATCCGGATGCAAATCGAAGAAGAGGAGAAAAATTTGAAGCAACTGGAAACCAGCCTCAGCCAGCTCAAAAGCGCCAATCTGCGCTACCACCGCGAGATCGAAATGGCGCAGCAACGCATCGCCCGCGCCAACGAAAACATTCAGCAGAACGAAAAAGACCAGGTAACGGCTGCCGACCAAATCAAGGCTCAAGCGAAACTACTCGAAGCCGTAAAAAAGCAACTGAGCCAACTCTGATCCCTCCCGGTGGGCATCCCTTATTTGCCCGGGACCGGATTACTTTTTGGGAAATCCATTATCTTTGACCTCCGCACCCAATCGGTACATACATTGCATGGAGCCATCTAAAAAAAAGCCAGAACCAGCCGACCCCGCCCAGCGCGGAGCGAAATCCCGTCGGGAAGACCTGTCGAACTTCGTGTTCGGCAAGGTGCCCCCACAGGCCATTCCATTGGAGGAGGCTGTGCTCGGCGCGGTCATGCTCGAAAAAGATGCGCTCTCGGTAGTCCTCGACATCCTGCAGCCCGAAAGTTTTTACCTCGACGCCCATCAGTTGATCTACCGGGCTATGCTGGAATTATTCGAGAAGTCCTACCCTATTGACTTGCTCACCGTCACGGAAGCACTCAAAAAAGCCGGCAAACTCGACGCCATCGGCGGGCCATACTACCTCGTGGAACTGACCAATAAAGTTGCTTCCGCCGCCAACGTCGAGTACCATGCGCGAATCATTTCCCAAAAGTTCATTCAGCGAGAACTCATACGGGTCTCTACCAGTATCATCCGCAGTGCTTACGAGGAAACCACCGACGTGTTTGACCTGCTCGACGAAGCAGAGCAGGGGCTTTTTGCCATCGCTGAAAAAAACATGAGCCGCGGATACCAGACCATGGGAGCCCTGGCCAGCAAGGCCCTCAAACAAATCGAAGAGCTCAAAGACAAGGAAGAGGGCCTGACCGGCGTGCCTACGGGCTTCACCGCGCTCGACCGCCTCACCTCGGGATGGCAGCCTTCCGACCTCATCATTATCGCAGCCCGCCCGGGCATGGGAAAGACTTCTTTCGTGCTCTCCCTGGCCAAAAATGCCGCCATGGACTACAACAAGGGCATTGCCTTGTTCTCTCTGGAAATGTCGGCATTGCAGCTCGCCCAACGCCTCATCTCCATGGAGTCGGAAATCACCCTCTCCAACCTGCGCACAGGCAAACTCCAGGAGTACGAACGCCAGCAACTGCGCAGCGCCATAGAACGCATCGGCAACGCCCCCATCTATTTAGATGATACCCCAGGCATCAATATCTTTGAACTGAGGGCCAAGTGCCGGCGCATGAAGCTGCAATACGATATCCAGCTCATCGTCATTGACTATCTGCAGCTCATGAGCGGTGGAGGCGAAAACCAGCGCGGCAACCGCGAACAGGAGGTCAGCGCCATCTCCCGGGCGTTGAAAAGCCTCGCCAAAGAGCTGCAGGTACCCGTCATTGCCCTCTCCCAGCTCAGCCGGGCAGTAGAAGTCCGGGGAGGGACCAAACGCCCCCAACTGTCCGACCTCCGGGAATCCGGCAGTATCGAGCAGGATGCCGATATCGTATCGTTCATCTTTCGCCCCGAGTACTATCAAATGCTGGAAGACGACAACGGCGCTTCCCTCAAAGGCATCGCCGAAATCATCGTCGCCAAACACCGAAACGGCGCTACCGATACCGTCAAACTGCGGTTCACAGATCAGTTTGCCCGCTTCTCCAACCTGGATGACCCCGATTTTGGGTCTTTCCCGGGCGATGTGTTCAATACAGCAGTCCCCGCCCCCACCGGTATCATCACCCGCTCCAGCAGAATGAACGACGATGAGGATATCCCGTTTTGAGGACGCTCCCCTGCAAAATACGCCCGAAAAGCCCCCGAATAACCCCTTTTTTTCGGCACCGCCCACTTTTTCCTCAAACAGAAATGCATTTTTTTTGTAAAATCCATAAAGATGCCCTACTTTCGCGAACAATTATGCAAGAAGTAATCGTACATATCCAGCACTTGACGCCGTTCGTGCGCCGCCCCTCGCGGGCGTAATCTTCTCCTACCTGTCCATAGGCTGGGTCCTACCCCCGCCCAACCGTCGCCACGACCCATCGTTCCCCCTTTTTTACACGCTCTTTCAAAACTTACCCAGGGATATTCATGTATTGGCCCCTGCAGGGTCTATCGCCCACACATTTTTATCATCTCAATCTATTTCAAAATGTCCGATAACCAGCAGCAGCATACACAAGATAACGAGACCACCGATATCACCATCGAGGTAGCTTCGGAAAAACACGGCAAATATGCCGCTGACATTTGCAAAATGATGGCCGAATCGGCCAGAGCCAGGGGAACGGGTATTGCCGAACGCAAACCGGAATACATCCTGGAAAAGATGGCCAAAGGCAACGCCGTCATCGCCCTGCAGGGCGAGGTCCTCGCCGGCTTCTGCTATATCGAAACCTGGGATCACGGCAAATACGTGGCCAACTCGGGCCTCATCGTCAACCCCGACCTGCGCCGACATGGGCTAGCGCGCGCCATCAAGGGAAAAGTATTCAACCTGGCCCGCGACAAATATCCCGACGCCCGCGTATTTGGGATTACCACCAGCCTGGCCGTCATGAAAATCAACAGCGCACTGGGCTATCACCCGGTCACCTTCTCCGAACTGACACAGGATCCCACCTTCTGGGACGGTTGCCGCTCCTGCCCCAACTACGATATCCTCGAGCGGAACCAAAAGCGCATGTGCCTGTGTACCGCCATGCTGGCCCCCTCCAAAAACGAAGTACTGGCCATGAAACACGATTTATCAAACCTAATCATACAAGAAAATGAAAAATAACAAGGTCGTCCTCGCTTTTAGCGGCGGGCTGGACACTTCATTCTGCGTCAAGTACCTCAGTATCGAAAAAGGGATGGAAGTCCACGCCCTCACCGTAAACACCGGCGGGTTCACCCTGGAAGAAGGCGAAGGCCTACACAACAAAGCCCTCGAATTGGGTGCCCAAAGCTTCCACATCGCCCAGATCGAGCAGGCCTACTACCAGGACTGCGTCCGCTACCTGATCTACGGCAACGTGCTGCGCAACAACACCTATCCGCTGTCTGTCAGCGCAGAGCGCATGTTCCAGGCCCTGGAGACGGTGAAATATGCCCGTCAAATCGGTGCTTCGGCCGTCGCGCACGGCTCCACCGGCGCCGGTAACGATCAAGTGCGCTTCGACCTCGTTTTCCAGATCCTGGCCCCCGAGCTCGACATCATCACCCCCATCCGCGACCTGCGCCTAAGCCGACAGGAAGAAATAGACTACCTCCAGAAAAACGGTATCCAATGGAACTGGACCAAGGCCAAGTATTCGATCAACCAGGGTCTCTGGGGCACCAGCGTAGGGGGTGCCGAAACGCTCAGCTCCGACCGGCCTCTGCCCGAAGAGGCCTTCCCCTCTCCCTTGGCGGCCACTCAGCCAAAAGGAATCAAACTCCATTTCGCCAAGGGCGAGCTCGTCGGCATAGATGACGAGACCTACGCCCATCCCGTGGACGCTATCCACGCCCTGCAAAGCATCGCAAAAGACTACGCCATAGGCCGCGACACCCACGTGGGCGATACCATTATCGGCATCAAAGGGCGCGTGGGCTTCGAAGCAGCCGCCCCGCTTATCATCGTAAAAGCACACCACCTGCTGGAGAAGCACACCTTGTCCAAATGGCAGCTCTTCTGGAAGGAACAACTGGGAAACTGGTATGGTATGCTGCTGCACGAAGGCCAATACCTCGAACCGGTCATGCGCAACATAGAGGGCTTCCTCGAAAGCACCCAGGAGTACGTCAGCGGAGAGGTCTTCGTTGCTTTGCATCCCTACCGGTTTGAACTTCAGGGGATATCTTCCTCCTACGACCTGATGCAATCCTCCTTCGGCCAGTACGGCGAAATGAACAATGCCTGGTCCGGCGACGACGTAAAAGGGTTTACCAAAATCCTCGCCAATGCAGGCAAAATCTACCAGGCCGTACACGAAGAAAAAAATAAGGACGCATGAACATACGGGCCGGCATCATTGGTGCAGCAGGATATACCGGTGGGGAAATGCTGCGCATCCTGCTCCGCCATCCGAAAGTGGACCTCGCTTTCGCCCACAGCAACAGCCAGGGGGGGAAACCGGTCTGGCTCGTACACGAAGATCTCGAAGGCGAAACCGACCTGCATTTCAGCGAAACGTTCCACGCCCGGGACGCAGATGTCTTATTCCTCTGTGTAGGCCATGGGCAGGCTAAAACCTTCCTTGAGGAAAACCCCATCCCCGAGGACGTAGTGGTCATTGACCTGAGCCAGGATTTCCGCCTCGACCCTTCTTTTGTCTATGGATTGCCCGAGCTCAACAAGGCTGCCATCCAAAAGAGCAAACGCATTGCCAACTGCGGCTGCTTTGCCACCGCCATCCAGTTGGCCCTACTCCCCCTGGCAAAAGAAGGCCTGCTCCGGAACGAAGTACACATACACGCTATTACCGGCTCGACCGGTGCAGGACAGGGCTTGTCCCAAACCAGCCACTTCAGTTGGCGAGCCAACAACCTGCAAGTGTATAAGGCATTTGAGCACCAGCACCTCAAAGAAATCCGCCGAAGCCTGGAGCAGCTCCAGCCCGGCATGGGCTCCCCCCTGCATTTTATCCCCGTCCGAGGCGACTTCACCCGTGGGATACTGGCCTCCGCTTACACCGACTGCCCGCTTTCAGAAACCGAGCTGCGCGAGGTATACCGGTCCTTTTACCACCATGCCCCTTTTACGGTCGTCAGCAGTAGAAACCCCAACCTCAAGCAGGTGGTAAACACGAACAAATGCCTGCTGTACGTCGAAAAACATGGCGACAAAGCCTTCATCGTCAGCGCTATAGACAACCTGACAAAAGGAGCTTCCGGGCAGGCGGTACAAAACATGAACCTGATTTTCGGCTTCGACGAAACCTGTGGGCTGCAACTCAAACCTATTGGCTTTTAACTCTAATCTCTTTGCATCGTGGAACTATTTGACGTTTATCCTCTATACGACCTGAAGCCCGTGCGCGGACAGGGAGCTTATGTGTATGATGAAAACGGCCGTGCCTACCTCGATTTCTACGGGGGCCATGCCGTCATTTCTATCGGGCACTCCCACCCGCATTATGTGCAACGCATCGCAGAGCAACTCCAAAAACTGGCTTTTTATTCCAACTCCATCCACAACGACCTCCAGGCAGAACTCGCGCTGAAGTTGGGCGAGCTCTCGGACTGTGCCGATTACCGCCTTTTTCTGTGCAACTCCGGAGCCGAAGCCAATGAAAACGCCCTGAAAATTGCATCTTTTGAAAACGGTCGCCAAAAAGTAATCGCCTTCAAACGGGCCTTTCACGGGCGCACTTCAGCTTCTGTGCGCATCACGGAGAACCTGTCCATCCAGGCTCCTATCAACCAGGGTTTCCCCGTGGAGTTCCTGCCTCTGAACGACCTGGATGCCGTGGAAGCGCAGCTCAAACAGGGCGATGTGGCAGCGGTCATCGTAGAGGGCATTCAGGGCATTGGAGGCATATACCTGCCCGAGCCTGCCTTTTTACAGGGATTGCAACAGCTTTGCCGACAGTACGACGCGGTGTTCATCCTCGACGAAATCCAGTCGGGCTATGGCCGGAGCGGAAAGTTCTTCGCCTTCCAGCATGCGGCGGGGGTCGAACCCGACCTCATCACCGTAGCCAAAGGTATGGGCAACGGATTCCCGATCGCCGGCGTACTCATCCACCCCCGGTTTAAGGCGAAGCATGGGATGCTGGGCACCACTTTTGGAGGCAGCCATCTGGCCTGTGCCGCAGGACTCGCTGTTCTGGAAGTCATCCGGAAGGAAAACCTGGTAGCCAACGCTGCCAAAATGGGTCAGCTCCTGCTCGAGGGGCTGCACCACCTGCCCGGCATTCAGGCCGTTCGCGGGGTCGGACTCATGATTGGCGTGGATTTTGAGAGCCCCACCGGCCCGCTGCGCAAAAAACTGCTCTTCGAACAGTATCTGTTTACGGGTTCGGCCTCTAACCCCAATACGATACGCTTGCTGCCGGCATTGAACATAAGCCCGGTCGAAACAGAACTCTTCCTGGAACGCTTCGCCAAAGCACTGGAAACACAAGCAACCTCTATACCGGCATAAATAGTATATCCTCATGAAGCAGTTTTTATCCACGATGGATGCGCCCGACCTGCAAGCACTGGTACAGGATGCCCTCGCTTGTAAAAAAGACCCCCACGGGTTCTCCCAGCTCGGGAAAAACAAGACCATGGTCATGCTGTTCTTCAACCCCAGCCTGCGTACCCGCCTCAGCACGGAAAAGGCCGCCCTCAACCTCGGCATGCAGGTCATCAGCATGAATGCCGACCAGGGCTGGAACCTCGAATTCGAAGAGGGCGCAATTATGAATGCCGGCAGCGCCGAACACGTCCGGGAAGCTGCCGCCGTCATCAGCCAGTACGCCGATATCATCGGCGTGCGCACCTTCCCGTCGCTAAAGGACAAGGAAAAAGACTACGCCGATCAGGTCATAAAGAGCTTTGGGCGCTATGCCCGCGTCCCTGTAGTAAGCCTGGAGTCGGCCATCCGCCACCCCCTGCAATCCCTCACCGACGTACTCACGGTGGAGCAGTTCAAAAAAACGGCGCGCCCCAAAGTTGTGCTGACCTGGGCTCCCCACCCCAGGGCTCTGCCACAGGCCGTTCCCAACTCCTTCGTCGAATGGATGCAGCGCGCCGAGGTGGACCTGGTCATCACCCACCCGAAGGGCTACGAACTGGCTCCTGAGTTCACAAAGGACACCCCCGTGCTGTACGACCAGAACAAAGCGCTCGAAGGAGCGGATTTTGTCTATGCCAAAAACTGGTCCTCGTATGTGCAGTACGGTCAGATCCTAAGCCAGGATCCCGACTGGCAGATTACCCCGGACAAAATGGCGCGCACCCACGAGGCCCGATTCATGCACTGCCTGCCCGTGCGCCGTAACGTCATTGTCTCGGATGCCGTACTCGACAGCCCACAATCCGTAGTAATTGAACAAGCCGGAAACCGTACTTTTGCAGCTATGGCCGTCTTGAAAGCCATCCTGGCAACGCTTTAAACCATCGCACATGGAACTGCACATCATAAAAATCGGGGGAAAAGTAGTGGACAACGAAATTATGCTCCAGGAGATCCTCCGCGGCTTCATCGCCGACAACCGGCCGAAAATACTCGTACATGGAGGGGGAAAAGGCGCTACGGAACTCGCCGAAAAGCTCGGTATCCCGACGCAGATGGTCAACGGACGGCGCATTACTGACGACCCCACGCTGGAAATCGCCGTCATGGTCTATGCCGGCTGGTTCAATAAAAAAGTGGTCGCAGCCCTGCAGGCAGGGGGCTGCAACGCCCTCGGCCTGAGTGGTGCCGACGGCAACCTCATCCTGGCCCACAAGCGACCCGTAGGCGAAATTGACTTCGGCTGGGTAGGCGATGTGGACACCGTAGATGCAGAAGGTATCCGCGAACTGCTCCTGGCGCGTTTCACCCCGGTGATGTGCGCCATCACCCACGATGGACAGGGCCATTTGCTCAATACCAATGCCGATACCATCGCCTTCAAAGTCGCCCAGGCCATGTCGAAATACTACAACGTCACCTTGTCGTATTGCTTCGAAAAAAGGGGGGTCCTCCTCGATTCAGAAGATAACGCCACCCTCATCCCCCGCCTGGACCGCGAGCGCTTTGAGGCTTTGAAAAAAGAAGGCGCTATCCATACCGGTATGTTGCCCAAACTCGAAAATGCATTCGCGGCCGTCGCTGCAGGGGTAGAAACCGTGCGCATTTGCGGCCCCGATACTTTTTCCGGAGACGGAGGAACCCTGATATCTTGACCTATGCACCCTATAGCGGATATACCCACGCGCACCGAGAAGGCCATTGACCTGTTGCGGACGCTCATCGCCACGCCCTCCTTTTCCCGCGAAGAAGACCAAACCGCCGACATTCTTCAACACTTTTTGCAAGCAGAAGGGGTAGAGGTCTTTCGCCAAAAAAATAACGTATGGGCGCGAGCGGCCGTATGGCGGCCCGAGCGGCCTGTCCTGCTGCTCAACTCCCACCACGACACCGTGAAACCTGTCAAAGAGTGGACCCGCGACCCCTTCGACCCGGCGATTGAGCAAGGGCGCTTGTATGGGCTGGGCAGCAATGATGCGGGTGCTTCCCTGGTTAGCCTGATCGCTGCTTTTTTACACTTGCAAGGCGAGCGCGACCTTCCGGTAAACCTCGTTTTTGCAGCCAGCGCAGAGGAAGAAATCTCCGGCGCTGACGGCATTGCCGCTGCACTCCCCGTACTCGGACATATTGACTTCGCTATCGTAGGAGAGCCCACTCGTATGCAAATGGCTATTGCAGAAAAAGGCCTCCTGATCATTGATGCAGAAGCCAAAGGGAAAGCGGGCCACGCCGCACGCGAAGAAGGCGTCAACGCAATCTATAAAGCTATGGATGCCATTCAGGTCATCCGCGAGCTGAAACCGGAACGCATCTCGCCCATGTTGGGCAGCGTTAAGATTACCGTGACCCAAATAGAGGCCGGATACCAGCACAATGTAGTACCGGACTCCTGCCGCATGGTGATGGACGTGCGTACGAATGAACTCTACCAAAACGAGGAGATGTTTCAGTGGCTGCAGGAACGCTTGAGTGGCCTCGAACTAAAAGCCCGCTCGTTCCGCCTCAACTCTTCCCGCATTCCGGTAGAACATCCGCTCGTACAAAGTGGCCTGGCCTTGGGATTGAGCACCTACGGCTCCCCTACCCTGTCCGACCAGTCGCTCATGTCGTTTCCTTCTCTAAAAATCGGGTGTGGCGATTCCGCCCGTTCCCATACTGCCAACGAGTACATCGAGCTCTCTGAAATCAGGGAGGGCATCGCTACTTATATCCAGCTCATCTCCGGAATTGCTCCGGCAAAATCTGCAACGCCATGAAACTTTGGCAAAAAGACTATCAGGTCCTCACAGAAATAGAAGCCTTCACGGTTGGGCGCGACCGGGAATTGGACGTATTGCTGGCTCCGTACGATATCCTGGGCTCGATTGCACACGTTCAAATGTTGTATGAAGCCGGACTGCTCGAGACCTCTGACCATGCCCGCCTGATTCCTGCTTTGCAGGCGCTGTACCACGAGGCCCGCGAGGGCCGGCTGCGGATCGAAGAGGGGGTAGAAGATATCCACTCGCAGGTCGAGCTCCTGCTGACCCGTCAATTAGGGGAGGCTGGTAAAAAAATCCACAGCGGGCGCTCGCGCAACGACCAGGTGTTGGTGGACTTGCGCCTCTACTTCCGCGCGGAAATCCGGGAACTGGCCCAGGGCATGGCGGTGCTCTTTCAGCGCCTTCAGGAACTGTCCGAGCTACACCGCGAAGTGCTCTTACCCGGTTATACGCACTTACAGGTTGCCATGCCCTCTTCTTTCGGACTCTGGTTTGGGGCCTATGCGGAAACGCTGGCCGATGACCTTCACATGCTGCTGGGTGCGTACCGCATCACCAACCAGAACCCCCTGGGATCCGCTGCCGGCTACGGCTCTTCCTTTCCGCTCAACCGGCGTCGCACCACAGAACTCCTGGGCTTCGGGGGATTGAGCTACAATGTCGTAAACGCCCAGATGGGGAGGGGAAAGACAGAACTCTCCCTGGCTTTTGCCCTGGCCGGCCTCGGGCATACACTCGGCAAACTCGCGATGGACGTCGTGTTGTTCCTCAACCAGAATTTCAACTTCATCGCTTTTCCCGACGAGCTTACGACGGGTTCCAGCATCATGCCCCACAAGAAAAACCCGGACGTCTTTGAACTCGTGCGCGCCCGGGCCAATCAGTTGCAGTCCTTGCCCGCACAAGTCAGCCTTCTGGTTTCCAACCTGCCCTCTGGCTACCACCGCGATTTCCAATTGCTCAAAGAGGTGATGTTCCCGGCCCTTGAGCAAACCAAGGCCGCCCTCCGCATCAGCGAATTTGCTTTTCAGCATATACAGGTCAAGACGGGTTTGCTCGACGACCCCCGCTACGCATACCTATTCAGCGTGGAAGAGGTAAACCGACTAGTCCTGCAGGGGCTGCCCTTCCGGGATGCCTATCGGCAGGTAGGGGAAGCCATCGCTGCCGGCCACTTCAACCCGGAAAGGAGCGTTGCCCACACCCACGAAGGGAGCATAGGCAACCTGTGTACGGCCGAAATCAAAGAAAAATGGGAAAGCACCTTCCGGGCTTTCCCATTTGCGCAGGTGGATGCCTGCCTGGACGCACTGGTGCGCCCGGTATAGCTTATCGCTGGATCACAAAAGGTTGGGTTAGTATCTGGTCTCCGGAGAGGAGGCGCAGGGTATAGCTTCCGCTCCGGAGATTGTCCAGGAGCAAATCCATTTGCAGGCTGCCATCCCCGATTTTGAGCGGTATGCGGCGCATTTCCTGGCCGAGCGCATTGAAGACGCTCAACGTAGCCGTCGTTTCCTGGATACCCCTGGCGTTCACCCGTATCTGGTCCCGGGCCGGGTTGGGGTACAGGGAGAGCACTGCCATCTCCGGCAAGATGAGGTCTGCCGGCAATGCCGCGCAGGTCGTACCTTCTTCATACACCCGCACATTTCGGAAGAACGAGTTCCCCAATGCCGGGCTCACATCGTCGTCCATGGCGAAGAACAAGTGTTTCGCCATGCCTGTATAAAACTTGCCAATGGGGATGACGTAGGTTTTCCAGGCGCCGTTACCCTCGTAGTTGCGGTACGTCTGCAGCCCCCAGGTCTGGCTGCCGTAGAGTTGGAACGTGAGCTGCGCACTCACAAACAAGTCGCTGTCAAAGCCTATACCATGCACCTCCCCCTGGCTCGTACTCCTGAAGTCAAAAGCCAGGAGCGTCGTTGGCTTGATGTCATAGGTGAGAGGCACCATTTTCCATGCGTTGTTTTCCAACACAATGGTTCTACCGCCATCCTGAACGATTGCCCTGCCGGCATCCTGTCCGCCGCCATAGGTGGCCGGAGGCGTTTTGGTAAAATCCAGTAACACACAAGAACTGGTGGGCGGTGGCGGTGGCGGCGGGGGTGGCGGTACCACTATTGAAGTATCCACGCAGAAATTCGTCGAACTTTCCTGGCCGAATCTATCTCCCGAAACGATTACCTGGGTTTGTGTACCCGTTTTTTTCACCAGTCGGAACGCACCGTTCCCGTAGTTGCAGCAGATGCCGTCGGCATCGGAATCTTTCACTTTAAAGGTATAGCAAGCCCCTCTGGGCAGGCAGAAGGAAGCCGTAATCGCCCTTCCTGCCTGTTTGTTGGCATAAGGCCCTCCTTGAAATACCGTCTGGCCCCCTGAGTTCAAAATCTGCCAGGTCGTTTCGGTGCCGAAGTGGTCGAGGGTCAGGGTCAGGGTGACGGAATCGCAGCCTTTGTTATTGGTTGTCGTATCCCCCGGCGGCGGCGGGGGTGGCGGAGCAGAACACACCGTGATGCAGGAGGCGTTGGCGATGCGGTTGCGGATCAGGGTCGCCGGCTGGGGGCCAAAGCCATTGAGGAAATTAATCCCGGCAGAAGTGAGATGGCAGTACGACATAATCGTACCTCCACTACTGGGAATGCCCGGATTGGCACAGCTCCCTTCCGTAGCGCCCGCGCAGCCGTCGATGGCTGTGTTATTGCCGTTCCACACACAGGCATGGGTATGGCTGGACCCCAGGATATGCCCGATTTCATGTGCGACGACCATTACGGTAAAAGAGTAGGCCGGCACCGTGCGAAAAAAGTTATCTATACTGGACACCCCGACCCGCGAAGAAACATTGGTTCGGCAAAGGCCATCTACGACGGCGATACCGCCACTGCCCTTGTAGGTGATGAGTTGCCCTACATCCCCGTTCATAGTAGTGCGCACCGACTGGAACGCACGCAGTATCTGGAATACATCCAAATCCGGGTAGGGGCTACTCCGCGTCCAAATGAATATCTCGGAAATCACTACGGTGATGCCGTCGCGGCTATACAGCGTGGCTACCTCATTGAATATGCCTTTTATGTATTCTTCCGTAGCCGCCACGCTGCCTTTGCTTTGGAAGACGTCGAAATCAACTTCCAGATACACTTTCACACAGCGGGTACCATTGCGCAGGTCTATCTGAGGCGTGAGCTCCTGTTTGGTATAGCCGCGGCCCTCGTCGGCGGTTTGGCATTCAAAAGGCGGAACGTTGCGCAGGTGGCGGTCGGCGTACAACATATACGAGGTTGCTTCGCCATTGGGCATGGGTACCACGTGGTAATCCCCCCCCATCGCTGCAGAGCTGAACATAGCCTGCATCCCGTCTTCAAAGACACTGATGGACGCGATTGAGTTGGGATCGCCCTTGATCCGGCCCCGGTAAAAAACCCCTTCGCTTTCCTCCCGTTCGGTATCGTCGTCGCTGACGCGCAACACATAGTTATCGGCGAGCAGTTCTACCCGCTCTAATTCCAATTCGAGGGGGCGCTGATCCGGGCCAGGCAGCGCCATAACAAAAGCCTGGGGTTCCTGGTCGAGGAGCAGACCTACGATCCGCGGATCGGACTCCAGAAGTTCGTAGGTGGACACCTGTGGCAGATCGGGTCGGTTTCGGTTGGCAATCGCCTGTTTGAAAAGTTGGAGTCGCCCTGCTTTCTGGGCGTCTATCCTGCTTTCCACCTGTGTCAGCCCTACCTGACCTTTCGCTTGAAAGGCAGCTACCGCCAACAAAAACAAGAATGCTTTTTTCATGGCTTTAACGGAACATTTTGGCTTGGAGCGCGTGCGCTCCACCACAGCCTGTTTTGGTGTTATGATTATGTATTAGACTTGTTACGAGAATTCCCCTCGCAACAAGTCTATTGGTCAGAACGCCCTCGTCCGGAAGATATTTTTACCCTTCGAAGAGCGCGTTCTGAACTTGTCGGCACAAATGTACTACCGTGGAATCAAGCGTAGGTGCCGGGGGGAACACCCCGCTTGACAACGTAGCATGTAGAATCGGTATGGAATGCGGGGGGCTTAGTGGCCTTTCGATTGCCAGCGCAATAGGTTGAATCACCTAAGATTTGCCCGCTGACAATGGAAGGGGACCACTTTAAAACGAGTGCAATTTAGCACTTTTCGTTTTGATGGACAGGGGCTAAGATAGTTTGATTTTTTATTTATTATGTTTTTTCATAATAAACAAAACCCTTCTTTTTACATGATTGGCAGAATGAGATATGCCTGCCCGGCCTGTTTCGAAATCCTTATATACAGGGCAATCAGATGTTTATGAAAAACTTAAGCGTTTTTCAGACACGGCTTTTGAACCAAAAAACACATACCCATGTACGAATACGTGCTTTTAGGATACGAGCCGATACAAAAGAGAACGGCAAAGATGAATTAGAAAAAGGATGGTGTATTTTCGGCTTTTCAGCTAAAAAAACAGCTTTTTACTCCATTTCCGACACGACCTCCTGTACTTCGGGGATCATCCTGCGCAACATCCCCTCTATGCCCGACTTCAAAGTGACGGTAGAGGAGGGGCAGCCGCTGCAGGATCCCTGCAGGATGACGGTTACCGTGCCCTGGTAGAAAGATTTGAACTCTATGTTTCCACCATCCCCTTCTACAGCAGGCTTGACGTAGGTGTCGATCAGGTCTTTGATCCGTTTGGAGAGTTCGGCGTCATCGCCACTGCCCGATATGGCTTCCCGTGGTTCCAGGGCAGCCATTGCCTCGGCAAAGCCTTCCTGCAGGACAGTGCCGCCTTCCTCTACAAAAGACTTTATTTTTTCTTTTAAAAGGAGCGTGATTTCTCTCCAATCGTAGTTGAACTCTTTGGTTACCGTCACAAAGTTATTGCAGATGTACACTCCTTTGACATAGGGAAGCTCGAATAACATCTTGCTCAGGGGGGACCAGGTCTCTGCCAGTTCGCGCTCGCGGAAATCCGCTGTTCCGCGATAGAGGATGCGGTTCGTGACGAATTTCATCGTCTCCGGGTTGGGCGTCACCTCTGTATAGAACATGACCGGGCTTTTGATGATTGGATTATCCATGGCGATACGTGTTTTTTTGTTTTGAAACATACGAATAACGCCCTGAGGCAGCAAATGGTTGGGCTATCCGTAAAGTTCTGTGAGTACCTGAGCGGGTAGGTATCCCATTTCCTCGACCAGGTGTTTCCGGGCTTCATCTACCATATTGGACCAGCCGCAGAGGAGGAACTGTACCTCTTCGCCACGCCCGGCCCAAGCCTCCTGGTAGTATGCATGCACATAGCCTTTCCGGGCCTCGAAGGGGAGCCCGTCCAGAGGGCCTTCTTCGCGGGACAGGGCGACGGAGTAGCGAAACCCCGGCATTTGGCGTTGCAATTCTATAAATTCTTCCTCATACAGGACGCCGCTCCGGAACCGGGTGCCAAAAATGAGGTGTACCTGGCGATGCCGTTGCCCCCTATTCGCCAGGTGGTGCAACATGCTGCGAAAGGGTGCCACGCCTGTACCCGTACACACCATGACGATGTCCTTGTCTATGGTTTCCGGCAGCACAAAAGCCCCCCCCGGCCCTTTGAAGCGGATGGTGGATCCGACCCCTATATCTTCGAAGAGGTAGCGGGTGGCCCTTCCCCCTTCTACTCGCACGATGCACAATTCTATCTCGTTGCCTCCATCTGGCGCACTCGCGATCGAGTAGCTGCGCCAGCGGTGCAGGCGCTTTTCGTGGATAGGCAGGTCCATCGTGATGAACTGGCCCGGCTGAAAGTCGAAGGCCTCTATTTGCGGGACTTCCAGGAAAAAGCGGCGGGTATCTGCGTGGAGGGCTTCAATCCGGGTTATCCGGCCGTCGTACCATTGGGTGGGCATGGCGAGTATGGATTTAGAATGAGTGCATCGTACGGAATGAGGATGGGGAAGCCTTTTTCCAAAAAATAGCGGCGGGTCTCCGCTTCCGGGCGCCGACTGCTCAGCAGGGCGAAATCCCCTCCCCAGGCGCCCAGGGACTTGACTTTCCCCCAATAATCGGGAAACAGCTCTGCCCCGACGGGACTGAGCTGCAAAGCGCCCGCAATCAGTTTTTCATGTTGGTCCAGCAGGGCCTCGAACGGGTCGAGTTCACCCGCCGCGGCGAGGCCCCAGGTCAGGGCGCTCGTTTCTTGTATCAGGCGCTGCGTACCGGCCCCCAGCGCCCGGTAGCGCGCTATCCCGTCGCGGCTATTTTGTTTTTTTCCCAGGTATAAAAAGAATAGCTGCCCCCGGAACACGGGGTTGAAAGGCACTTCCACGTATGCGGCGGTAGCCGCTCTTCGCTGGAATAAGAGCGGTCCGGCAGCCCGGGCGCAGGCAATATCGTACCCCGAGCCCCCAAAACTGGCGGCGAGCAAAGCGTAGGGGTCCACATCGGCCCATTGCGCCAGGAGAGATACCAAGGTCGAACTGCTGCCCAGCCCCCAGTCGCGGGGAAAATCCAGTCGGGTCCGCACGTGCAGGGCCGGTGCCCCCTCCAGCCACTCTGGTTTCGCAGCCTGGACCGCCCGGCCCAGCCGTTCTATCCATCGCGCGGTTTCGGAGGGTATTTCTTCTGTACAAGACCAGTCGGCAGTCCGAAAAGAAGCGCTAAACCAGGGTTTGCCCTCTGCATCCAGGCTTTCCCAATGCAGCAGCCCTGCCGCACCGGGTACTTCCGACACCTCGAGTTCCTGTCCGAAGCGGGTGGGCAATGCCAGGGCGAGTGCCCCGTCCAAAACGGCATATTCACCGCTTAGCAGCAGTTTGCCATGGGCGCGCCATTGTACGGGCAGATTCGAGGCCATACGCTTGCTTTATGAGCGGGGCGTCTGCCCCAGGCGATAGTGTTGTAAAAATTCACGCACGCCGGAGAAGGAGACCACGTGCTGTTCAAAATAAGCCGTAGCCGCATCGGCCTCCCCTGGCGAAGCCCCCAGATGGTGCAGGATATTTGCCAGGTGCATCTTCATATGCCCTTTTTGTATTCCGGTCGTCACCAAAGAGCGCAGGGCGGCAAAATTTTGGGCCAAGCCGGTGGCGGCCACGATTTCCATCAGCTCTGGCGCACCGGGGTTGCCCAGGATGTCCAGGGAAAGCCGGGCCAGAGGGTGTAATTTGGTGAGGCCGCCCACCGTGCCGAGGGCCAGAGGGAGATCCATCCAGAAACGGAACACACCCTCCTCTATCGTACAATGGCTGAGGCTTCGATAAGTGCCCGGGGCGGCAGCAAACGCATGGCCACAGGCCTCCACTGCGCGGAAATCATTACCGGTGGCCAGCACCACCGCATCCACCCCGTTGAATATCCCTTTGTTGTGGGTGGCTGCGCGGTAGGGGTCAATCTCTGCGATGCGGACTGCCTTTCTGAATTTTTCGGCAAAAGCGGTGCCGTTCATCCCGTCATCTACCCCGTCCAGGGCGGTCACGGGGCAGGAAACCTCTGCCCGCACGATACACTCCGGGGTGAAGTTTGACAAAATGGCCATGATGATGTCCACTTCCGGCGGGTCTGCGGCGAACTCCGGGCATCGGTCTATGAAATCGAGCAGGCCCCTCGCAAACTGCTCCAGCACCGAGTTGATGAAGTTAGCCCCCATCGAATCGCAGGTTTCGAAGCGCACCAGAAGCTGTAAGTAGTGGGGTTCCAGGTGCGTGAAGTCCAGCAGTTCCATGCCCAGCACCCCACCGCCCCGCTGTGCCATATTGGCGGTGACGGGAGCGGCGTCTGCCAGCAGATGCGCGAAAAGGTCCTTCTGCAGCGCGAAGAGTTGAGGTTTATCCCCTTTGTAGCTAAAATGCACCTGCCCCAGTTTGACGGTGGTACGCACTTGCGCCTGAAAGCCGCCCCGCAGCGACCAGAATTTGGCTGCGCTGGATGCGGCTGCCACGACTGAACTCTCCTCGATAACCATAGGCACGGCGTACCAGCGCCCATTGATCAGAAAGTTGGGCGCAATCCCGTAGGGCATGGGGAAATTGCAGAGTGTATTTTCGCTCAGTCCGTTCAATACCCGTTGCACGCCCTCATCGGGGTGCAGGTAGCCTGCCAGCACCGATGCGAGGTCGCCGTCTGATGCGAGGAAAGCGCGGTTCAGCCAGGCTATCTTCTCTTCCCTGCCCTTTTTCGAGAAACTTTCTACCCGTTTTTCCACTCCCTGAACTAATTTCTGATTCGCAAGAATGCCCTGGCCAGTTCCAGGCCCTCTATTTGAGCAGACACATAGGACTGCAAGATACCATAGTCTTCCCGGGCGTACTGCAACAGGGCAGATGCCTGGCCATAGACTGCGGGCAGGCTCAACTTCCGGATGGCGTAGTACCCATCCAGGAAGTGCTTTACCCCGCCGGATACGACGACCTGTCGGCAGCGCACTTTATCCCCCAGTTCGGTAGAAAGGCTGTTGACCATGTCCACCATATCGGTGAAGGTATGGCCGATATGGGCCAGGTGACCAAAGATCTCCGATTTTTGGGGGCTGCTGCGCAGGAGTTCCAGTTTTGAAAAGTTGGTTCCCCCGGCCGCGGCAAAATCGAGGGCGGCGACGGGCATCTGGAGGAGGGCGCGCAGGCTCTCTACCCCCATTCCCTGGCCGACTTCCTTGACGATGATGGGGTAGGATACATGGTCCAGCACCGCTGCAATCGTTTCGAGCGGGGGGCGGCGGTAGCGGTCGCCTTCCGGTTGGAGCCACTCCTGAAATGGGTTGATATGAATAATCAGCCCGTCGGCATCCAGCTTGTGGATCAGTTCGTCTATCAGGTCCAGTTTGTGGCTCTCGACGAGTTGTTCTACCTGGGCGATGCCCAGGTTGGCGAAGAGAGGATAATCCGGGCCTATGAGGGGGCGCACGGAGAAGTCATGCAGGAACTCATCGCTGTACAGCAGCTGCCGGCAGGAACCCAAGCCCATGCCCATACCGAATTCCCCGCAAGCGCGGGCCAGGTTGTGGTTGATTCGGTGCGCCAACCCAGTGCCGCCGGTCATACTGGATACCCACAACGGCACGCGCATCGTTTTTCCCAAAAACGAAAACACCGGCCAACTCCCCTTGTCGGGATGCCCGCTGAGCAAAGGCTCGTAATAGAAGCGCCCATCCAGGTCGCCATGCGGCACCTGCGACTGGAAAGCCATCTTGATATGGTCTTTCTTTCGCAGTGCCGCTCCGGGATCTTCGCTCTTTGGACTGAGGGGTATGGTCAGGTCGTCTTTCATCAGGATTCTTGTGTTGCGTTTAACAGACTGGTTTATAAGTCAGTGTGGCTATAAACAGGCGTGTTCTCTCCGCGGAGGCGCTGAGGAAACGGGCCGCAATGTACAGAATACATAAGTTAGCGCGTACTCGGGAATTTCTTACCGGGCCAACGCGGCCCGGCAGAACATACCGGATAGCGCTCTTAGCTTACCGTGAGGGTATTTCCCTGTATGGAAACGGAATATCGGGGGAGTGCGGAGGTGGACTGTCCCCCTACGTTCACTCCACTGGTATTGAAACGCGCCCCATGGTTGGGGCAGATGAACTCCCGGGCACCTGCATTCCAGTTGACGTCGGTACCCTGATGGGTACAGGCCCGCTGCACTGCCACGAAAGAGGAAGGAACATTTCCTGCGGCCAGGCGCACCACGATTACATTGGGGCCCGTCACGAATGCCCCTATCGCGAGCAGCTCCGCGCCGAGATCCACCGTGAGGCGGCTGTTGCTCGGGGGGGTACCCGGATCGGGTATGGGATCTTCTTTGGTACAGGCACCCATACAAATGGCGCAGGTCAGCAGAACCGGCTTGTGCATTTCTTTCAAAAACACCCTTCTGTTCATAACGTACTGTTTTATTGCATGTAACACAGCACCCGGAGAAAGGTTTTTACGATTCTCCCCCGCCACGACGACCGGGAAGCGCCACGATTATCACAACAGGTCAAAATTTTCGCTGTTTTTCAATTTATTAGGTAAAAAAAGATTGAAGTTTTTTTTCGAAAAGTTTGCGCAATGTGCAAAAGGCACCTACATTTGCACCACTTTAGTAAAAAACGCGAATACACATTCTTCATCATTAAACAGCAATTGTTGTGGATACTCGGAGTTACAAGACGATACACGCGAACAAAGGGACTGTGGAGCGCAAATGGCACATCATAGATGCAGAGGGCGAGATAGTAGGCCGCCTTTGCTCGCGCATTGCTTCCGTACTGCGCGGCAAGCACAAGCCCTCTTATACCCCGCATTTCGATGCAGGGGACTATGTCATTGTGGTCAATGCGGAAAAAGTACGGTTCACAGGCCAGAAACTGTTCCAAAAAGAATACCAGACCTATTCCGGCTACCCCGGCGGGCAGAAAATCGCCACGGCGAAAGAAGTGCTCAGCAAGCGTCCCATCCTGGTGGTCGAGCGCGGTGTGAAAGGCATGTTGCCCAAGAATCGCCTGGGACGGGCCATGTTCAAAAAGCTTTTCGTCTATGAGGGCGCGGAACACCCACACGCTGCCCAACAGCCGGAACCGCTCAATCTTTAATCCAGTTCTCTCAAAGTTCGAAAAACACGGACGCTAAATATTGCTTACGCGTATGGATATGATTAATGCAACAGGTAGAAGAAAGGCCTCTGTGGCCCGTGTTTACCTGAAAAAAGGCGAAGGAAAAATCGAGATCAACGGTCGGGAGCTCAAAGAGTACTTCCCCCAGATCCACATTCAGACGGCGGTGACGGCTCCCCTGGAAACGGTAGAAGTGGCCAGCCTGTACGATATCAAGGTCAATGTGATGGGCGGCGGGTTCAAAGGCCAGGCCGAAGCGGTGCGCATGGGCATCTCCCGCGCATTGGTCCAGTTGAACGAAGACTTCCGCAAGCCCCTCAAGTCCCGCAAGTTCCTCACCCGGGATGCGCGCGAAGTCGAACGCAAAAAGTACGGCAAACCCAAGGCGCGCAAGAGCTTCCAGTTCAGCAAGCGCTAATGCACAACGCCTCTTTTTCCTTATCTTTTTAACTTGGAAAAAATGAACAAACCAACTTATAAAGAATTGCTCGATGCCGGTGTGCACTTCGGCCACCTCAAGAAAAAGTGGAACCCGAAAATGTCTCCCTATATCTTTATGGAACACCGCGGCATCCACATCATCGACCTCAACCGCACGTCCGAGTGCCTGGATCGCGCTGCGAACGCTATGCGCCAGCTCGCCAAGTCGGGTAAGAAAATCATGTTCGTGGCCACCAAAAAGCAGGCCCGCGACATCGTCTCCAATGCCGCTAAAAGCGTGGGCATGCCCTTCGTCACCG
>CAZSMU010000003.1:52448-60928 GCA_964607915.1 uncultured Haliscomenobacter sp.
GCGCTGGCTCGGCGGTATGATGACGAACTTCAACACCGTGCGCCGCTCCGTCAAGAAAATGCAAAACATCGAGCGCATGCTCGGCGACGGCTCCCTCACCAGCGTCACCAAAAAGGAACGCCTCACGCTTACTCGTGAACGCGATAAACTCGACAAGGTGCTCGGCGGCATCTCTACCCTCTCCCGCCTGCCGGCAGCCATCTTCATCGTGGATATCGAACACGAACACATCGCCGTAGCAGAAGCACAACGCCTCGGAGTCCGCACCTTCGGTATCGTAGATACCAATGCAGACCCCAACAAGGTGGATTTCCCCATCCCGGGCAACGACGACGCTTCCAAATCCATCCGCATCATCACGGAATACATGGTGCAGGCCATCCGCGAAGGGTTGGAAGAGCGCAAGTCTATCAAGCCGGAAAAGGAAGAAGCCGCAGGTTAATCGCTCCTGACTTTTTTTACCACCAACCACCAAATTATAATGAGCGCAAATATTTCCGCTGCTGACGTTAAAAAACTGCGCGACATGACCGGCGCAGGCATGATGGATTGCAAGCAGGCTCTCACTGAATCGGAAGGGGATTTCGAAAAAGCAATCGAAGTCCTCCGCAAAAAAGGCGAAAAACTCTCCGTCAAACGCGCAGACCGCGAAGCGACCGAAGGTGCCGTCCTGGCTATCGTATCGCCCGACCGTACCCGCGGCGTGATCGTCAAGCTGAGCTGCGAGACCGATTTCGTGGCTAAAAACGAAGATTTCGTAGCCCTCACCCGCAAGTTTGGGGAAATAGCCCTGGCTAACTTCCCCGCTACCCGCGAGGAACTGCTGCAACTTCCTTTCGACGGCAGCCTCACCATTGATGGCAAAGTGAAAGAGCAAATCGGCGTCATCGGTGAAAAACTCGAACTCGCCGAATACGCACACGTGGAAGCCGCACAGGTATGTCCCTACATCCACATGGGCAACAAAGCTGCTGTGCTGGTAGGCCTCAACCTCGCCGATGCCGCATACTATGATGCCGGACGCGATGTAGCTATGCAAACGGCTGCTATGCACCCCGTTGCCCTGGACAAAGGCGACGTGGACCCCTCCATCATCGAAAAGGAAATCGAAATCGGCAAGGAGATTGCCCGTAACGAAGGCAAGCCCGAAGAGATGCTCGAAAAAATCGCCCTCGGCAAACTCAACAAGTTCTACAAAGACAGCACCCTGCTCAACCAGGATTTCGTCAAAGACAGCAAGCTTACCGTAGCCGCTTACCTCAAGTCCGTTCATAAAGACCTGACCGTAACCAGCTTCAAGCATGTCAAACTGGGTTGATTTCCTCGGCAGCATATCCCAGAAACGGTCAGGGGGGCCAGCAGTAGCCTGCTCCCCCGACCGTTTGCCGCGGCACAAAAAAGCCCTGTACAAAGCGGATTCTACCCTCCGCCCCGTACAGGGCTTTTTCGTGCCCTCTTTGCGGGTATCCTCGTATTCGCTCGTTGACAGGTCTGTACGGCAACCCTCAAAAGACTTATTGCACGGGGTCGTACAGTCTGATTCTTAGCTTTTATCCAACCAAGCCACTATCCACATGCCCAACTTGAAATACAAACGCATCCTTTTGAAACTCAGCGGAGAATCGCTGATGGGAGAACAGCGCTTCGGCATTTCCGCCGATATGCTCCACCACTATGCCAACCAAATCAAAGAAGTGGTCGATATGGGGGCCGAAGTGGCTATCGTCATCGGCGGCGGGAACATTTTCCGCGGCCTGCAAGCGGAAAAATCAGGCATTGAGCGCGTACAAGGAGATTATATGGGGATGCTGGCTACGGTCATCAATGGTATGGCGCTGCAGTCAGCCCTCGAAGGGCTTGGCGTCTATACCCGCCTCATCTCTGCCATAGAAATGAAGCAAATCGCAGAGCCGTACATCCGCCGTCGGGCTATCCGCCACCTGGAGAAGCGCCGCGTGGTCATCTTTTCTTCCGGAACGGGCAGTCCGTATTTCACCACCGATTCCGCCGCCGCCTTGCGCGCCAATGAAATCAATGCCAACGTCATTCTGAAAGGAACCCGCGTGGACGGCATATACACCGCAGACCCTGAAAAAGACCCTCATGCCACCCGCTTTGACCGACTCACCTTTGCCAAAGTCATCAGCCTGGGGCTCAGCGTTATGGATATGACGGCCTTCACCCTCTGCCAGGAAAACAACATCCCCATCATCGTCTTCGACGTCAACAACCCGGACAACCTCAAACGCATCCTCCAGGGCGAATCCATCGGAACCCTGGTAGAAGGCTAAGGGCGTGTGGTTCGTGCGTAGGTCTAATCCGCTGCCATCGCGATGGTCGCCAGGCTGACCCGTACGCCTGGCACTTGCCGCAGCAGCGCCCCACAGGCCTCCAGAGTAGCGCCGGTAGTGAGCACATCGTCCACCAGCAAAACTCTTTTACCTTCCAGTGGCAGCGGCTTCTCTAGTGCGAAAGCGCTCGACACGTTGTCAAAGCGCCCGACCCGAGACTTGTGTGTCTGCGTCGTTGTCTGTTGTACGCGCAGCAGGTGCTGCCCGGACCAGGGAACCCCCATCGTCTCCGATAACCCCTGGGCGAGACAAGCACTTTGATTATAGCCTCGCTCCCGCAGGCGGAGGGGGTGCAAAGGGACTGGCAGGATCAACTGTACCTCAGCAAACCAGGGTGAGCGGGCGAGCATATTCCCATATATCCGCCCGAGGTAAACCCCCAGATCCTGGCGGCCTCTGTATTTCAGCGCGTGCAGCAAGTGCTGTACGCGGCCGCCTTTGCTGAAGGTCAGCATAGCCGCCCCGCTTTCAATGGGCAAACGCCCCCAAAAGCGCCGGGTGAAAGTATTTTCCAAGGTGTAGTGGTGGCCGGTGTAGGGCAGTTGGGCCTGGCATTGCAGGCAAATCAACGCTTCAGCAGCCATGCCAGCAGCGGTACAGCCTGGACACAGCCGGGGCCAGAAAAGGTTCAGCAGATCGTTCCCCAGAGTACGCCATCCGTGCTTCATCGTTTTATCTGCAAAGGAACGACACCTTTTCAGCGCAGTCAAGGACGAAACAACGCCTCCTGTTCCGTGTTTTTACAGGCGTTTTACAAGATTTTTTTTCGTAAAATCCTTTTTTTCAAAGAATTATTCTTCCGAATAGACGCGCACTACGCCCGCATCGCCAAAGCTGCATACAAAAAAAAGTCCGAGGCGCAACTCCTGGAGGCGCCTCGGACAAACCATGCGTTATTAAACGAAAAACAAACTTATTCTGTAGAACTGTTCTTGCGCAGACGTACCGGGACTTGTATCCGCTTGCCTTTGCGATAGAGGGTCACGTCGATGGTATCGCCGACTTTGGCCCGGCCTACGACCTCCTGAAGTTCGGCAACGGACTTCACGGAGCGGCTGTCCACCTCTGTGATCACGTCTTTGGGCAGGATACCGGCGTACTGTGCGGAGCCACCGTCTGACAACTCTTCGACTACGACGCCCTGCGACAGGTCAACCCCCAGTTCGTTGGCGTATTCGCTGTCGAGGTCGCTGATGCTGATGCCCAGGAAGGGCCGCTGATAGGAGCCGAATTCGATGATGTCGTCGGCGATGCGCTTTGCCAGGTTGATGGGGATGGCAAAGCTATAGCCCGAGAAGGCGCCGGTGCGGGTAGCGATAGCCGTGTTGATACCGATGAGCTTACCCGATGCGTCCACCAGGGCGCCTCCGCTGTTGCCGGGGTTCACCGCGGCATCCGTTTGAATAAACGACTCGATGGCGGTACCCCCTCCGAGCAGTTGGATGTTGCGCCCTTTTGCACTGATGATTCCGGCAGTGACGGTAGAAGTCAGGTCGAAGGGGTTGCCTACGGCGAGGGCCCATTCCCCTACCTTGGCCTCGTCGGAGTTGCCCATTTCCATCGGGGTGAGTTTATCGCCTTCGATTTTGAGGACAGCCAGGTCCGTCTTGGGGTCGGTCCCCACTACTTTGGCCTTGAACTTCCGGTTATCGGAGAGCGTGACCTCCAGGTGGGTAGCAGATTCTACCACGTGGTTGTTGGTCAGGATGTAGCCATCCGACGAATAGATTACCCCAGAGCCGGAGCTTTGCTGCGGAATCCCCCTACCTCCGAAATTACGGCCGAAGAACTCCTCGAAGGGAGAGCCAAAGGGGCTTCCCTGAGAGCCCGTCTTCGCGGACATTTCCGACTTGATGTGTACCACTGCGGGAGTTGCCCGCTCAGCAGCAGCCGAAAAGTCGAACGTAGGGATGGCTGCGGCATTTGCGTTGACCAGCTTCACCTGGCGCGCCAGAGAAGAAACCTGCGCACTATCCGTACTGCCCTTTTCCAGGAGGCGTATCCCCCCGAATGTAACCAACCCGCCAAACATACCTGCCAGGACGAGATTAAGCCATTGTTTCATAGAAATCAAGTTTTAAGTTTGGTTTTCTCTGATAAATTAAATTAATTCACCTCTAAGAAACTTCTATTTTCTTTTCTTTGTTACAAACACAATTTTGTTTTAACACGACATTAACAGAGTGTTTTTTAACAGACTTGTTGCACGGGGGATCCTCGAGGGGTCAAAAAGGCCCTTTTTAGACTTTCTGCAAGGGGTCGGGACAGAAAAAAGCGTCTTCTTATAGCAATCATTTGACGACGATGTGGCTGAACGGACTTTCCAGACCTTTGACCGACTCCGATTTCCGGCGTGTGTTGTGCCCCGAAACGGACATGGAACACCTGTTCCTGGAGGAACCGGAGTTCCTCAATGGCCTGGGCTGGGGCACCCCTCGCTATGGGCACCCTGAAGGCGAGGTCTATAAACACATCCGGGAAGTGCTCAACAACATTGACCAGCTCGCGCTGCCCGCTGCCCTGCGCCAGGATTTGCGGCTCATCGCTTTTGTACACGACACCTTCAAGCACCAGGAGTCCAAGGGCCATCCGCGGGACTGGTCGCGGCATCACGGGGTGCTGGCGCGCCGTTTTTTAGAGCGCTATCTGTCCCAGCCCCTTTTGCTCGAAGTGACAGAACTCCACGACGAAGCGTATTACGCCTGGCGTATGGAGTTTCTGCAACAAAAGCCCTACGCCGGCCAATTGCGCCTGCAACAACTCCTCGACCGCGTAGGGCCCGGCCTCCAGCTCTTTTACCTCTTCTTTGCCTGCGACACCTACACCGGCGATAAGAACCCAGCCCCCGTGAAATGGTTCGAACAGGTCGTCCCCGGGGTACAACCCGTACTTTTTTTTCAATAGTTTGAATATCGGGAACTTTTTTTTCACGCTGTGGGTTAATCTCTCGTCCCGTGGTTAAAACGACCATATTAAAACTCTTTTATCATGTTTCGAGCCGTTTTACAGCAAGATTCGGGAACAATGCAAAAATCCGAGCTATTCAGGCAGGAGTTACTCCCCCTGAACGAAAGTTTGTACAACTTTGCCTACCACCTCACCTACAACCAGGATGACGCGCTCGACCTGGTACAGGAGACCTATTTGAAGGCATTCAAGGCACTTGACCAGTACCAGCGGGACACCAACGCCAAAGCCTGGCTCTTTCGCATTCTCCGGAATACATTCATCAACCAGTACCGCCAAAAGGCTCGGCAGCCCTATAAGGTGGACTACGAAGACTTTATCGTACACCATGGCGATGAGGATTCCCCCTTCCGCAACCAAACGGATCTCAGCGTGGAACTCTTCAACCAAATGATGGGCGACGAAGTAACCGCTGCCGTAAATTCCCTAGGGGAAACGTACCGCAATGTCATCATACTGGCAGACATTGAAGAGTTCTCCTACGACGAAATCGCCAAAATCCTGGACGTTCCGGTAGGGACCGTGCGCTCCCGCCTGCACCGCGCCAGGAAACTACTCAAAGATCAACTGGAACGCTATGCCGCTTCTCTGGGGTACTCAGAGAACGGCTAGCTTTTTTTACCAAAATGAATTTGCCTTCATCAAAAAACACGTGTCATGTCGAGATCATCAGCACATCAATGGAAAGGGGACTACGCAATCTTTACAGCACCCGAATTCACCGACGCAACTACTCCAAGCTCCCAGAACACCCCCGACACCGCCCGCAATGACCTTGAACGACAAGAGTCCGAACTCTCCCAGGAAACCCTCCCCAAACTCATCCTGCACGCTATCCCTCCTCCGGAAGCACCCGCCTTCAAAACGTTTCTCAAACGTCACTTCCAAAAACAAACCCCTCCTATCGACTTAAAAGCCTCCATCCTGCAACAAATCCAGGAACTTGAACCCTAAACCACGGTATTTTCCTGCAACAGCGTATCTTTGCTGATTCCAAAGCAACCCGCGCACATGGAAAAAATCAGCGTTTTCGATATGCTAAAAATCGGGGTTGGTCCCTCCAGCTCCCACACCTTGGGCCCCTGGCACGCCGCAGGACTTTTTGCCCTCGACCTACAACACAGGAGCCTCCTCTCCCAAACAGTCCGAATATGTGCTCACTTGTATGGCTCACTGGCCCTTACCGGTAAGGGGCACGGCACCGATGTAGCTATTCTGATGGGGCTCAGTGGCAAAAACCCTGTAACCGTACCCGTAGAAGAGGTGCAAACCCTGCCGTCCATCGTAGCAGATACGCAGACCTTATCTCTCATGGGGGAACGCACCATCGCCTTCCACCCCGCCTACGACCTTGTCTTTCACTTCTCGGAATCCTTGCCCTTCCACGCCAACGGACTACGCTTCGAGGCCTGGGACGAATCAGGTGCACTCATTGCCTCCGACACGTATTACTCTATCGGCGGCGGCTTCGTCGTGAAAGAAGGGGAATCCAAAACCTCCCTCCATGCCGAAGGAGATACCTCCCTGCCTTTCCCTATCGCAAGCGCTGCCGACCTAAGCAGATACTGCGCACAACAACAGGCTTCCATATCGGATATCGTCCTCCGGAACGAATTGCACTGGCGCAACCTCAGCGAGGTGCAAAACGGACTGCTCCATATTTGGGAGGTCATGCGCTCCTGTATCTACCGGGGATGCCATACCAGCGGTATCCTCCCCGGTGGGCTGCAAGTGGAACGGCGCGCCGCCTCCCTCCACCAACGCCTGCTGCCCAATGCAACCTATACCGATGTGCAAAGCTGGTACCACGCCATCCGCAACGAAAAATTCGGCTTTTCAGAACTCATCAAATGGATCAGTTGCTTTGCCCTCGCCGTCAATGAGGAAAATGCCAATTTCGGAAGGGTCGTCACCGCCCCTACCAATGGCGCTGCCGGCGTTATCCCCGCTGTCCTGATGCACTACCTGTGCTTCACAGAACCAGAACCCAGCCCTGACGATATCGTCCGATTCCTGCTCGTAGCCGGTGAAATAGGCAGTATATTCAAAAAAGGATCCACCATCTCCGCGGCTATGGGCGGCTGCCAGGCCGAAATTGGCGTCTCTGCCGCTATGGCGGCCGCCGCTCTTTGCGAACGACAGGGTGGAAGCCCCGAACAGTGCCTCATGGCCGCCGAGATTGCCATGGAACATCACCTCGGCCTCACCTGCGACCCCGTCGGCGGATTAGTCCAAATCCCCTGCATAGAACGAAACTCCATGGGCGCCGTGAAAGCCATCACCGCCGCTAAAATAGCCCAGGAAAGCGACCCCGAAAAGGCTAAAGTGAGCCTGGACAGCGTCGTCAAAACGATGTGGCAAACCGCCCAGGATATGAACCACAAATACAAAGAAACCTCCCTCGGCGGATTGGCCGTCCATATCGCTATCTCCGTACCCGAATGCTAAGTCGCCTACTCCACAAAGTCGCTGCTCACCATCCGCCCCTCCACCGCTTCCCGCCTGAGGGAGCGAAAGGCCAGACCGGCAAGCACCCCAAAGACAAAGCCCCCAATGTGCGCCCAGTACGCCACGCCGTCCTCCGCCGCAGTATGTTGTAAAATACCCATCCCACTCTCTACCTGCATGTAAATCCATACTCCCAGGAATAGAAAAGCCGGTATGTAAAACGGGAACAGAAAAAACAACACCCGCACCCGGGAAGACGGAAACATCACTAAATACGCCCCCATCACACCGGAAATCGCACCACTCGCACCAATCGTAGGGATACTGCTGTTGAGGTTGAAGTAGATATGTACCGCATGCGCCATCAAGCCAGCCAACACATAGAACACGATGAAGCGGCCGTTGCCAATCCTGGCTTCGATATTGTCGGCAAAAATCCATAAGAACAACATATTGCCGAAGAGATGCCCCAGCCCGCCATGCAGGAAAATACTGGTAAACAGGGTATATACATCGCGCCCATAGACAATCTCACGGGGAATCGCCCCGAAATGGTAGAGCGCAGCCTCCTGGTACTCTCCCAGCCTTATCTGCCAGATAAATACCAGCACGTTGGCTGCGATTAGCCCGTAGCTGAATACCGGGAAATACCCGCCTTTTATGTTGTCATCACCGATAGGGAAAAGCATACGCATTTTTTTATGGACAAAACCC
>CAZSMU010000004.1:0-23686 GCA_964607915.1 uncultured Haliscomenobacter sp.
CCCCCGACCAGCTGATTACAAATCAGCTGCTCTACCAACTGAGCTATGCTGGCTTTTGAAGCCAGGGGCTTTTCCCATAGCACTGCTTCGCAGCCTTGTAATGGTTTGCTTTTGAATCATTTTCCAAAAGCGAATGCAAAGATAAAATATTTGCCATTAATTACAAAGCATTTTTTTCACCAATATTTTAAAATAAATCTGAACGCTGTCCCTATCGGCTATTTTCGCTTTGCTTTAGGGTGTGCCTGGTCGTAAATAGTCCTGAGGCGCTCGAGGTTATGGTGCGTATAGACCTGGGTTGCCGCCAGGTTGGCATGCCCGAGGAGTGCCTTGATCGCATTGAGGTCTGCCCCGGCGTCGAGCAGATGGGTGGCAAAAGAATGTCGCAACACGTGGGGACTCCGTTTTTCCAGGGCCGGTACGCTCGCCAGGTGCTTCCGGACGAGATGGTACAGGTATCCGGCAGACATGGGCTTGCCCTTGTCGGTAAGCAACAGTTGGTCGGGGGAAAGGTCGGGGAAGGTCTGTGCGCGCAGCTCGAGATAGGCCGCGATACGCCCCAGCAACTGCTCCCCCAGGGGCAGGATGCGCTCTTTCTTCCCTTTTCCCAGGACGCGCATCCGGGCGTATGCCAAATCTATGTGTGCCGTTTCTATCTGCAGGAGTTCGGCGCGCCGAACGCCTGTCTGGTACAGTAGCTCCAGGGCGAGCTGGTCGCGGACAGCCGGGAAATCCCCCGTCAGACCTACGGCATCCACCACCTGGTTCAGCGCTTTTTCGGGTACGGTGACGGGCAGGCGCTTACCTGTTTTAGGCAGGCGCACGGCTATCATAGGGCTATGGGACAGCAGTCCTTCCCGGCGCATATATTTGAAAAAGGATTTTAGCGCTGACAGCTTGCGTCGGATGGATGAAGCCCGGAGGCCTTCCTGTACCAGGGCGCTCATCCAGGAGCGGATGTGGAAGTGCGTCAGATCTTCAAGAAGCACTTCTCCATACGTTTGGGTCAAAAATGCGGCGAACTGCCCCAGGTCGTTTTCGTACGCCTCGAGGGTATGCGGGGAGAACCGCTTCTCAAAGCGTATGTAATCCAGGAAACGGACGATTGCCTCCATCTTTGCGATTTATAGTACAAATGCACAAGGTATGCAATTATATATATACCTGTGGCGAGAAGTCGGCGAAGTGGGAAAAAGGATTTTTCCCACCCGCCGACCCTCGCCACAGGTATAATAAGGCGTTCACCCGCGCTTTCTACGGATTTTGAACGGCCAGTTTGTTGACGTTCAACTCACCCTGCGGGATAGGCCAGATGTACTCGGACTGCGACGGGTTGACCGTGGCCACGTTGGACTTTCCCGGGTAGGGCAGCAACAGGCGTACGAGGTCCTGGGTACGGAAGCCTTCCCCGAGGAGTTCGATGCGGCGTTCCAGCAGGATGGCGTTGACCAGATCTGCATCGGTCGCGAAGCTGGCGGCGTTGAACACCGTAGCGGCATCGGAACGGCCGTGGACGGCGTTGAGTAGCGCCAGGGCGCGGTCTTTGTTACCTGTGCGTGCGGCGGCCTCTGATGCGTTGAGCAACACCTCTGCATAGCGGATTACGGGCACGTAGTCCAGGTGCTGCGGTCCGGCCGGAAACTTGTTCAAATAGGGTTTGGCTGCGGCGGATGCCCGGAAGATCCAGGCGCGGCGCTTATCGGCATCCTTGAAGAACGCGTTTCCGACGATGCCGGCCGGGTTGAGCGAGAAGTCGCCAATCCCTCTTGGGCCGGGGTTGTAGTAGCTTCCCAGACCATTCTGCGTGCCAGGGAGATCGAGGTCGGTCATCGGCATGGAGAAGATGCTTTCCGTCGTCGTGTACGGGGTGGAGAACACCTTGGAGATATCAGCCTGTAGCTCGTGTGCTACCCCGCTGGATGCTTTGAATGGTGCGGTTGCCGGCACGATTTTAGCGGCTTCGGTCAGTACGTCCTGATAGCGTCCCATCGCGAGATATACGCGGGTTTTGAGGGCGATGGCCGAGTTTTTGTGCGCGCGCGTCGTGTTCAGGTAAGGCGTGCTGTAGTTTGCGGGCAGATTTTGCTCGGCAAAGTTCAGGTCGGCCAGAATCTGATTATAGACCTCGGCGACGGTTGCGCGGGCCAGGTCGTTATTGGCGGGACCTTTTTCCGGCAGCAGGCGCAGCGGCACACCTGGTTTGGATCCATTGCCGTCGGCAAACGGGCGTGCGTAGATGGTCAACAAGCTATGGTAGCAGAGGGCGCGCACGAAGCGGGCCTCGGCGATATAGTTGTTGGCCAGCGTTTCGTTGTTCAGTACGGCGCGGTTCTGTTCCAGGCCGTCAATGAACAAGTTAGCGGAGTTGATGGCGTAATATACGGCATTCCACAGGTTGTTTACCTCGTTGGTGGAGGACACAATCGTATGGTTCCAGGTAGAGAAGCCCGTGACCCCGTTGGTGGTCTCGTTTAAAAATTCCTCGCCCCGGATGTCGTGGTACACGAGAAAGCGACCGCCGTAGTATTGGCCGCTTTTTATAGCGTCATAGATGCCCCGCACCTGCTGCAGGATACGCTCGGGGGTATTGAACACCGTCGCCTCGGAGAACGTGGTCAGGGGCGCCGGGTTCAGAAGTTCGTCGTTGCAGGAGCTGACGAACAAACTTCCCATAGTCAGACCGACGACGGCCACTTTATGGGCGAAATTTATTTTGAAGTTCATAATCGTCCAGATTTAATGTTAGAAACCAAGATTCAGGCCTACAAGGAAGGTGCGCGGCATCGGTACCGAGTTGCGGTCTACCCCGGGGGCACCGTTGGAGTTGCCGTTGGTCGAAACCTCGGGGTCGGTACCGGTGTACCCTGTCAGCAGCAGTGCATTGTTGATATTGGCATACACCCGCAGGTTGTTGATTTTGACATTGGAGCCAAACGTACTGGCGGGGATGGTGTAGCCCAGGGTAATATTGCGCACGCGGAGGAAGTCGCCCTTTTCCACGTTTTCGGAAATCTGGATAGCGGATCCATTGGAGACGTTATCGCCATAGACGACGCGCGGGATGTTGGTGACATCGCCTTCTTTCTGCCAGCGATTCAGCACATCCGTGTGGTTGTTCCAGAAGCGCATGTCGCGCATTCCTGCTTTGGTACCGTTGTAGATGTAGTTTCCGCCCGAGTACTGGATTTGCACGTTGAAGTCAAGGTTGCCATAGCGGAGGGTATTGTCCCAGGCACCGAACCATTTCGGGAGGGTAGGCCCGTAGATTTTGCCATCTGCCGACTGGTTGACGGCGGAGGCCGTACGGCCGTCGAGGTAGGTCCAGCGGGACTGTCCGGTGGCTACTACGTGTGCATACTGGACTTCTTCCCCTTTGCCGTTGACAAACACGCGGCGGCCATTGGCCGGGTTGACCCCACGGGTTTCCACCACGTACAAGCTGCCGACGGATTCCCCTACGCGGATGATGTTGGCGGTTTCAAGGCCTGCCGTAGCGACGAGGATATCGGCATTGCCTGCGGCCAGGGAGAGCACTTCGTTCTCCATGAAGGTGAAGTTGAAGTTGGACGTCCAGCTCAGTTTGGACTTGCGCAGGATGGTACCGTTCAGGCTGAACTCCCAGCCGACGTTTTGCATGGAGCCTACGTTGGTGGAGATGGAGTTGCCCGGAACCCCTTTCGAGGGGGATTGAGGCGCAGCGAGGATCAAGCCGTCAATGAGGTTCTTAAAGTAGGTCACCTCACCCGTGAGGCGGTCTTCGAACAGGCCGAAGTTGATGCCTATATCTGTTTTCTTGCTCGTTTCCCACGACAGGTCGGGGTTGCCGGCCTGGGAGAACGCCAGTGTAGCGTCGGGGGCATACAGGCCGGAGCCGTACAGCGACAGGGAGGCGAAATCGCCGATGCCGTTGTTGTTGCCCACCTCGCCATAGCTACCCCGGATACGGAAGAAGGAGAAGATATTGCCCAGGGACTCTTTCCAGAATTGCTCTTCCGAGATGGTATAACCGGCCGAACCGCCCCAGAACACCCCTCTTTTTTTGCCAGGCGCGAAAGCGGAGTATTCATCCTGGCGCACGTTGAAGGTCAGCAAGAATTTGCGGCCAAAGTCGTAGTTCGCACGACCGAAGTACGAAAGCAGGTAGTTTTCCCCCTGGAAGTTGCCCGAGGGGACGATGGTTGTGAAGTTCCCCTGGAACGAGGTAAAGAACGGATCGGCGATTTGGGTGCGGTTTGCGCCCCAGCCCTCGGCCTTCGTGTACTGCTGTTCGTTACCCGCCAGTACGGACAAGTTGTGTTTTTCACCCAACTTGAAGTCGTATTGGAGGATGTTCTGCCAGTTCCAGCGTTCGCGGCGGCTGTAGGAGTTGGTAGCTGATCCATTCGTACTGAAGCCATCGCCGTGGACTGGTGTCGCAAAACTGATGTTTTCGGTAAAGAGGTTGTCAATCCCGTACTGTGTGCGGAACGACATGCCCTTGAACGGCGTAAGCGTGGCGTACACCGAGGCCTGTACCTGGCTCGCTTCCGACGTGAACGTATTCAGGTCAATGATGGGTACCGGGTTGTAGAAGCCTACCTGTTGGAGGTTTGGGCCACGCGCGATTTGGTTGTTGGACGCGATGAAGTAGTTGCCCTTATCATCAAAAGCCGGCACGATGGGGGCGGTGATGAGCGGCACGCGGCCGAGACCTGCGGTTGCGAAAGCCTGGCCGGGCAGGGAGCCCGTGTTGGGGGCGGCGTTCAAGTTATCGGAATACCCTACGGATGTACCGATGGACAGAAGCTTCCCGGTCTTGTGGTCCAGGTTCAGGCGGGCAGATTTGCGCTGGAACGTATTGGCTTTAATCATGCCCTCCTGGTCGGAATAGCCCAGGGAGATATAATACGTCGTCTTGTCGGAGCCGCCGGAGAAATTCAGGCCGTGGTTATGGGAGAAGCCCGTCTGATAGACATAGTCGTACCAGCGCGTATCCACTGTCTGCCCATTTTGGGTCATGGGGAAAAACTGCTGGGGCAGGTTGGCATTTTTAGCTGCTTCGTTTTTGACTTCCAGGTATTGTTCTGCGTTCAGCAGTTCAGGCAGGCGGTTCACCTTTTGCCAGCTTGCCCAGTTGTCGTAGCTGACCTTGGTACGCCCCTGCTTGCCGCGCTTGGTAGTGATCAGCACTACCCCTGCACTGGCGCGGGAGCCATAGATAGCTGCTGCCGAGGCATCCTTCAGGATTTCGATGGACTCGATATCCGAGGGGTTGAGGTTGGACAGCGGGTTGTTCGCGGCGTTGGTACCGGATACATCGCCTGAATACGTCGGGATACCATCGATGACGACGAGCGGGAAAGAGCTCAGGTTGATGGAGTTGATCCCACGGATGCGGAACACTGGCGGGTTGTTCAATACCCCGTTCGGGATGCTGACGTTCACCCCTGCGGCGCGTCCCTGGAGGGCCTGGTCGAAACTCTGGACCGCCAGAGTAGCGATGTCCTCCCCTTTGACCGAAGCCACCGTACCGGTAATGTTCCGCTTCTGCTGCGTGCCATAGCCCACGACGACGACCTCATCCAGGCCGATAGCGCTTTCCGCAAGCGTCACGTTGTACTCACTGGCCGCAGTCAATTCGACCTCTTTGGTTTCATAGCCGGTGTAGCTCACGACCAGAATTCCTCCCTGTGCAGGCGCCTGAAGGTTGAAGATTCCATCCAGGTCGGTGACGACACCGACGCTGGTTCCTTTGAGCAACACGTTGGCGCCGATGAGAGGCTCCCCGCTTTCGCCCGTAATAGTGCCCCTGATGGTCCGTTGAGCCAGGGCTGCGGCCAGGGCAAACACGACCAACGCAAGGGTCAGTAACGTTTTTTTCATACAGTGAGAATTTGAAAAATGAAAAAAAAGAAAACACCATTTCCATCCGACAAGGGGGCATGACACCTCCTTACCAGCAGGTTTTGTTCACAAAAAAAACTTTTGAGGTGACATTAGGTTCGGGATACAGGTATAAGACTTGTTAGAAAGGTTTAAAAAATTTTACCTTTTACTCCGTCTAATAGGGTTGTTGCGCGGGCTCGGCGAGGATGGGTTCCTCCTCGCCGACCCGCGCAACAAGTCTATTAATACCCCGGGTTTTGCTGAAGGTTTCCGTTGGCGTTGATTTCCCGTTGTGGGAGGGGGAACACCAACTTGTCGGCATTGTAGGGCAGCGGTCCGACCGATAGCTTTAAACGCTTCATATCGTGTATTTTATGCCCTTCGTGGGCCAGTTCGAGGCGTCGTTCCAGCAGGATTCTATCCAGTGTCACGGAGGTGGCGGCGGGCAGGCCGGCGCGGGTACGCACGACGTTATAGTCTGCCAGTGCCGATGCGCCGACGCTCGTACCGAGGCGCTGGTTGCACTCTGCGCGGATCAGATACATTTCCGCAAGGCGGATGATGTTGACGTTGCCGTAGAGGTTGTTCCATTTGCCGGTGCGGATAGCGCCGTTGCCATCGTAGAAAAGAGCCAGGCGTTTATCGGCCGGATCGTAGAGCGACAAGTGCCCCCGCAGGATTTCCACATCTCCGTCGCGGCCCCCGAAGTCGGGGATAGAGAAGTGGGTGTTCATCAAATTGGCTCCGTCCTGGGTGGTGAGCTGGATGGCGAAAATATCTTCAGAGGAGTTCTCATCGCGGTTGAACACGTCGCCGTAGTTTTTCAGGAGAGCGTAGGCACCGGACGAAATCACGCGGTCAGCGGCGTCGCGGGCCTTGGTATAATCGCCTTGTTGCAAATAGACGCGGGCGAGGAGTGCAGCGGCAGCCCCTTTGCTGGCGCGCCACTCGTTATCCTCCGGAAGCTGGCTCTCTGCCTTACTCAAATCGGTTATGATCTGGGTATAGACCTCCTGCACGGTATTGCGGCCCACCTTCGACTCTTCCGAAATGCTACGGGTAGGCGTCTGTACGATAGGCACTCCGAGTTGGCTGTTGGCCTGGCCTGCCTCATAAGGCTTGGCGTAGAACCGCACCAGTTGGAAGTATGCGATGGCGCGGATGAAGAGCGCTTCCCCTTCGACCTGTGCCTTATCGCCTTCAGCGACGACGCCTAGCCCCGCGAGCACGTTGTTGCAGATATTGATGGCATTATAGGCCGTCAGCCATAGTTCTGCTGCGTCGTTGTTGTTGGCATTCATTTGCTTGTTGGCAATTTCGCGAGGGCCCAGGAAGGTGCCCACCCAGAGTACTTCCCCATCGCCCCCGAGCAGTTCGGCATCGCGCAGGGAGTTTCCGCCGAGGAGTGCGCCGGCGCCCAGTGCGTCGTACGCACCGATCAGAACGGCCTTGACATTATTGTCGTTTTCCAGGGCCAGGTCTTCGCTGATGCTCTGGTATGGTTCCAGGTTCAGTTCCTCATTGCAGGAGGTGAACCCCATTGCCAGTGCGAACAGTACAAAATATGCTATTTTATTTTTCATTCTTTTACCGTTTTTAAATCCCAAAAAATCATCAGAACCCAATATTCAGGCCGAAGGCAATGGTTTTCGGCTGGGGGGCTGAATAGAAATCGACACCAGACGTCACGTTGTCCACGAATGCATCGGAGGACACTTCGGGGTCCCAGCCATCGTATTTGGTGAAGGTCAGAAGGTTCTGTCCGATGACGTAGAGGCGCAAGCGCGACAGGCCGGTACGGCGCAGCACGGATTGCGGAAACTCGTAGCCGAAATTGGCGGAGCGCAGGCGCACGTAGGATCCATCGGTGATATAGCGGCTGCTGCGGTTCTGGTCACCGTTGCTATAGCCTAATCGAGGCTCGGGGACATTGGTGATATCGCCGGGTTTGTCCCAGTAGGCCATCTGGTCTCTGGTCTGGTTGTCGAACCAGCAGGCATTGCAAGACATATAGCGCCCGGCGGAGTTGTGGATGCTGTTGCCGAATACGCCCTGGAAGGTAAAATCGAGGGTAAACCCTTTGAACATAAAGGTATTGGTCACCCCGCCGATTACCGTGGGGATTGGGCTTCCCAGGGCTACGAATTCCGCTTCGTTGAAATCATTGGTCGTTTCGCGTTCCTGGCCTTCTTTGTTGCGATACCAGAGTGCGTCGCCGTTGGCGGGATCTACTCCGGCGTATTCGGCACCGAAGAACACCCCGATGGGTTCGCCTACTTTCACGACGTTGACATCCCCGCCGTCGATGATATCCTGCCCTTCGGCCAGGGCGATGACTTCATTTTTGTTGAGGGCTATGTTGAGGCTGGTGTTCCACTTGAACGCGCCGACCAGGTTGTTGGTGTTCAGCACAAACTCCACGCCTCTGTTCTGTACCTGGCCCACGTTCTGAGTCTGGGTACGGAAGCCGGAGGTACCTGGCACGGGCACGTCGAGGAGGAGGTCGGTGGTATTTTTCACGTAGTAATCCACTTCCCCGTTGATGCGGTTATCGAGGAAGCCGAAGTCAATCCCCACGTCCATTTGCGCGGTTTTTTCCCATTCCAGGTCGGGGTTGGGGATTTGCGAGGGCGACAGGCCGGATACGCCATTATAGCCCTGTGCTCCGTACAGGCCGAGGTGGTTGAAGTTGCCGATAGCGGCGTTGCCGGTGACCCCGTAGCTACCCCGCAGTTTGAGGAAGCTGATGGCGCTGCTGTTTTCGAGGAAGCCCTCTTCGCTCAGCACCCAGCCGGCGGAGACGGCGGGGAAGAAGCCGTAGCGGCTATTTTTGCCGAAGCGGGAAGAGCCGTCTACGCGTCCGCTCAAGGTCAGGAGGTAGCGGCGGTCGAAGTCGTAGGTAGCCCGGCCGAAGTAGGACAAGAAGGTGAACTCTGTAACCGAAGAGGTTCCCGAAGTGATATCGGCAGCGCTGGAGATCGTCTTGAGGTCGTCCACGGGGAATTCCTGGCCTTCCACATAGGTGCGGTCGGTACGGGACTTCTGGAATTCCATCCCGGTGGTCAGGTCCAGGTTGTGTTTGTCGGCGAAGGATTCGCTGTAGCCCAGGAAGGCCTTCGAGGTCCAGTTTACGACCTGGCTGTAGCTAGAGGAGCCCAGGCCGTTGATGCCTTGCCCTGTGAAGGTACGGCGGCCCCAGAAGCCGTTGTCGCGCAGGTTGAACACGTCGGCACCCAGTTCTCCATTGAGCATAAGGCCTTTGGCCAGCTTGTAGCGCAGATAGCCGTTGGCCAATGTGCGGAAGGTAGTGACCTCGCGCTGGGCTTCTTCGAAATCAATCAGGCCGTTGTAATAAGTCGTGACCGGGCGGTCGAACAACTGGCCGGGAGCGTAGCCGCGAATGGCCGCAGCGGTGGTGTTGCGCACGGGGGTCAGCGGAGCCAGGGCGACCAGCTGCAGCGGCGTAGAGAACGCATTGTCGTTGGATACCTGGTCGGTGAACGTACGCGACAAGCTCATATTGATGCCAAAGTTGGCGCGCTCGGAGGCTTTCTGATCGAGGTTGAGGCGTGCGCTCATACGTTCGAAGCCGTTGCCGATCAGTACGCCTTCCTGCTTATTCCAGGCGGCGCTGGCGAAGTACTTCGTACGGTCATTGCCGCCGGAAGCCGAGAGCGACGCCTGGGAGGAGACCGCCTCCTGGAAAGCCTCGTCCTGCCAGTTGGTATTCACTTTCAGGTTTTTCCAGTTGCTCTCATCGTATGCCGAGTAGCGGGTGAAGCGGGAGTTGACAAAGGAAAGATAGTCGTCAATACCTTCCTGTTCGGTGTCCCACCAGCCCTGGCGGAACTCGTACTTGCCGGCGCCTACGGCAGCGCGGGTAAACAGCGTGACGAACTCTTCGCTGTTGATGAATTCGCGCTTGCCCGTCGGCTGGCTAAAGCCTGTCTGGAAGTTGGCTTCCATCTTCGTCTTGCCCTGTTTGCCTTTCTTCGTAGTGATCAGTACGACGCCATTGGCGGCGCGGGACCCATAGATGGCCCCTGCCGAGGCGTCCTTCAGGATTTCGATGGATTCGACGTCGTTGAAGTTGAGGTCGGCCAGGGGGTTCAACGGGGCACCCAGGGAGTTCTGCGACTCGGTCGTGACGGGAATCCCGTCGATGATGTACAGTGGCTGGTTGCTCGCCGTGATAGAAGAAGCGCCCCGTATGCGCACGCGTACCGCGCCGCCCGGTTTCCCGTTTACTGCCTCCACGAACACCCCGGAGGTACGGCCCTGGAGGGCCTGTTCCACGCTCGGTACCGGAAGGTTTTCGATTTTTTCCCCGCCCAATCTGGCGATGTTGCCGGTCAGGGTAGATTTAATCTGGGTGCCATACCCGACCACTACCACCTCCGATAGCTGCGTGGCCGATTCGTCCAGTTGAACGTCCACGACATTGGACACGCCCAGGGTTACTTCCTGGGTCGTATAGCCGGTATAGCTGAATACCAGGGTTGCCACGCCGGCCGGGATGCCCAGCGAATAGCCACCGTCGAGGTCGGTGACCGTACCCACCGTCGTCCCCTTGGCGAGTATGCTGGCACCGATCAGGGGTTCCCCACCGACATCCGTCACTTTACCCGTAATGGTTCTTTGCGCCCAGGCGCTGCCCACTGCGGTAAAAAACAGTACCAGCAGGAGTACACATTTTCTCATAATCCATACATTTTGAGTTAAAAAAATAAATCTATCTCCGACGGACTGCCAAAGCAGCCCTCGGGCTATCAGACTTGTTGCGCGGGATCATCAAGGGGTCAAAAAGGTCCTTTTTCGTCCACACTATGCCTTTTTTCGGTCATATAGCCGAGGCTATACTCCCTCAAAAAGCCTTTGTATAGACAAAAACAGCCCTCCTTCCTCACTGCCCCCTCGCAGCAAGTATCTATTTTTTCGGCATGGTGAAACGTTAGGGAAAACAGGGTGCGGCTCCGCAACCCATCAGGGTACATCCTGCTGGTTGTAAAATGCCAGCACCTGGATGAGTTCTTCGTCTGTTTTCAAGGTATTTCCCGTTTTTTCCAGGAAAGACTCTACGGCTGCCCGGCGTTTGGAAAGCAATTCCAGCAGGGCTTTCTTATTTTTTGCCTTGACGGGCACCAAGGCATTGGAGGCGTCGCGGTAGAAGTAATTGGCTTGTTGGTAGTAGTAGGCGTTTTTATCCCCGGCAGCAACTGCGGGGTTGTACGTGGGCTTTCGCAGGTTCAAGGCGTTGAATTTGAATACTTCCACTTTACCGGACGACAGCTGTTGTACGAAGCCCTTTACTTTTTCGGGCACACCACCCGTGAACTCCCGGGAATTGACCAGCATGGTCGGATGGGAGGCGTCGGGGGCTTTATAGACTACTTTCCGGATGGCGTTTGCTTCAATGCCCTTCACCACATCCCCCACGACGAATTCCATGACGTGCTCGCGCAGATCCAGCCTTACGCGGTAGCCCGACACGGAGTCGGCCATCCTGGGGTCAATTTTCTTGACTATCTCCCGGTAGAAAAAGACGGTAGAATACTGGAAAGCGGTATCCAGATAGATATCCCCGAGCAGTTTGCCCGGATCTTCGTCGAGGCCATACATGAAGCGATTGCCCGTCACATTGAAGGCGTTGATGTTGAAGTTATCTCGGACGCTTTGTTCGGCAGCGGAATTCTTCTGTTGGGCCCGGAGAGGGGCACCAAGCACGAGCAGCAGGGATGCTGTTAGAATAGCTTTGAGCATGAGCAAAACAGTATATGGGAACAAATATAGTCAGGAAAATTTGTGTAGTCAAAGTATTTGAGGAATGAATTAGGAGTATCGCCTTTAAAATTTGTGACTGTTTAGGGGTTGGGGGGAGAAGTTCCTATCATTAATAGTTACCTTTCTTTCTTCATAGCCCCCCAAAAACACCCTCAGCGGGTAAACACGCAGCCGATTGCTTTGGTCCGGGGGAGGGAGATTGCTTTCCCGGCGAGGTATTCGTCGAGGGCCTGGCGCAGGTACTCCTGCGTAATGACGGTGCGGTATTTTCCCAACCCTGCAAACCAGTCGTTGATGCTCCCCCGGTAGAGCAGCTCTCCCTCGGGCGAGACCAGGAACGCCTCAGGGGTGACGTCCGTTTTTAGAGATTTGATAAGGCGGTGTGCAGGGTCAGTAGCGATGGGGAAAGTCAGTTTGTAATCGCGGATAAACGGAGGGATGAGCGTCGTATCCTCCCATTTGGTAAACACGCCGATGAACACCACTTGGGGGTACTCTGCAGCCAGGTCGGACAGGGTGCCGGCGTATTTTTGGCAGATAGGGCATTCAGTGGCCAGAGTGAGGATTACGGTCGGCTTGTCCGGAGCGAGGTCGGCTACGGAGACGGGGTGGCCACTCCCCCACTCGACCAGAGACGTTTTTTTCAGGTTCAGGTGTTGGGCGTTGAGGAGAATCGGCAGCAGAATGCCGAGCAGCAGCAGGTAGCGCATCTCAATTTGCTTTGGGGAAAAGCTCCAGGTCTTCATCGCCCGGTTCATAATCCACATATTCGAATATCAGGTTCATCATTTCGTCAAAGGTGCCCCAGCCGGGAGTAGCAGGGCGCGGGGGGAAGTGTGGGTTGCGCGGGTTGGCGCGGGTATTGTCGTACACTGCTTCGGCATAGACGACAGAGCCCTTGGGGATTTTGACCAATTTGGGGTATTGGTAGGTCATCTGCCAGTTGAAATTCCAGTTGTCAATTTTAATCAGGTTGATCACGTCCCCGTCGGGGGTGATGGCGAAAGAGCGGAAGCTTTTACCCAACAGGTGCATGTGGGGCAGGACGGTGAGGATGGAGATATCGGTAGGCACCAGAGGGGAGCGCATGTAGAACGTTATCGTTTCGTCGGGGGGGATGAGAAAGGGTTGGTTCATGATCCAGCCTTCGTCGAGGATAAAATTCTTTACTTCGCGGCGGGGTTTTTCTTTGGTCAGATAGACCAATACGCTCGACTGGTCGGTTTCCGGTTTGGATACCGGGGAGTAGTGCATATTGATCAATAGGTCGCTGTCTTTGTTGAATTTTTTTCCCATCCCTTCCGGGTACAGGTTCAGGAAGTTGCCCGGCACCCAGCCGTGCCAGAAATAGCTGGCCAGGGCGACCCCGATATTGGTTTTGGGCATGACTTTATCGCTGACCTCTGCGCCGTTGTCGGCGCGGAAGCGGTGGGTCGTATCCAGCATGACGCGGGAGTGGTGGGCCATTTTCAGGTTGCCGGGGCGGAAATCAATGCCGCGCACATAGTACTCCTGCTGGGTATGGGTGGGGATGATGAACAGGCGGAACTGCTCCTTGCCGTCACCTGGAGCGGTGAAGGGCGGGTCCATAGTAAAGACGAAGTCGGGTTTAGGGTATACCGGTTTGGGATATGCCGATGTGACCCGGGGTTCTTTCCCCTTTTTGGCGCCCCCGTCCACCCAGGCGGCGATGCGCTGAATTTCTTCCTGGGTCAGGATTCGTTCGTTTTGAAAATGGCGGAACTCCGGGTCGGCAAACCAGGGGGGCATATAGCGAGATTCCGTGACCATTTTGATAAAATCAGCCCGTTTGAAGACATCTTCATACGTTTCCAGAGAAAAGGGGGCGGCTTCTCCTGTCCGGTGACAGGGCAGGCAGTTCTTTTGTAGAATGGGCTGGATATCCTGGTAATACGTAGGTGCCTGGGCGAATCCGGAAAGGGGGATTAGCAGGGCCGCCAGGCGTGAAGCCCGGGCGAGGAGGCCCGTGACATGCGTTGCGATAGGCATCATGGCAAAACTACATTTATTGCCAAAGATAGGGCAGAATTTCAGGAAAACGGAAAAGGAGGGGTAAAAAGGAAGATACAAAAAGCGGGGCCCTCAAAAAAAGTGCGGCGCCCCGGGATGTCCAGGACGCCGCATCAAAAGGTATGGATTATAAGGTGTCGTTAGCCGTTAGGCACGAAGGGCGGCTTATTTCGCTGCCCAGCTCAGGCTGCAGTTTGCGCCCGGGAATTCGAGGCAGACGGAGTCCGACCAGCTGTCGAAGAAGCGGCCGTCTGCTGTGGTGAATGCCCAGGTAATCCGGAAACCATCGTTGGTCGTGAAGCGGCTGGCAGCGGTGCGCGCTGCGTTGGCGAACACGTCCACGCTGCCCGTGCCGTAGTTGAACTTGTTCGCTTTGAACAGTTCATATACCTGGGCGGGCGAAATCGTGAAGCTGGCCGCTTTGCGGTTGGCCGGCACGTTGCTGCCTTCGATGGTAACGATGCGCTTGGTGCCATGGTTGGCCGTACGCGGGTTCCTTTCCGGGTCGATGTACTTCTCCGTATAGGTCACGAACACTTCCATTTTAGTGACCGTGTTCTTGCTGTCTATGGATACCCACTGCAGGTCGAATTTGACCGGCGTGTTCATGTCCCCCACTTTGAAGCTGGTCGGCGAGCCCGAGGAGAAAGCTCCGAGGCCGTGTACCGCCGTTTCCGGCTCGAGGTAGGGGTTGAGATCCGGGTCTTCGCAGGAGGTGAAAGGGAGCATCAACCCTGCAAAGGCCAGATATAAGAGATACTTTAACTTATTCATAGTTCAGAATCTTTTAGTTGAACAAGGGATAAACCCCTTTGCAAAATTATTTGTCCCAGAAAATCGGATCGCGGTCGTAGATTACCGTTTTGTAGTTAGACGCATTCGGGTTGAGCGTCAGCTCTTCCTGCGGATACGGATAACGGAGCGGGAACTTGCGCGGTGCGAACAGCGGATCCTGGAGCGTATTGGGCAGACCAGTACGGCGGAAGAGGTTGTACACATCGATACCAGTTCCCCAGCTCGAGAACCACAACTGCTTGGCGACCACGTTCAACTTGGCGTTGGCAGTCGTCGCGCCATCGTAGCGGGCCATCCACTTGGCTACATACGAATCGGTATTGAGCACACGGCCGTCGGGCAGGGTGATCGGGGGCGCTACGGCATTGGCGTCGCGGCTGCGGCCGAAGTCAACTACCTTCTTGATGTGGTCGCGGATGGCCTTTTCGAAGAGCGCGCGGGCATCGCCGGCTACCCCGAGGGCCAGGATGGCCTCGATTTGGTAGTAGAGCGCATGTACGTGCGTGATCATCGGCTGTACACCGCCCCCCGGGGCGCGGTTGGCACCCGTCAGGCTGGCTGCGTTGTCGTAGTAGCCACCGCAGGGATAGACGCCGGGAACCGTACGGAGGTCGCCGTCGAGCGGAACGCCGGAGGGGTCTCCCCGGTCGCGGCCGAACATACCAGCCATATAGGTCTTGGCGGCTGCCGTGTACGGGATATTCTGGCTCGTGTACAGGCGCTCCTGTACTACAGGGCTCAGCGCGAAGTAGCCAATCAGGCAGGCTGCCTGGGAGCAGGGCGTCGTGTTGCGCTGCGACGGGTCGTTCTGGTCGAGGACGACGGCCGTCTGGCGCTTGAAGTAGTACGGGAAGCGCGGGTCACCGTCCTCCAGCATTTCCAGCATGATCTGGTGCAGGATGTAGGTAAAGCCGTTGGGGCCCGTGTACGAAGACTGATACCAGGGGTGGCGGTTGTCGGGCGTCACGATGCGGCTGTAGCCGAAGCTGAAGTCGTCTGCATCAGCGGCGATCAGGTTAGCAGGTGTGGCCATGAGGGCTTCGATACCCGACTTAGCTGCAGCCGAGTTCACGAGGCGCGTGTTGAGCAACAGGCGCATTTTCAGCGTGCGGCCGAACTTTGCCCAGCGGGCAGCGCTACCGCCATAGATGACGTCGCCGCCGACGGCTACCGGCACGCGGGTGCTGGTCACGTTGGCAATACCCTGGTCTACGAGTTTGAGACACTCAGCATAGATAGCCTCATCGTCGTCGAATTTCGGGTTTTTGATAACGCCCGAAGCGTCATCCCCGCGGAGAGCTTCCGAGAAGGGGATATCGCCGAAGAAGTCCACCATGTTGGTATAGAGGTAGGCCTTCAGCAACTGGGCGATGCCGAGGTACTGGGGGCTACCGCTGTCGCCCGTATTCGTCTGAATGATACCTTCGATATCTTTCAAGACGCTCGAATACGCGGTGGACCAGGTGCCGTTGAAGGCCGACTGGCCGATCTGCCAGCTGTCGTAGTTGCCGATCATGCCCATGAAGCCCATCGCATTGCTGCTGTAGCCGTTGATGTGGTAGGCCATCTGCCGCTGGATATTGGTCAGCAGCAGGTTGGGCGAGGTGGTCTGAGGGTTGTTGGGATCTACGTTGATGTCCAGGTCGAACATATCCCCGCAACTGCTCAGCGCGAATACCAGGGCGAAAGCCCATAGCAGTTTGAATTTATATTTCATGTCGAACATGCTTTTTTAAATGAATAATCTATTGCGTTTTTGCGGTTTGCGAAAACACCGTAGTTTTTCAATGCGCCTTAGAAGGAAACGGACAGGTTCACCCCGTAGCGACGCGTCGTCGGGTATGCGCCGTATTCGAAGCCTTGTACGTTCGAGTTCGCGCCTTCTGCGAGGACTTCCGGATCCTGGTTCACCCCTGCGAGGATGTTCGGGGCACGCCACCAGAGGTTACGGCCGGATACCGACAGGCGGGCAGAGCCGAAGGGCGTCTTTGCCAGCATCTTCTTGGAGAACGTATAGCCGAGGGAGACTTCGCGCAGGCGGATGGAGGTCACGTCGAAGACGTTCGTCTCGTCTGCCCCATAGGAGCCGAAGCCGTTCGAGAAGTGGTAGTCGAAGGCCGTGATGCCCGTCGTGTTGCGGATATAGTTGCCTTTTTCGTCTTTGACGGCTTCGAAGGTCTGGTTGTCGCCGTAAACCCCCGGGATGACGCGGAGCGGTTCGCGGTTTTCCGTTTGCGGCAACTGACCGCGGAGCAGCAGGGAGCCTGCCGTCGTCAGGTACATGTCGCCACCCTGGCGCCAGTCAATCAACGCGTTCAGGTTGAAACCTTTGAAGGAGAAGTTGTTGATGAAGCTGAAGAGGAAATCCGGGTTCGGGTCGCCGATAATTTGCAGGTCGGGCAGGAGGATGGTCGTACCCAGCGTCTTGTCGATCAGGATATCGCCTTCCGGCGTGCGGGCGTTCTTGTCGCCGAAGATCTGGCCGTAGGGATAGCCCGTGCGGTGGATCGTACCACCACCCCCACCGGTAAGACCACCGATGAAGATGTCGCCGCCTTCGCCAGCGTCCACGATGAGGGAGCGGATGCGCGTGAAGTTGACCGTCGTATTCCACTCGAGGCCGCTTGCCGTTTTCAGGGGCACGAGGTTGAGCGATACTTCAATCCCTTTGTTGTCAATTTGACCTGCGTTCACAACTGCTTCCGTAAAGCCAGAAGAGCTGGGCACCTGGGCTGCTGTGATTTGGTCGGTGGATTTGCGGTAGAAGTAGGTGAAGTCAATACCTACCCGGTTGCGGAAGAAGCGCAGGTCGGCACCGAATTCGAGCTCGGTGGTCAACTCGTTCACCAGGTTGGCGTTGCCGAGGCGGTCGCCGAGGGTAGCGCGGTTCAAGATGGAGCCAGCGCCCGTCGTAAACGGTGCGCTCAGGAAATAAGGCGTAGCCGTGGCATAGGCAAAAGCTTCGTTGCCCACCTGAGTCCATGCAGCGCGGATTTTGCCATAGCCGAGGAAGTTGCTCACCAGGCCGAAGGCGTCGGTGAACACGAAGGAGGTATTCACGCCCGGGTAGAAGAAGCTGCGGTTGGCGGCGGGCAGCGTGGAAGACCAGTCGTTGCGCGCGGTGATACCCAGGTAGAGGTAGTTCTTATAGCCGAGCTGGAGGTCGCCATAGCCTGCGTAGAAGCGCTGCTTGCGGCGGAATTCGCGGGAGAGCTGTACGGCGGTAGCGTTCGTCGTCAGCAAGGTCGGCGTGATGACCTGGTCGCCTACGACGTAGTTCGACTTGTACTCGCGCTGGTTCCAGTTGAAACCACCGATGAGGCGGAAGTCGAGGTCGTCGGTGATGTTTTTGGTAGCCGTGAACAGGTAGTTCAGGTCAATTTCCTGGTTCGACACGTCGTTAGTCCAGACTTCGCCGTCGGGGTCGGCCACGCCACCCGGGCGCTCGACGCTCTTCTGGGAGTCGTGGTAGGTGTTCATACCCCCACGGGCTGTGAAGCTCAGCCAGGGCAGTACTTCGTAGCTCAGGGCGATGTTGCCATAGACGCGGTTCACGTTGCTGGAGTAGCGGTTGTTCTTCACGAGCCAGCGCGGGCTGTCGAGTGCGCGGTAGAACACGTTATCGCCCGTCGTCGGGTTTTCGAACGGATAGGGGATGCCTTCGGGGTTTTGCTCCATCATGTCGAAGTTACGCGGGAGGAAGAACAGACGCGTAAAGATGGAACCATCCGAAGTACCGGAGAAGTTACCGCCGAAGATAGAGCCGGCCGTCGGCGGAGTGGCCTGGGTCGTGTTGACGTAGGTCACGTTACCGTTGACCAGAAGGCCGTTGCTCAGCTTGGCATTACCGCCGAAGCTCAGCGAGGTACGCCCGGCCTCAGAGTTGGGCACGATACCCTCGTTGCTCATGCGGGAGACCACAGCGCTCAAAGAGCCCTCTTTACCACCAGCAGCGATGTTGAGGGAGTTTTCAAAGAGGCTGCCATCCTGGAAGAAGGGGCCTACGATATCGTACGGGCGGTAGGGCACCGGCTTAGCCCGCAGTACGCTCGGGTTGCCCGGTGTGGGCTCCATCAGGTTGGGGAACACGCTCGGGAAGCGCGGGCCGGCGAAACCGCCGGAGACCAGCGGGTGCGGTACCGTTCCTTCCGGGTAGCCCGGCACGATGGTCTTGGAGTAGTTGGTGCCGTACGTGGAGTTCAGGCGATCTACGTGCTCAGCGAAGGGGTTGCCCCAGTTGCCGATGAAACCGCCGTTATAGACCTGGTTGGAGCCCTGGCCATACACGTTTTGGTACTCGGGGATACCAGAGATCTGCTCGAGCTGGTAGGAAGAGTTGTAGGTTACTTCCAGGCCTTTGCGCGCATTTTTGCCACCCGTTTTCGTCGTGATCACGACGACGCCGTTGGTGGCGCGGGAGCCGTAGAGGGCAGCAGCAGCAGCACCCTTCAGGATGGTCATGGACTCGATGTTGTTCGGATCGAGGTCAAAACCGCGGCTGGAGGTCTGGTTGCCGGAGCCGGAGCCCCGTGCGCTGTTGACCGAGTTGTCGAAGGGGATACCGTCCACGACGAACAGCGGCTGCGTGTTGCCGGTCAGCGAGGAGAAGCCGCGGATGTTGATCTTGGTGGACTGGCCCGGGCCACCCCCTGCACCCGAGATGGATACACCGGGGATTTTGCCGGCAGCGGCGCGCACCGGATCCACTTCCGACTTCTGCAGCAGGTCTTCGCTTCCCAGGTTGGTGACCGCGTAGCCCATCGCTTTCTTGTCGCGCTGGATACCGATCGCCGTGACCAGGACCTCGGAAAGCTGCTCTGCGCTTTCGGCCAGGGATACATCAATGACGTTGGAAGCCTCTGTAACGACTTCTTTGGTCACGTAGCCCGTGTAGGAATAGACCAGCGTGGACTGGCCGGCAGGAACATTGATACTGTACTTCCCGTCGAGGTCAGTGACCGTACCTGTGGATGTACCCTTTACCAGGATACTCGCGCCGATAAGCGGCTCGCCTTGTTCATCAGACACTGTACCGGTAATGGTCCGCTGCGCCAATGCAGTAACAACGGAACACACCACCAGCACGAGCGCTAGTAAGTGTTTTTTCATACTAAACCTGATTTAAATTAAGTGATCAATACAAGTTTGGAACGAAAATAACGGTTTGCCGGAAATCAACAAGCGCTTGCTACCATCTTTTTCCTTTTTTCAGAAAATATTTTGAAAAAATGCTCAAAAAACAGGCTTTTTTTCGGTAAAATCTATGTAGATAAGTTCATATTTTTGTAAATTACGCTATAGTTTACTTTTTTTCCAGTATGTCGCGCAGCGCAGCGTCGCTCGCATTTTTTGCCAGCACCCGCCCGTCGGGACCCAGCAGGAAATTGGAAGGAATTTTATCTATCTTGTACGTCTGGGGTCCTTTCCCCGACCAGCCTTTGAAATCGGCTACGACCGGCCAGGGGAATGCTGCCCTTACCATTTCCGCCTCCAGCATCTTCGGGTTTTCATCCACGGAAAATGCGATGATTTCAAAACCTTTTGCCCGGTATTTTTCGTACAAGGCCCTTTTGGACTGTAGTGATTCCAGGCACTGCGGGCAGTAGGAGGCCCAGAATTCCAGCAAGACATAGGGCGTTGCACCAGGAACCACAGGTCTACCGCGGAGGTCGGTGAAAGAGGCTTTGGGCAGGGTATCGCCCACCTCGTACTCGGTGTCCAGGAGGGAAAAATAATCGCGCATCCGCTGCACGTAGCGCTGAATGGCTGTATCGGCCGGAAAGCGGCGGGCAAGGCGGGCTGTAAATGCCTTGTGGAGGGCTGCCTTACCGCCGAAGTCCACCTGCTGCCCGATGAACAGGGCAGCGAGAGGATGGGCAACCGTATCGGAGAATTGGAGCATATTTTCATTGAGCCGACTGCGCAGCGCCTCCGACTGCCTCGTCAGCGCGTCAGGGTCGCCAAAGCCGTTCTGGATTTTATTGCCGAGGATGTAGAGGCTGTCGGATAGGTTCTTTTGCGTGCGCTGCAGCGTTTGCAGCCCCTGCGAGGCCTGCGAGCCGAATACATTGTACGCCTGCGGGTCCACGGCGTTTATTTTTACACGTATATATAAGGTGTCTGAAATAAAGTACAGCGAGGAACGGGCCGCCACGAGCAGGAGCTGGTAGAGTTGCCCGGGCGCTGCCCCGGGGTCTTCCAGGGCAAATTGCTCGTCGAGCTGCGTGGTCTGGAAGGAGTCCACCAGTACGGGGTCGGAATCCAGGGGCAGGCGGTACAAATAGCACATACCGGGATTAGCGTTGCGCAAATCTACGTTTAGGCGGAATCCGCCAGGATCAGGTTGGGTACAGCCGAACCAGGCGACGGCAAGGGCCAGTCCGGCGCAAATTTTTCCAAACATCATTTTACAGCGATGCCTCTCAAAATATCGAATCCATGGAAGTATTTTTAGGATGGTTCCCCGATAGATTGTGACATTTTGAATTACACCTTATTTAAAGCGCGTTGAGGGAATCGAAGAGCGTGTGCAGGGCGCGGTCGTCGGGGCGCTTATGCGTTGCGAAAAAGGCGTTGAGGAGTTCCTGCTGCTGCGGGTACAAGGCGAGCATTTCCTTTTTGCCGATGTTGTTGAAAACGTGGACCCCCGATTGGGCATCCACCACGTAATAGGTGAGTTTAGACTGGTAGTGCGGTGCGTAGTCCCCGTTAAAGTTGCGCATATAGTCGTTTTTATCCACGGGGATCAACTTGGCCACCCGATGCTTCAGCAAGACTACGGCTCCCTGGGGGTCGCCGCCCAGCAGTTGGTAGAAGGTTTTGTTCTGCGGGTCCACGGCGATGCTTTTCACGAAATACACCGTATCGGTGCCGTTGAACAAAGCGAAGCGGCGCACGCTGTTTTTGTCCACCACCACATCCTGGGCGCTGGATTCATCGCGGACATAGAGATCGTTGCTCTCGTGATCGAGGTTGAACAAAAACCCGTCGCGGATGACTTCATCGCCGCGGGAGATAGCCCAGCCCTTGCCCCAGGTGGACAGTTCGAAGCGCTCTTCCCCGCCGAGGGCCTGGAAGGCGTCTTTTCCTCCTTTGGGATTGGTAGGAGAATTGGCGGCTATGATGAAATTGCGGAACGCCTGGGCCTGGGAGAAGGCGCTGCCCGACAGGAGGGCAAAGAAGGCGGTAGCCAGAAAAGTGATTTTTTTCATAGTTTCTGTGTTTTTAGTTTCGCATATCGTATTTCTAACCGGAAGGCGAAGGACGGACGTTTCCCCCAGACCTTACAGTAAAGACGCCGAATCGTGCCGGAGATTACAAAAGAAGGGGCCGGATAGATGATTTTTCGACAAAAACCACTTATCCGGCCCCGGGTGTTGTTCAGATGCTATGCAGGAATTACTGACGCACCCAAGCCTCTACAATCTGGCGGGTCCAGCCGTTGGGGCTGGTCGACCCCCCGCCGTACCCGTAGTGGAAGCGGAAGGTTTTAGAACCTGCGTCGTAGGTGTTCGGATAGTTGGCATGCGTGAAGGTGCCGAGCGGAACCGGGAACGCGACGTTGCCCGGGTTGTCCACCGCCAGGAAGCCGGAGGCGGGGGAAGCCGGAGTTGCACCGGCGGCGCCCCAGTTGTTTATGCTGCTACCGTTCACGTCGAACTGGAAGCCCCAGCCGCCAAGGTCGCCAACCTGACCCTCGCAGCGGACAGCACTCACCGTAGCCATGTACTTGGACGCGTTGATGCTGCGCGGTGCACTCGGGTGGAAGAAGTAGCCCGTGACCTTATAGCTGGCCTCGTAGCTGTTCTTCACCAATACCGGGAACACGATCTGGCGGAAGTTGCTGGCGACGGGTTGGCCACCTCCGTCGGTCAGGCGGAAGGCGATCATATTGTTCTTGGACAAGTCGATTTTGTCGGCAAAAATCTCTACGGGCACTTTGACTTCCTTGGAGCCGGCCGGGATGGTGACGGTCAGGCCGGGCAGCTTGTAGGCGGCAGTGGCCAGCTCGACGTAGTTGGTCCCGAAGGCTTTGTTGTAGGCGTCAATGATGGTAGCGTCTTTCTGGAAGGTAACCGTGACATCTTTGTCGAGCGGCTTCACCCAGGAAACGCGGGCGTAGAGATCGATGTTCTGCGCTGTGGATTTGAAATCCAGAGCTATCGGGTTAGCCTTGACTACAGAGGGCCAGTTGCCGTTGGGGATGAGCACAATCGGGCCGATTGCCTCTTCCGAGTAGTCTGTAATGGGTTCATCCTCCAGGCAGGCATTGAGGGAGAACGCCAGGAAAGCGAGTAAAACTATCTTAAATAAATTTTTCATTCTTGGATCGTTTTTTGTTCGATTTAAGGAATCGCTTTTCTTAGTTCATCCACCAAATCTTGGAAGTAAACTGGTTGATCGTGCCCACGGCTTGTACGGCCTGCGTGTTGAGGTCGTACTCCCGCTGAGGATAGAGCAGGCGCACCGGAAGGACCGAAGAAGTACGGCCGGGGTTGATAGAGAGCTGTATAGTCGGGAAGGCACCGTTGCGGCGGTAGTCCGTCCATGCTTCGAGGTGGTTGGAGCCGTTCATGGCGATGTACTTTTGGAAAAGTACGACCTTCAGCTTGTCGGCGGCGTCGGCATAGCTGACGTTGCCGTTGTTGTTCTCATCCTGGGCGGTGTACCAGGCGTTGAAAGCGGCATCGGCAGCCGACTGGCTCTTGTCCACGTTCAGCCAGCGGAAAGATTCGCGCACGGCGTTCTTGTAGGCGGCTTCCTTGTCGCCGGCCAGCCAGCCGCGCTGGATAGCTTCGGCCTGGAGGAACATGGATTCTACCGAGGTCAGGATCCACATGCGCTGGTTGTAGCCCTTTACGAGGCCTGTGGAAGCAGCGGTCTGCGCGCCGGCGCTGGATACGCCGCCCACCTGCGATACGTAGTTGGCGATTTGGTAGGGATACGTCGAGTTGTCGATTGGACGTCCGTACTCATTGCCGCGGAACTGGGCCGGCGCCTCCGTTTTGAACGGTTCTGCCGCGTTGGCGGGAAGCGCGGAAACGGCGGGCTTGTAGAAGTATGCGATACGCGGGTCGCCATTCAGCTTGAGGAAATCAATGGACGTCTTGTTGGCGCGCACAAAATCGGTCGCCTGGTTGCCGGCCACGTTGAAGCCATAGGAGCCGTAGAAGGCGTTGGGCTTGTCGGCCGTATAGGCCGGGGCTACGGAAGC
>CAZSMU010000004.1:23786-41710 GCA_964607915.1 uncultured Haliscomenobacter sp.
GCGATGGCGGCGTCAATTTCCTTGAGGCTCTCTTCATAGACCAGTTTGCCGTCGTCGTATTTCGGGCGCACGAACTCGAGGCCCTTCATGGCTTCGGTGTAGGGTACGTTGTTGTACAGGTCCACCAGACAGACGAAGTTATGGGCTTTCATCACTTTGGCTACGCCGATGAAGAAATCCTGGCCATCGCGAACCGCGCTGTTTTCAGCGAACTGATAGTCGTAGGTATTGTCCATGATACCGCTGAAGAGGCCGGCTCCGAAGTTGGTCGTGATGCTGTAGGTCTGCTCTTCTGCGTTCGGTGCGTAGTTGGCGCTCGGGCACCAGTATCCCAGCCAGTGGCCGAGGAACCCGTAGCTGGTGCCGACCCGGTTGGCCGTGTTCAACATAGCCTGGGGCAGTACGAGCTTGGCGGTGATGTTGCTTTCCACTGCGCGGTTGGGGTCGTTGTTGACATCCAGGAAGTCCTGGGTACAAGCGCCCGAGAGCACGGTGAGGGCAAGGATGAGGATATATTTATTGTACATTTTCATATTGAACGATAGATTGATGGGTTAGAAAGTCAGGTTTACGTTGAACCCAAAGATCCGGGTAGGAGGCGTTTGGCCCAGGGAGGTCAGACCGATGGCGTTGCCCGTCGTGTTGGAGAACTCGGGGTCTGTCCACTGGTTCGTTTTCGGGCGGAACATCAGCAGGTTGCGGCCTACGAGGGATACAGAAGCCCCTTTGATGTATTTGCCGCCGCCCAGAAGTTTTGCCGGCACATTGTAGTTGAGGACCACTTCGCGGATTTTCCAGAAGGCAGCCGAGCTGTAGTAGTTGGTCTGTACAGCGCGGAAGGCGCTGGCCTGGAGGAAGGAGTAGTGTGCGTCTTTGACTACGATATCCGCATTGTCCACGTAGGTCGTTCCACCGTCCGTAGAGTAGGCAGAGTTGGGGAAGACGAAGCGCTGGCGGCCGTTGGTGCCGGAGAGCTTGGTCACGCCTGTGAAGTCGGCATCCTGACCGATCTGGTTGAAGATGTAGTTGCCGCCGCGGTATTCTGCAACGATTTTCATGGACAGGTTCTTGTAGGACAAGTCCGTGTTGAGGCCGAAGATATGCTTCGGGTTGGTGTTGCCGAAGATCGTGTTGACCGGGTTCTGCTGCGGGTAGCCGCTGAGCGGGTCGATGATGACGCGGCCGTCGGGGGTGCGCAACCAGTCTTTCAGTTTGTGGACGAAAGCCGGGTAGCCGACGATAGCGAAGGACGTGTTGCCGATACCCAGTTCGTTCAGGCCTTCGTAGATGGAGAGCACTTCCGAGTTGTTGTAGGTAAAGTTGGTGGACACTTCCCAGGTGAAGGCACCTGCGCGGACCAGCGGCAGGAACTTGAGGTCGAATTCCCAGCCCCAGTTGTTGAACTCGGCGGCGTTGAGCAGGGCGGAGGAGAAACCTGTGGAGTTGGAGATGCTGACCGGAATGACCTGATCGTTGTTGTTCTGGTTGTAGTAAGCTACGTCGAAGAGTACGTTGTTGTTGAAGAACGCGAACTCGGCACCGAACTCCAGGGAGTTGACGATTTCCGGACGGATAGCAGGGTTGTTGATATTGTTGTCTGCTGTGAAGCCGGGCAGGGAGCCGTAGGGGAAGCCACCGGCCTGGGAGAACGTGGACTCCAGCGAGTAGGTTCCGACGTTTACGTTACCCGTGCTGGCGTAGGCGCCCTTCAGTTTGAGGGAGCTGAGCAGCTTGCCCTCTGCCAGGGCGGGGATGAGGTCCGTCACGATCAAGGAAGCGCTGGCGCCCGGGTAGAAGTAGGAGCGGTTGTCCACCGGAAGGCGGCTGTCCCAGTCGTTACGGCCCGTCAGTTCGAGGAAGAGGTAGTTGTTGTACCCCAAGGTCAAGCTACCGAATACGGAGGAGAGGCGCGAATCAGAGAACGAAGAAGAAGCACCCGGCTCGCCCGTGCGGTTGGCGACGTTGAACAAGGTCGGGATGACGAGGTTGCTGCCCGACACAAAGGTCCCTTTGGAGAACGTCTGGCGCGTCAGGTTGCCGAGTAGGCCCTTGACATTCAGTTTGCCCACGTTGTGTTCGGTAGTGGCTACGAGCTCGTTGTTGAGGCGCGTGTAGAAGTAGTTGTAATCCGACACCGAAGCCTTTTGCTCGCCGGAGCTGGCGAAGGAGCGGTGGTGGATCGCATAATCCGAATATACGATGTTGCGGTTGATGTTGTGCTCGAAGTAGGAGTTCATGTTGTAGCCGAGGCGGTTGGTGATGTTCAACCACTTGGTCGGTTTCAGTCCGAGCACGACGTTGCCGAAGAAATCGTCGTTGCGGTTATCCTGGCGATAGTTGTAAATCGTGGCGTACGGGTTCGGATAGTAGTCGTTGAAGTAGTTGTTCACGTTAGACCAGTAATCGTTGAGGTGGTCTTTGTACGCCGTGATGGGGATATTGCCAGGCGTGTTCACGACATGCCAGTACACGTTGCCGGAGGTGGTGCGGTCGGTATTCGTCTGGGCGTAGCCGAAGTTCATACCCACGTTGAAGATACCCATCGTCTTTCCTGCGTTGAGGCGCACGGTGGTGCGGTTGCTCTCATCGCCGGGCATAGTCGCTTTGATGCCCACGTTCTGCACGGAGAAGAAGAAGTTGGAGTTCTTATCGCCGGTGCGGACGGACACGTCGTTCTGGATGTTCTGGCCGATATCCCAGAAGTTGAATTTTTCGTCGGGCAGGTAGGTGTAGGGGATTTCCTGCACTTTGCCGTCTTCCGTCACCTGGCCTACCTGGATCATTTTGCCGTCGAATTCCGTGCCCCAGGACTGGTTCTCGATCGGGTCGTAGATACCGTCGCCGAATGCGTTGGTAGAGGAGCCCGAGCCGAAGCGCGTCTGGAATTCCGGCATGAAGGATACCTTTTCAAACAAGGTAGAGTTGCCGATGGTGATTTGGGGGCGGGCCGAGGCGCCGCCTTTTTTCGTCGTCACCACGATAACCCCGTTCACCCCTTCCGGGCCGTAGAGAGTAGCGGCGTTGGCGCCTTTCAACACGTTGACGTTTTCGACGTCGTTGGGGTTGATGGAGCTGATGAAGCCGAGCGGCATCGGAGTGCCGTCCACTACGAGCAGGGCCTGGTTGTTGCCCGTCAGCGAGCGGATACCGCGGAGGACGATCCGGGTGTCGGCGCCGATACCGTTATTGACCGTTGAGACGTTCAAGCCGGACACTTTGCCTACGAGGCCGTTCTGCAGGCGGTTTACTTTGGCCTGGGTCAGGTCCTCGCCCTTGATTTGGGCCACGGAGAAGCCCACTTCCCGCGGCTGCTTCTGGATACCCAGAGCGGTGACGATGACTTCCTGGAGCACCTGGCCTTCTTCCAACTGTACGTTGATGACCGACTGGTTGCCCACTTCGACCTCTTTGGACGTGAAGCCCGTATAGCTTACGGAAAGCACGTTGCTCCCGGCGGGGAGCTCGAGGGAAAAGGAGCCATCCAGGTCTGTAACCGTTCCGACCGTAGTCTTAACGACCAAGATGCTGGCGCCGATCAGGGGTTCACCCTTTGTGTCGGTCACCTTTCCGGTGATCGTCCGTTGAGCAAGGGCAAAACCCAAGGCTCCCAGAACTAGCAAAATCACTAGTGAGAGTTTTTTCATAAAATCCTGAATTTTGTTTGTAAAAAAATATGTGCACTTTGGGCTGTTTTAGAGCCCGTTTGTAAAGCCATTTGGTGTTAAAAAGTCCTTGTGATTTCGGACGAAACGGCACGTGTACGAGTTCTCACAAACAAATTTAACTTTTTCTTTTTTTTATGAAAAAAAATCGTCGAATTTTCCTTGTCTATACGAACAAAATATTTTCTCGCACGTTGCAATGGCCTTTCTTTAAACTTGTTGCGACGGGAATCCTCGAATAGGTCAAAAAGGCCCTTTTTCGAGCACTTCAACCCTTTTTTCGGTTACATAGCGCGGTCGGGCTCTCTCTAAGAGCCTTTGTGTAGCTCCATGACTCTTTTTTATCCCCTCGCTGACCTCTTATTCATATTCCCTCTAACTGCCTCAAATACATTTGGATGGTATTTTTCAGTCCGAAGTATAGCGCATCGCAAATCAGGGCGTGTCCGATGGATACCTCCAGCAGGTTGGGCACCTTTTCGCGATAAAACCGGAGGTTTTCCAGATTGAGGTCGTGCCCTGCATTGACTCCAATGCCAATTTGTGCGGCCAGGAGGGCGCATTCCGCATGTGCCGCCACGGCTGCCTCTGGGTCGAGGGTAAAATCGTGAGCATATTTACCCGTATAAAATTCGATCCGGTCGGCTCCCACTGCTTTGGCCCCTTCCACAAAGCGCGGAACGGGGTCCACGAACACGGAGGCGCGGATTCCCTTTTCGTGCAAGGCAGCGATGGTTTCCTTAAGAAAAGAGGCATGGGCCACCGTATCCCAGCCCTGGTCGGACGTCAGGGCATCGGGGCTATCGGGTACCAGGGTACACTGCTGCGGCGGGTTGGCCAGGACCAGTTCCATGAATTCCGGCACGGGATTCCCCTCGATGTTGAACTCGGTGCGCAGCAGGCTGCGCAGGAGAGGAATATCGCTGTAGCGGATATGGCGCTGGTCCGGCCTCGGGTGTACGGTGATGCCCTGTGCGCCGAACGCCTCGCAGTCTTGCGCGATTTTGGCGAGGTCTGGCTGGTTGCCCTTCCTGGAATTGCGAATCAGGGCGACTTTGTTGATGTTGACGCTGAGTTTGGTCATGGCAGATTTATTTTTTAAAATCAGACGAATGGTAAAAGTACGCTCTGTGGGATGGAATCCGGAATTATTCCCGTGAAGATTTTGTACCTTTGGCCGTTTAAATACAATACGCAATGGAGGAAAGAGCGACATCGCTGCGCGCATTGGGGTATCTTTTAGGGCTCATGCTCTTTGGCATGTTCTTTGGCAACCTTTTATCGGCATTGGTTTTCATGCAGGCGGGCCTGGATCCGTCGCAGCTTATTGGCAGCGAGGACGGGAGCATGTCCCGTTTTACCCGCGACGCCCTGCGGTTGAGCACGCTCCTGACGCACTTATGCACGTTCAGCATCCCAGCCCTTGGCCTTGCGTACGCCTTGTACCGGGAGGGCTGGCCCGAAGCGACTGGGCTGGTGAAGCCCCAAAAGTGGCCGGTCCTGTGGTACGGGATGGGCTTTGTGGCCCTTGGGTTTCCCCTGGCCCAGTACCTCTATTGGTGGAACCTGCAGTTTCCGCTTCCGCCTGCCCTGGAGGCGATGGAACGTTCAGCGGGGGAGGTGGTGAAAGCCTTCATCGAGATGGACGGGCCGATGGAACTGGTGTTGAACCTTTCCATAGTAGGGTTTGTAGCCGCTTTTGGCGAGGAGTTGGTATTCCGGGCCTGGGTGCAGCCCCGGCTGCACGCACGCCTGCGCAACGACCATATAGCGGTGTGGCTTACGGCTCTCCTGTTCAGCGCCATCCACTTCCAGTTTGCCGGCTTTCTGCCCCGCATGTTGTTGGGCGGTCTGTTGGGGTATTTGTACCTGTGGAGCCGCAATCTATGGGTACCCATAGTCGCGCACTTTTTTTTCAACAGTGCCCAGCTGGTAGCGCAGTACTTTTTCGCAGAAAAGATGGATCAAATAGACCCTGAAAAAATAGACCAGCCCCACTGGTTAGTGGGCCTACTCCCTTTACTCCTGCTGGTTTGGGCGGGCAGGGAGATCAAAAAAAGAGCCTGACGGCTCTCAAACCACAAGCTATGGCACTCGACGGATTCCGCTTGCGGATGCTCACTTCTTTTTTCTTTGTGCTCGTCATGCTGGGGGGTATCCTGGCGGGGCCATTGGCTTTTGCCCTGCTGTTCGGGGCCGTTCTAGCGATTTGCCTTTGGGAATTCCTCTCGGCGCAGATCAGCGGGGCGGATGTACCGGCCAGGACCTTGCGCTTTTTCAGTCTGTTGGCGGGGCTCCTCCCCTATCTCATCGTTGGGCTATACCGCTTTGAAGTCCTTTCGGGCATCCCGACTGCGCACCTGGCGATGGGATTTGCACCTTTCCTGTTCCTCATCTTCCTCCTCGTACTTTTTGGGAACCGCAGCGACCCCTTCCGGGATATTGGCAGTGCTTTTATAGGCATTATATATATAGGGCTGCCTTTTGCGCTGATGGAGCTCATCGTGTTGCCGTCTGGCGGCGGCTACCGCATGGACCTTCTGCTCGGCCTTCTCTTCTTAAACTGGACCAACGACAGCGGGGCTTACATAGTGGGGTCGCGCATAGGGCGCACGCCTTTTTTTCCCCGCATCTCGCCCAAAAAGACCTGGGAGGGCATTGCCGGCGCCGGCGTCCTGACCACGGCGATAGCGCTGCTCAACGCGGTCTTGTTTCCCGCCATTTCCCTGCACGAGTGGCTGGTGCTCGGCCTGTTGGTATTCGTATTTGGCTCCCTGGGCGATCTGGTCGAGTCCATGTTCAAGCGCAGCATGCAGATGAAAGACTCCGGGAGTCTCCTGCCCGGTCACGGGGGCTTCCTCGACCGCTTCGACGGATTCATTTTTCATCTTCCTTTTACGATGGCTTACCTGTTTTTGACGGCATAAGAGCATGTTCGGGGACCCTGCCACAAACCTCAACAGATTTAGCTACCTTTACACCTAAAATATAGAGTTCATGCGCATCCACAGAGAAGGCTTAATGACCATTCTGATCACTTTGGCCGCGTTGCTGCTGGTCAATTTGTTCCTCAGCGGTTGGTTTCCCCGGATACAGCCCTGGTTGATAATTGGCTCGGGGGTATTCTTTCTTTTTATCCTCCAGTTTTTTCGCAACCCCAGGCGACCGGTACCGGTAGCGGATGAAAAGCTCGTATATTCGCCTGCCGACGGCAAGGTCGTCGTCATCGAGATGGTAGAAGAAAGCGAATACTTCCACGACAAGCGCATCATGGTATCCGTATTCATGTCGCCGCTCAACGTACACATCAACCGAGTACCCTTTTCCGGTAAAGTCGAATACAGCGCCTACCACCCAGGGAAATACTTGGCGGCATGGCATCCAAAGGCCTCTACGGAGAACGAGCGCAGCACCGTGGTGGTACAAGGGGACTATGGGAGCGTACTGATACGCCAGATTGCCGGGGCGGTGGCGCGCCGCATCGTGACCTACCTCAAGGCAGGGGATACTGTCCGCCAGGGGCAGCAGCTTGGTTTTATCAAATTTGGCTCCCGGGCCGACATATTCCTGCCCGCCGATGCCGCCGTTCAGGTTCGCCTGGGGCAGCGGGTGAAAGGGAACGTGGACGTCATCGCATCGTTTGGCTAAACCCAGTCCGCATCCGCAATAGGTCGTATGGAACAGCCGTTATTCAAAATCAGGGAACAGGGCAGGTATGGGTTCATGGACCGGGAAGGCCGGGTCGTGATCGAGCCGCAGTACTACCACGCGGACGATTTTTACAACGGCTTTTCACGGGTGCGTCTCAACGATAAGTTGGTACCTCTCGACCCTTTGGGCCGTTTGTACCTCCGGCAGTTCTTCAACTATATCGGGTACTTCGAAGAAGGGCTGGCACGGGTGCAGCTCGTGCGCCGCTGGGGGTATATCCACGAACAGGGGGCGCTGGCCATCCCCATCCAATTTGAAGAAGCAGCTGATTTTTCAGGAGGCCTGGCCGCCATAAAACTCGGCGACGGCTATGGATACACCACCGCTGAGGGTGAGCTGGCCATCGCGCCGGAGTTCGACTGGGCGGGCGATTTCCGGGCAGGGTTGGCCCCTATCCGCTTTGAAGGCGGCTGTGGGTACATAGATCGCTCAGGAGTCCTCCAGTTTGAACTCCCCTACGCGCACTGCAGCGCTTTCCAGCAGCAGGTGGCTTCGGTGGTCCACGAGGGCAAGTGGGGACTGGTCAACCGCTACGGGCGGCTCTTGTTGCCGCCCCGGTTTGACTACTCCCCTGATATCTCCAACGGCGATTTTTTCGAGGGCATGGCCATTGTGCGATCCGAAGGGCTCTATGGCTACCTCAACGATCTCGGGGAGCTGGTAGTAGAACCCCGCTACACCGCTGCCGGCGATTTCAGCGAGGGGCTGGCACCGGTAGGCATCAACCGCCGCTTCGGGTACATCGGCAAGCAGGGCGATACGCTCATCCCGCTCCAGTATCAGAACGCCGGCGTTTTCAGCGAAGGTCTCGCACCGGTATGCCTGCGCAGTACTTGGGGTTTTATTGATGCCGAGGGCTTTCGGGCCATCCCCGGAAAATACGAGTGGGCCCTGCCTTTTAAAAACGGGCTCGCCCGCGTGGGAGTAGCCGGCAGGTGGGGGTACATCAACCGCGACGGGGAGATGGTTTGGCAGGAAACCACATAAAATAGGGCCTATATGTCTTTGCGAGAGGCATTTCCAGCAGCAGGATCGAACTATCTGGGCGGGGAAAGCGACGGATACGAGTACCGCACGGTATTTGCAGGGGCGAGCCTGGCGCACAGCTATGCTATGGTCCGGCAGTTCCTGCAGGAAGAAGGCTATGGGGACGTGCCCCTGCCCAGGGATGCCGAAGAGTTGCTGTTGTTCCGCCTACCTACCCGCAACCGACAGATTTTGCTCTTCGAAGACAACGGATACGTACACAACCCCGTGAAAATACTTTTCCCCGCAGATAGCCGCAAGCGAAGCACGCTCATCCTATGCCTCTACAACGAGCAGGACCCCCGGCACCTGGTCAAGTTTCACCGTGTCCTAAGGGATCCGGGCTGAATGGCCGGGGGTCTCGTCAAAAGAGGAGCGATTAGCCCCCCCGCAACAAGGCTATTTAACCTTCGCTTTCTTTATGGCTTTTTTCCGGTTTCATCTGCGGGAAAAAGAGCACTTCCTGAATAGTATGCTGGTTGGTGAGCATCATCGTAAGGCGGTCTATGCCGATGCCCAGGCCCGACGTAGGGGGCATGCCGTACTCCAGGGCGCGCAGAAAATCCTCATCGAGGGCCATTGCTTCGAAGTCGCCGCGGGCGGCCAGGCGGAGTTGCTCTTCAAATCGTTCGCGCTGGTCTATGGGGTCGTTCAGCTCGGTGTAGGCGTTGGCGATTTCCTTTCCATTCACGTATAGTTCGAAGCGCTCCACCAGTCCGGGTTTAGAGCGGTGGGACTTGGCCAACGGCGTCATTTCGATGGGATAGTCGGTGATATAGGTTGGCTGGATGAGGTGAGGCTCCACTTTTTCCCCGAAGATTTCGTCAATTAGTTTGCCCTTTCCCATGGAGGGGTCGGTATCTATGCGCAGCAGCCGACAGAGGTCCCGGAGCTGGCTTTCGTCCATTTCAGCGACGTCGTAGCCCGTGTGAGCCTGGATAGCCTCGTACATGGACAGGCGGCGGTAGGGGCCTGCAAACTCCACGACATGGCCTTCCAATTGGACTGTTGTGGCGCCATTTACTTCCCGGGCGATGTATTCGAGGCATTCTTCGACCATGCGCATCATCCAGTCGTAGTCCTTGTAGGCGACGTAGATTTCCATGGAGGTGAACTCTGGGTTGTGGGTGCGGTCCATCCCCTCGTTGCGGAACATTTTCCCGATTTCATACACTCCGTCGAAGCCCCCTGCGATTAGGCGTTTGAGGTAGAGTTCGTTGGCGATGCGCAGGAAGAGCGGCATGTCGAGGGTATTGTGGTGGGTGGTGAAAGGCCGGGCTGCCGCACCGCCATGGATGGGCTGCAGGATAGGCGTTTCCACCTCGAGCCAGCCTTTCGCGTCGAAGAAGCGGCGCATAGCCGATACGATGCGGCTCCTTTTGACGAAGGTCTCTTTGAGGTGCGGGTTTACGGTGAGGTCCACATAGCGTTGGCGGTGGCGCAGCTCAGGGTCGGAGAACGCGTCGTACGTTTCGGTTTCTCCGGTTTCTTCGTTGATGCGGGTTTTGACTACGGGCAGGGGGCGCAGCGATTTGCCGAGCAGCTTGAGCGTTTTGACGTGGATGGTCAGCTCACCGGTTTTGGTGAGGAAGGCATAGCCAGTGATGCCGATGAAGTCGCCCAGGTCGAGTAATTTCCGGAAGACGACATTGTATAGGTCTTTGTTTTCGCCCGGGCAGATTTCGTCGCGGGCGATATAGAGCTGGATTCGCCCGCTGGAGTCCTGTAGTTCTGCGAAAGAAGCCTTTCCCATGACGCGGGACATCATGATGCGGCCGGCCAGGCAAACGTCCTGGAAGTTGCCGGATTCCGGGTCGAAGCCCTGGCGGATTTCGGCGGCGAGGGCGTTGACGGGGAAGGCCTCTGCCGGATAGGGGTCTATCCCGAGGTTTCGAAGCTCTTTCAGGTTTTCGCGGCGGATGATTTCCTGGTCGCTAAGGTGCTGTTGCATACGCGTTGCTTTTGTTCGGGCGCAAAAATAGGGAAAGTGGCGGGATGCCGGAAGGGGAATCGCGGCAGGGCAAAAAAAAAGTCGCACCGAAGCGCGACCCTTATTATAATCCCATGAACATATCCAAAATTATTTTGTCAGCAGATTTCTCGCAAAAAATTTTGAGGAATCAAATAACCTTATTAGGTTTGCTGTGCTAACAGCAGCAGTGTACTACCGAAGTTATAATCTCATGACATTTTCGTTGTCATAATCCCATGAGCATGACCTATTTACCTGAGGGTGGGCTTTTTAGCCCACCTTTTTTTTGAGCATTTATCTTGGTTGGGATTGGAAAGTGTGGGCATCGTCCCGAAAAAATCCGGGACGATTGGCCACCTCGATTATAATCCCATGAACATATTCAAACTTTGGACCCGACTTTTTCGGGTTTGCTTCTCGCCTCACTTATTTCCTTCTCACAGTACAAATGTGCAACGCTTTTCAAGGAAGCGCAAAGACAAAAATCAAACGTTGTGAAAATTTTTTTTGTGATAAAAAAAGCACATATAAACTAATAGTGTATAATAATCAGCTATTTATGTCTTAAAATATATTCTATTCGTAAAATTTTGTGAAAAAATTAAGTTGTTTTGTTCTTTTTAAATTGTGATTTTTTTTGAGAAAAAGGCAGAAAATAAAAAATGATGTAGCGCATTACATTACTTAATACTGTAATATGAATAAAAAAAGAGGGGCTGTCCGGTTTGGACAGCCCCTCTTTTTTGGGTATGGCACACAGCGGAAGCGGTGTTTAATTGTTACCCTCTCGATGACTCCCTGGTAATAAGGCTACTCTTCGGGTAGCGACTCTCCTTCGGGCGACTGCGGAGCGGGTGCGGAGGCCTGCGGGGTCTCATCGGATCCGGTGGGCGTATCGGGGGCCGGTTTGGCATTCGCTACTGCGTCGTCTGGTTCCGGTTCTGGCTGCAATGCGTCCTGGAGGTTCTCTTTCGCTTCAGAGAAGGCTTCTTCCACTTTATCTCCGACCACTTCAGCCACTGCTTTCACGGTATCCACCATATCTTCGAGGCTATCGGAGAGAGCGGCGGAGACTACATCCACGAGGGATTCTTTGGCGGGGCGTTTTTTGGACTTGCTCAGTTCGCTGGCCAATTTTTCCAGTTTTTCGGTATCCTCTTCGCGGGCGTCGGCAGCGGCTTTTATCTCGGATGCGATTTTATCCTGGATAGCTTTTTTTGTTTCCTCCAATTTTTCCTTTTCCACCCGGCGGGCGTCGCGTTCCTTTTGGGAAGCCATACGCTTTTCGAGGTCGGTACGGGTGTGGAGCATTTCGTCCAGTTTTTCCTGTTTGGAGCGGATGCGTTCCTCGACCATCAGAATTTTGGCTTGGCGGAGCTGGGCTTCCAGTTGGCCATCGGTTGATTCCACCTTTCGCTTTTGGAAATCGAGGTCATCGGCATCGCGTTTGATGGATTTCTCCATTTTATCAATAGCGGTGAGGAGGCCTTCGTAGCGGCGGGTGAGGCGTTCTGCGGCGGAGTTGTCTTCAGGGGCAGAAGAAGTGGCCCCGAAACGTTTTTCCTTGACGGTTTTGAACATGCTGTCGAGGGCATCCCAGACCTTATTGCGATGTTCTTTATTGAAGCGGGATTCGCGGAATTTGCGTTGCAGCTCTTTCAGTTCGTCGAAGAGCGGTTGCAGGCGGGCGCCGCTGGTCGCTTTGCGTTCGATTTCAGCGAGGGCGGCCTGGAAGCGTTCGTAGTTGTCTTTGGAGAGCTGGTCGAATTCGTGGTCCAGTTTATTGCGCAGGCCTTTGAGGTCTGTGAAGAGTTCGTTGGTGAGGTCCCTCAGGGCGTCGCCGTGTTCGCGGAACAAGTTTTTGTCTCGCACCTGCACCTGGACTTTATTCCAGAAGTTTTTCAGTTCGTCCCACACAGAAGAATCGAAACGCGGCAAGTTGGCGATACGCTCTTTGATTTCCTTCAGTTCAGACAAGTAAGCGGCGTGCAGTTTAGAGGATAGCACGACGAAGTGCCACTCTGTTTGGGCGCGTTGAATGATATCATCGCGTTCCGGTTTGATTCCTTTTGGCAGGATGCTTTCTGATAGAGTCAACTCCTTTTCCTCCAACACAAAACCCTCCGGGAAATCCACGGGTTTGCCGTCCCGCCATTCATCGAGCAGGCGCTGGCTGAACTCTTCCGTTGCTACTGCTTCCGGGAAGGTGTACGCCTTTACCAAGTTCTCCTGTGGCAATAATTCCAAAGCGACCAATACGCGTTCATCCTGTGCGTTAGTGCCCCAAAGCACGAGCTTCGTCTTCATAACATCTGGCTCCTTTCGTTAGTAAATCCAATTCGTCCCTGTTGTGCGATACCCGCCGGCATGGTTTTGGCCATTTTCGGGCGGTATCCTTATAAATATGGTTCAAAAGTACATAAAATTGGTTGGTATCCAACCCACTTTTTGATTTTCCTTAAAAAGCGGCCCGGGGCCGAGTCATACCCGGGAACCAGCGAGCCCGTTGCGATAGAGGTACCACGCGATCTGGACGGCGTTGGTAGCCGCCCCTTTGCGCAGGTTATCGGCTACGATCCAGAGGTTGAGGCCATTTTCGACCGATTCATCGCGGCGGATGCGGCCCACGAAGACCTCGTCGCGGTCTTTGCTCGTCAGCGGCATCGGGTACTCGTTTTTAGACGGGTCGTCCTGTACGATGATACCCGGTGTGGCGCGCAGCAGTTCGCGGGCTTCATCCGGGCTCACGGGGTGTTCGAACTCCACGTTGACCGATTCGGAGTGCCCGCCGACGACGGGTACGCGAACGGTAGTAGAGGTGATGCGGATAGACTGGTCGCCCAGGATTTTCCGCGTCTCGTGTACGAGTTTCATTTCCTCTTTGGTATAGCCATTGTCGAGGAATACATCGCACTGGGGCAGGCAATTTTCCAGGATTTGATAGGGGTAGGCCATTTCCTCTGGTTTAGGATGGAACCCTTTGCGCTCGAGCTGGTATTGTTTTACCGCCTTCATCCCCGTGCCGGTGATAGACTGGTACGTGGATACCACAATGCGGCGGATGTGGAATTGACGGTGCAGGGGGGCCAGGGCCAGCACCATTTGTATGGTAGAGCAGTTGGGGTTGGCGATGATTTTATCGTCCGGGCCCAGGGTATCCGCGTTGATTTCCGGCACGATCAATTTTTTATCGGGAGCCATACGCCAGGCGGAGGAATTGTCCACCACGACGGAGCCTGCGGCTTCGAAGCGAGGCGCCCACTCTAAGGAAGTCCCGCCTCCTGCCGAAAAGATAGCGATATCCGGGCTCAGGGCCACGGCCTCTTTCATTCCGATGACTTCGTAATTTTTTCCTTTGAACACCACTTCCTTGCCCACCGATTTTTCGGAAGCCACCGGTATGAACTCAGATACCGGAAAGTCCTGTTCTTCCAGGACGCGGCACATAATACCGCCGACCAGGCCGGTCACGCCGACTACTGCTACTTTCATTTTTGCAAAAATTTAGACCTTCTGACAAATCATTGTTCTAGTCTGTTTTATCTGGTTATTGGGCTAAAAAAACATTAGTTTGATGATTGCCAGACCCTTGCTTTTCAAGTTAGGATGATTTACGAACAGCGCGGTCGGGCAAAGGCGCGGCAAAGATAACGCATAAACCCTTACCTTGCATCGCTTTAATTCACAGACTTGGTGCAGAAAGTGTTCAGGCGCGGCAAAACGCCTGTTTTTGAGGTGTGCCAGGTCTGATAAACCCGGTTGACATGTACCAAAAATCCCTTTCCGTCCTCTTTTTTGCGGTCTGCAGCAGTTTTTATGGCGCGGATGCACAGAGCCCTGCCCCTGGAGAGCTGCGGATCAGCGAGTTGCTTTTTGACCCTCAGCCGGGAGGCAAGGATTTCATCGAGCTCTACAATGCCTCTGCGAGAACCCTGGAGCTGCGGGGGCTGGTGTTGTACAACACCGCCAAAGAAGGCTACAGCACCCGCGAAAGTTCAATCAAGGTCTCCTGCCTCTTGCCGCCCGGCCAGTGGATAGCTCTTACGCCGGACACGGCCGACCTGAGGCGCCGATACCCCCTTGCCCGTGCCGGCAACCTGTTCCCCAACGCGCTTCCCACCCTGGACCCCGACGCAGGGAACCTCACCCTGCTCCATGCCGGAATTCGCTTAGATACTTTTGATTATCAATCTGATATGCACCATCCTTTACTAAAAAACCGGCGGGGCGTGTCCCTGGAGCGCCTCTCATTGGAACGGCCTGCCGCAGATAGGCAGAACTGGCATTCTGCGGCGGGCGACCGGGGCTATGCCACACCAGGAGCCCGCAACTCACAGGGCGACCAGGGCAGGGGCAAAACGCCTTTTTTCAAGCTACCGGAGGTCCTCTTCTCCCCCGACGGCGACGGATACCAGGAAGCCATGGCCCTGCAGTACGAAACCGACGCGCCGGGCTATGCCGCTACCATCCTCATCTTTGACGCACAAGGACGCACGGTGCGCCGTCTCGTACACAGGGATCTGTTGGGCGCACAAGGCTCCTACACCTGGGACGGCTTGGACGCAGAAGGCCGGTTGGTACCCGTCGGCTTATACGTCATCTGGATAGAATACGTCCATCCGGAAAAACAGGTGGCGCCCCAGACGCTGACCTGTGTCCGGGCCAAAAAACTTTGAACATGATCAAAAAACGCTTGCTCGGTTTCCGCTACGCCTTTCGTGGCATTGCCCTGCTGTTTGCCACGCAGGCCAACGCCCGCATACACCTTGCCGCAGCCTTTACCGTGTTCGCTGCCGGCCTGTTTTTCCAGGTTTCGCGCACGGAATGGATACTGCTGGCCTTAAGTATATGCCTTGTGCTCATGGCCGAGGCCCTGAACACGGCCCTGGAGTTCCTGACCGATCTCGTCTCCCCGGGGTACCACGAACTTGCCGGCAAGGCCAAAGACACGGCGGCGGGAGCAGTACTCATTTGTGCCCTGGGGGCGGCAGGGGTAGGGATAGCCATTTTCGCCCCGCGGTTATTAGCGTTGCTGGATGGTCCTTGAAGGGGCAACCGATTTTATCTTTGCCCGCCGTAGGCGGGTTGACAAATAGTTATCTATTTTTGTGAAAAACAAATGATTTACTTTGAATACCTGCCTTTTGAAGAACTGAGCGTTTACCGCCTGTACGAAATCATGGCCCGCCGCCAGGAGGTTTTCTGTGTAGAGCAGAACTGCCCCTATCTGGACCCTGACGGGCTGGATTTCCAAGCTCTCCACCTGATGGGGCTCGACGAATCCGGCGATATCGTCGCGTATGCGCGCCTGCTGCCGGAAGGAAGCCCTTACGAGGGCTACCAATCCTTTGGCAGGGTACTGACGATAGCCAGCCAGCGTCGCACGGGCATAGGAAAAATTTTGGTCGAAAAGGCTCTGGAAGCAATGGAAGCGTCGTTTGGCAGCGGCCCCGTCAAGATATCGGCACAGAGTTACCTCGTTCCGTTTTACCACCGCTTTGGCTTTGAGTCCTCCGGACCTGAATACCTGGAAGACGGCATTCCCCATACGCCCATGATCAAAAAGCAGGCTTCATCTGTATAACCCGACAAACCGCATTATGCCATTAAAAGACACCTATCTGCTCCAGGGTATGCGCAGAAAACTCGTAGAGGGGTTGCGCCAAAAAGGCATCCGGGACGAGCGTGTGCTGAAGGCCATGGAAGAGTTGCCCCGGCACTACTTCCTGGATCCGGGTTTTGAGGAATGGGCCTACCAGGACCAGGCCTTCCCCATTGGCTCTGAGCAGACCATCTCCCAGCCGTATACCGTGGCCTACATGACCGAGCTCCTCGAGGTGCGCAAACGAGACAAAGTACTGGAGATAGGCACTGGCTCCGGCTACCAGGCGGCTATCCTGGCCCTGTTAGGCGGCCGGGTGTTCACCATAGAACGGCATAAAGCCCTGTACGAAACAGCCCGGTCGTTGCTCCACGAGCTAGGCCTGGACCGCATCCGCACGTTTTTCCGGGACGGGACCAAGGGGCTGCCCGAGTTTGCCCCCTTCGACCGCATCATCGTCACGGCTGGTGCGGCGCGGGTGCCCGAGGCCCTGCTCCAGCAGCTCGCATTAGGCGGCATCCTGGTCATCCCGCTCGGCGAGGATGGCCAGACCATGTACAAGATTACCCGCATTACAGAAACCGAGTACCGGGAAGAGGCCAAAGGCCCTTTCCGCTTCGTACCATTCCTGACCGGTACAGAGTAGTTGCCTTTTTCGGCCCTACCAAACCTGTCCCTGCGCCCGACAAAAGCATCCGTCCTTGTTAAACTTGCTGCGGGAAGCCCCCGGAAGGCTCTCTTTTTATGCAGTTCAAACGACAAAGATGGCGATTCTTTCCCCTTTTCGAACCTTGCTGCTGTTTGCGGCGCTCGCGCTGCTCGGTATGGCGGCAATCCCCGGTCTGCAGGTATCCTTACTGCCCTCCTTCCAACCGGCGCAATTAGAAGTGGCATACACCGTAAAAGATGCGGCGCCTGATTTGGTCGAGCGTCTGGCGAGCGCCCCCCTGGAAGGCATTTTGTCCCAACTAAGGGGCCTGGCGCATATCCATTCCATTTCCGGGCAGGGAGAAGGGCGCATCACGCTGGAATACAAAACCGGAGAGGACCTGGCCCTCCGAAGGGCGGAGCTAGTGGCCCTGATCCGACGGTCTTATCCCCGGCTCGAAGGCAGCGTCTCCTACCCCGAAATACACTCCTCTACCGAGGGATCCGATTCCGGTATGCCCCTGATGTCGTACACCATAGCCGGCCCCGAGGCGGCCTCGGGCCTGCAGCGCCATGCCGAAGCGGTCTTCCGCAGGCGGCTGTCGGCATTGCAGGGGGTGCGCGAAGCGGTCCTTTCGGGGTTTTCAGGTGTGGCGTGCGTCATCCGCTTTGACGAGGCCCGTTTGGAAGCGGTGGGTTTGACTCCGGAGGCCCTTCAGCAGGTTTTACAGGAGCCGTTTCGGGAACGCTACCCCGGGCTTGCAAGGCCCGGCGAGGGACGAGCGCTCTTTGTGCGGTACCACCCTGGCCCGGGCGGACTGGAGAAAATCGGATGGATGGGTATCCCTCTTCCCGGCGGGGGGCAGATCCCACTGAAAGAGTTGGCCCATATCCGCCTGGAAGAGGTTCCTGCCCAAACCCGGTTCCGTGTCAATGGGAAGCCCGGGGTTTTGCTCACGCTCTTTGCGCGAGCGGGGGCCAACAAGATCGCTACGGCCCACAGGGTGCGGGAAGAAGTACAGAAAGCGGCAAAAGAATTGCCTGAAGGCTATACCGTGCGGCTTGCCCACGACGAGAGCAGCCCTCTGCGGCGGGAGATCCGCAGGACTGCGCTGCGCAGTGCGGCTTCTGTGGCGGTATTGCTCGCTTTTTTGCTGTTTGCCTACCGCGAGGGCCGCAGCCTGGCGGTATTGGCTTCCGGGCTGTTGGTCAATATCGGGTTGGCGCTATTGGCCGTCCGCATATTAAGGTTCCAACAATTGCCATAAAGAAGAACTTTATTTGATCTAAAATAAAACCAATT
>CAZSMU010000004.1:41720-50386 GCA_964607915.1 uncultured Haliscomenobacter sp.
GGCGTGTTTGCCCTTTCCCTTTGGCCTGGCCCGAAGCCGGGTTTTGGTCATGCCCCGTTCCCCCAACCGGGGGGGGGGAGGGGGGGGTGGGCCCTGCGTTGGTCGGGGCCATGTGCACCACGCTGGCAGCCCTTGGGACCGTTTTTCTCCTACCCAAAGGAGAGCGGCAGACCCTGGAAGATTTCGCTACGGTAGCCGGCATCACCCTGCTCTGTTCTACGGCCGTGGCACTGGCCTATGTGCCGGCTGCCTATACTGCGCTCGGTACCGAGACGAGCGGACAGGGGAAACTACGCCGCGCGTCGCGGAGGGAAGTGCGGTGGTTCGGTCGGTACTATCATATCCTGTCCCGCTGCGCCCGCTACCGCGGCATCTACCTGACCCTTTGGCTACTGGCATTTGGGCTACCCCTTTTCCGGATGCCATCCCGAATAGAGGGATGGGCGTTCTACAACCGAACGATTGGTTCTCGCACCTATCAAGAGCAGTGGAAACAACCCATAGAGCAGCTGTTCGGCGGTACATTTCGGATATTCATGCAAAACCTATATCTGCGTTCCGGCAAGCGGGAACCTGGACCAACCCGCTTGTTCGCCGATATCCGCCTGGTGCAGGAGGCGGCACCCGGGCAGATAGACACCCTGCTCCAGCGGGTGGAGGCCCTGCTGTCGGGCGGCCAAGGCGTAGCACAGTTTTCAGGCAGGGTCCTTTCCTACCGGGAGGCGCGTATAGAAGTTAGCTTCGCGAACTCCCGGGAAGAGGCGCAGCAGGCCAGGGCATTGCGCGACCGCCTCGTGTCGTATTCGCGCTACTGGAGCGGAGCCGAGTGGTCTGTTTACGGGGTGGGCAGGGGCTTTGCCAGTAGTCCAGGGACTGGTTTTGGCCACTACCAAATCAAGCTACTCGGGTATCGGGACGACGAGTTGGCGCGGCAGGCGAAAGAAGTCCAGATGCTCCTCGCAAGGCATCCCCGCGTTCGGAACATAGACCCCGACGCGTTGGCCGACTATCGCGAGATGCCCTCCTATTCCTATCGGCTCGATTTGGACGCTGCACAACTGTACGTATATGGTATCCTGCCCGGCGACGTCTATCGCGCCCTGGCCTGGAGGGACCCCAACCTACCCGATTTGGGGCGCATATCGCACGCAGGGCGAATGCTCCCCCTGCGCCTGGCCCCCGGCGGAGCTGAAGCTCTCGGCATCGGACAACTGTTGCAAACCCCCTTGGCAGTAGGCCCGCAGCGGCAACTGCGGATTCAGGATGCCGGTTCGTTGAGCCTTCAGCGCGGTGCCCCGGCCCTGCGGAGGGAAGATCGGCGCTTTGTGCGCGTGCTGAGCTATGACTTCAGCGGTCCGACCGCACACGGAGAAAAGCTGGTTGAAGCCACGATTGCCTCGCTGAACCAGAGACTTCCGCCCGGGTATGAGGCCGTTCGGCCAGAGTACCCCGGCAGCGGCAGCCGACCCTCGACCAGGTACGGCCGCTTGCTCTTCGTATTGCTGTTGGCCAACTATTTCATTTGCGCCATCCTATTTGAAAAAACCAGGCAGCCTTTGGCTATCCTCGCGATGGTGCCCCTCTCCTTCATCGGACTGTTCCTCACGTTTGCGGGGGGAGGAATCCACTTTGACCAGGGAGGCTATGCTGCGATGGTATTATTGGGCGGCACAGCGCTCCATTCTGCTATTTTTGTGCTCAGCGACTACTACAAGCACCCCCGACGTCGGCACCTGCCGAACAGGGCCCTGCTCAAATCGCTGCTCGCCCGTTCACGCGCCACCGCACTCACCGTATCCTCTACCGTTCTTGGGCTTTTGCCCTTCCTGTTCGGCAATCCGGACGAGCCCTTTTGGTTTCCGCTTGCTGCCGGCACGACCGGGGGCCTGTTGTTTTCCCTGGTTGCGCTCTATGCAGCATTACCAGTCATGCTGTGGTCGCGCAAGAGCAGATGAAAAATGCGCCGGGCCATTTTTGAGAGATAGGCAATTATGCATTCCTGCAAGATTTAATTTTCACACCTATCCCAATGAATAACAAGGGTTTAGTTGCCCGGCGCAAACCCAATTCCCCAATACCTGAGATATCGGGGTTGGGTACAGGAAATCATATCGTTCTGGGCGTTTCCGTTATTGCGCACAAATTAGGAGTGTATTTTGACATAAACCAGGACAAAATACATCAAACTGTTCTTTGGTTTTTAGAGGGTTTTTAGGTATATATTTATATCAATTCATTGGTTTACAAAATTTTAATTTTCATGATTGGTGATGATAGAGGTAATTTTGGATCCCTTATCTGGATAAAAAGTCAATTTTTCAATCTCCTGAGAATAGTCCGTTTCACCTCGATTTGTTCTGGTGCCGGCGCGTGTTTTTTTAGGTAAAAAAAATACAATTCATTATTTATCAGAATATTAAAAAATCAAATAGCGCAGTGATAGATTAGACATGTACGACAAAGGAGGATTGGTACCTGGTGCAATTGTCCTGTCTGCCCCTTACCTTTGGGACAAAAACTACCCCATGGAAAAACTGAACCTGCTCGTTGCGGCCCTTCTATTTAGCATTTTATCGTGCCAGCCCCCGGAATCGGCGGAAAGCGGCCTTGAGCATTCCGCATCCGGCACGCCGCTCCCTGTGCCCATCATCGTCTCTACCGCCCCTGCCGTTTTTAAGCCGGTGGAGCGGCATATCCGCGGGAACGGGCGGATAGAAGCTGCTTACAATGAAGTGTTGTTGGCGGAGATTTCCGGCAGGGTCCTGTCCTGTACCGCGAAAAACGGGCGCAGGGTCAAGGCGGGTGAAACCCTGGCGCAAATAGACACTACTGCGTTTGCGCTGCGCCGTGCGCGTTTGGCCATCCAATATTCCAATGCCTATCAAGTCTATGAAAGTCAATTACTTGGGTACGCCCAACTGCTGCAGGGCATGTCCGGGGCGGAGGCAGACGCCATCCGGCAGCGGCTGCGGGCAAGCAGCGGCCTGCTCGCCCTGGAAGTCGAGCAGCAGGAGCTTGAAAAAGACCTCGCTGCAGCGCAGGTCGCGGCCCAGGTCGACGGCGTGCTCGCCGATGTGCGCGTCTCTGCCGGGATGCACGTCCGGCCGGGGCAGGAGCTCTTGCGCATTTACAGTGCGGAGGAATTTTGGCTAGAGATGCCCGTTCTGGAATCGGATTTGGCGTGGGTCCGGCGCGGTCTGCCCGCCGATGTCTATCCCCTGGCCAGAGAAGGAGCCTCTTACAAAGCCATACTAAAAGACGTCAACCCTCTGGTCGGAGAAAATGGCATGGTGCGCATCCGCCTTGCCCTCCTCGAGCCGGCGGGGTTGATGCCGGGGATGTACGCTGGTGCCACCCTTCGCATCCCGGGTCCCCGGCGGGTTGTGGTGCCCAAAGAGGCCCTGGCACTGCGCAACGGCAGGGCCGTCGTGTTCACCCTTGTCCGGGGGCGCAGCCAGTGGAACTACGTCCGCACGGGCTACGACAATGGCGCGGAGATAGAAATCCTGGAGGGCGTACGCCCGGGGGACGTGCTGATCACCTCCCACAACCTACAGTTATCCCATAACGCGCCGGTTCAGGCCAAACAATAGGGTTGTATGCTCCGCTATCTCATCCTCCGTCCGATTGCCGTGCTCATGGGTTTTGGGGCCCTGATCCTTTTCGGCCTGTACGCATTAGGGCTATTGCCTATTTCCCTGCTCCCCGCGCTGGAAACGCCCCGCGTCCTGCTGCGGGCCCATTACCCGAACACAGCGGCCCGCAGCATGGAGCAGCAGGTCGGTGCGCCCCTGCGCGAGGCCCTGCTCAGCCTGAGCAACCTGGAAGAGCTGGAAAGCAAAACAGCCAACCATCTGAGTACCTGTGCGCTCCAGTTCCGGCACGGCACGCGCATGGACCTGGCCCTTCAGGAAATCAACGAACGGCTCGACCGCCTGGCCGTCCTTTTCCCTCGCGACATGGCCCGCCCGCAGGTAATCCCCGTCAACACCTCCGACATACCCCTGATTCGCTTGCAGATCGTTCCCCGCCGGGCGGCCGAATACGGGCAGGTATCCGAGTTGGTTGAAAAAACCATCAAACGACGCCTGGAGCAGATGCCCGGGATAGCCATGGCCGACCTGCACGGGGCGCGGCACCAATACGTGCAAATACGCATATACCCGGAGGTATTGCAAGCCCTGGGCATACCCGAAGGGCATATCTCCCGGGCAATCCGGGGTGCGCACGGCGAGATTGGCAGCCATATCCTCCGGGAGGGCCCGCACCAGTATTTTTTGCGCATTGGCAGTGCGATCCAGGGGGCCGAGGCGCTCTCCCAACTTCCCATCCCCACTTCAGCAGGCACGTCTGTGGCCCTTGGCAGGTTGGCGAGGGTGCAACCGGCCAATCTGGAACCCGGCGGCCATCATTTGTTCAACGGACGGGAAGGCTTGGTGCTGACCATTTACCCACAGGCCCAGGCACAAGCCAACGACCTGGCCGAGGCGCTGCGCGACCAAGCTGCCTCCTTTGCGCGGGAGTATCCGCAGGCGCGGTTTCAGTTTACGCAGGACCAGACTTTTCTGTTAGAGGCGGGCATAGGGAACCTCGCGCAGTCGCTGGTTCTTGGCGGCCTGCTCGCGGCAGGGGTGCTCTTCCTTTTCCAGGGCCACTACGCTGCACCCGTGCTGATGGGGCTCAGCATACCCGTATCCCTGCTCCTCACCTTTGTGCTCTTTTACGCCCTGGGCATATCGCTGAACATACTTTCCATGTCCGGCCTGGCGCTTGGGCTTGGCATGTTGATAGACAACGCCATAGTCGTCCTCGACCATATCTCCCGACTGCGGCGCGGCGGGGCTGGTGCCACGGAAAGCTGTGCCGCAGGAGTCCGGGAGGTGGCTGCCCCTGTTTTGAGCCAGGTATTGACGACGGTGGCCGTCTATGCGCCCCTCGTACTCATCAGCGGACTTGCCGGAGCGCTGATCGGCGATCAGGCCCTTGCGCTGACGCTGTCCCTGTGCGCCTCTCTGGCCATTGCTTTTTTATTCGCCCCCACCCTCTACCACCTCCTCGTGCCAGAATCGGCCGAAATACGGCCCGACACCCGCTTTTACCTCTTGATATCGCAGCTCCACCAGCGATGGATGGAATGGGCTTTCGCACACAAACCGATAATGGCAGGCATCTGTGCCCTGGTCGCCGCGAGCAGTATCCCTATGGCCCTGAGGCTGCCGCTCAGCACCCTGCCCGATCTGGAAAAGCAGGAGACCCTACTCCGCATAGACTGGAACGAGCCCATTGACGCCGCAGAGAACCTCGTCCGGGTCAAGCGGCTCGATGCCTTTCTGGCGGCTTCCGGTGTACACTTGCGCGAAGCCGACGCGGGTATCCCCCAGTTTCTGCTCGCGAAAGAGGACTACAGCAGCACACAAGCCCGGGTGTATTACCAGTGCGCCGACGAAGCCCAAAAAGAGCAGGCCGATCAACGCGCTGCTGCCTGGCTGCGGGCATCGTATCCCGGAGCAAGCTTCGAGGTACAAGATGCGCCCAATGCGTTCACGCAGTTATTTGTGGAGGGCGCACCCTATTTAGAAGCGAGATTTCGGGCGCCGAACGGTATCTATGACCCGGCCTACAGCGACGATATGGAGGCGTTGCTGCGAAAAATCCCGCCCGGTGGATGGCAAAAAGGAGAAGGCCTACAGCAAGAGCCCATACTGGAACTCGCTCCCGACCCCGAGGCTATGAGCAGGTACGGCATTCCATGGCCTGCTTTGCACGAGCGGATAGATGCCCTGTTCGGCACAAGCCCCATTGCCGAGATCAAGCATTTGGGAGCGCTGCGCCCATTGCACTTCGCCCGGGACCGCCTCCCTGTCGAAGAGCAGTTAGAAGCCGCCATTGAAGGGGAAAACGGGGTTTACCCCTTGAAAAAAGTCCTGCGGGCCACAGCTGCCCACACCTTTAGATACATCACTGCCGACAAGAACGGCCCTTTCCAGTCGCTGCGGTTTGAGGGGGATGCAAGGGCGGCCGGAGCATGGGCTGCGCAACTCGGGGAGTGGGCGGGCAGGCATGGGTTTTCCGTCACTTTTAGCGGGCGGCACTACGACCATACGGCCCACAGCAAGCAGCTCCTGTGGGTTTTTATGCTATCCCTGGCCCTGCTGTATGTCATACTTGCCATGCAGTTTGAGAATCTGGTACATCCGCTCATCGTGCTATCTACCCTGCCCATGGGTATCTTCGGATCGGTCTTGTTCCTGTACCTCGATGGAGCCTCCATGGATATCCTGGCTGGCATCGGCTTTGTGGTCGTGCTGGGTATCATCACCGACGACCCCATCCTGAAGGTACACACCATGAACCGTTTGCGCCGGGTGTACAGCGCGGAGGGGTTTTCTCCCCGGGAAAGTCTGGAACGAGCGGTGCGCGAGGCCGGGGCAATCTGTCTGAAGCCCGTGCTCATGACCTCTCTGACCACCATCCTGGCCCTTTTGCCCACGCTGTATTTAAAAGGCATTGGCACAGAACTGCAGCGCACCATGACCCTCGTCATTGCGGGAGGTTTGAGTGTTGGCACTTTTTTCACCCTGGTTTTTGTGCCCCTGGTATATGAATACATTGAAAAAAACAAGATGCGCGCATGAAAAAGACCCTGTTCTACCCTTTTGCCCTCCTATTTTTACCCCCTGCTTACGGGCAGTCGGTGCTCAGCCTGGAATCTGCAGTTTCCCTGGCCTGTACGGTATCCCCTGCTGCCCGGCTTGCGGACAACCTGCGCTTGAACAAGATGCACCGATACGCTATGTTCGAAGCCGACCTCAAGCCCCGCTTGACGTTGCAGGCCGGGCTTCCCACCTATAGCCGCGACTACTTTGAGGTACGGCAGCCCGACGGCGGGATTTTGTTCCTGCCGCGTGCCCAGAATACGGCCCAGGTGGGGTTCAGCCTTTTGCAGGTGTTGCCGCGCACCGGAGGCATACTTTCCGTGAACAGCAGCATCACGCGCTTTGACGATTTTGCCCGGCGCGGCACTTCTTACACCGGGTCGCCGTTCAACCTCACACTGGAGCAGCCTTTGTTCGCATTCAATCCCTACAGATGGAGCCAAAAAATAGAGCCTTTGAAATACGAAGAAGCCAAAAAGGCCTTTGAATCCGACTTGAGGGACATTGCACGGGCGACGGCAACGCTTTATTTCGACGTGTTGGAGGCCCTGGAGCGGCTGCGCATGGCTACCGGGGCAGAGGCCAGTATCCACCTTTTGTGGGAAACCGAGCGCGCCCGTATCCCGCTCGGGACGACCAATAGGGAGAAGCTCCTTCAAATCGAGCTCCAGGAGCTCCGGGCTGTCCAGTCCCGCCAGGAAGCAGAGGTGGATGCACAAAACGCGCGGGTGGCACTTTTTTCCTATCTGGGGATACCGGATGTAGAGAGTACCGAGGTTTTGCTCCCCGAGGCAATACCGGAGCAGGTCACAGATGTAGCGACCGCCCTGCAGCACGCCCTTGACAACCGGGCGGAATACCCTGCTTTCCGACGCAGGCAGTTAGAGGCTGCGCGCGACACAGAGCAGGCGAGGCGCGGACGCAGCGCGGTACAGCTCGTCGTTTCGCTGGGCTGGAACGGTGCTGGGGCACGGCCTGCTGATTTGTTTAGCCCCCTGGCAGACCAGCAGCGCATCAGCGTCGGGATGGGAGTCCCCTTGCTCGATTGGGGGCGGCAGAAAGCGCAGGTCGGCATTGCGGACGCCAACGAAAAAGTGGTGGCTTACACCGTGGAACAAGAGAGGCGCAACATAGAAACCCGCCTTTACCATCAGGTGAAGACGCAGGAGCTGTTAAGGGCCAACACCGGATATGCCCGGCGGGCCAGCAGTATCGCCGACGAGCGCTTCCAACTCGCCATGGAGCAGTACCGGTCCGGAGAGCTGGCGCTCTCCGACATTGCCCGTGTATTGGAGGAGAAAGACCTCTTCCGCCGCACCTACGTCCATGCACTGCGCCGATTCTGGGAGGGGTATTATGCGCTTCTTCGCGAACCTTAAAATACGATATCCTTGTTTCCACGCACCAAAACCGAACTTGCGGCCTGGCTAGGCGTAAGCCTGAGCACGGTCAAGCGTTGGCTGAAAGCCAGAGGCCTGCATGTGCCCCGCGGCATTATCCCCCCTTCTGCCATGCGGGATATCATCCGCGAACTGGGGTATGATTGTCCCGAGTCGGACGCCAGGCCCCACGACAGCCGGGACCGCTCTCCGTATAAGCCCAAATGAACCGAAGGGGTCTCCTTTGGGCCGTTATCGGCCCAACGCGATGAGCTGGGGCACCTATCTTTGCTGTACAGACTGGCCAGTTTGCGGCGCAACCCGAAAAGCCGGAAAAGAGTAGGGGCAATCATCAAAACCTCATGTATGATGAAGTATCTAAAAAGAGCGAGCGCACTTTTGCTCGCCATGGCATTCTGCTGGGCCGGGCAGGCGAAAAATTTCGGATGGGCCCAGGAGGAGGTGTATAGCCCCTGTACTGTCCAGGGATACTCACCGGAATGGCAAACCACTATTTCGATGGGGGTACGCAGTTCCTGCCGGTCTCAGCCCTGGTCATTCTGCTGGGCCAAGCCCTGCACGATGATCAACAACACAATGGACTTTATGTGAACAGACCTGTGGCGAGGGG
>CAZSMU010000004.1:50486-60850 GCA_964607915.1 uncultured Haliscomenobacter sp.
AAGGGTCAAAAAATCCTTTTTCCCGCTCGCCAACCCCTCGCGACACATCTGTCAATTCTTTACCTTAGGCAATTATGAAAAAACAATATTTTGTATTTATATTTTTTATCGGTTTTTTATTTTCCTGTAAAACGGAAAAAAAACCGATCTACCGTTCCCAACTGGAGCAAAAGGCAGCGGGGACGCTGTTTGAATATGGGCAAAAGCCCGAGCTGAGCCTTGATTTATCGAGGGTACGCCCCTTGCCCGTACTGGAACTCAGCAAGCTCTTGCGAGATATCGAGTGGGTAGCTCTGGACGCCGAGCCCCCCATCGGCGAAATCGAGAAGGTGATTCCCCTTGACGGGGACCGCCTGCTCATCTTCGATTACAAGGTCAACAACGCCGCATACCTGTTCGAGCGCTCCGGGCGATTTGTGACCCAAATCGGGAACCTCGGCGAAGGGCCCCAGGAATACCGCCGCATCGCCGACGTGCAGTACAACCCCCATTCGCATACGGTGGACATCTGGGACGACATGGGCCAGAAAATGATGCAATTTTCTCCGGACGGCCGGTTCATACAGGAAAAACAACTCGACGTATTCGCTACCCACTTTGCCCCGCTCGGCGACGGGCGCTATCTCTTCTACAAAGGGGCCAGCCTGGCCGACCCCGAACTGGACACCCGGTTCATCACCGTGGATATAGACCGCCAGCGGGTGCTCAGCAAGGACTTTCCCATCCTGCCCGGCCAAGACGCCCTGCACGTGGAGCCGAACGCCATCCTGCGCTACAACCGCTTTGGAAAAGGGTATTTTTTCAACGATAACCACTTCAACACGGTTTACGCGTTTACACCCTCCCGCATCAAACAGCGCCTCTACGTAGATTTTGGGAAAAAAGCCATCCCCGAAACCGATATCCAATTCAAAAAACTGGATGTCCGGGGCTATTTCCAGCTCCTCACCCGGCCGGGGACGTACAGTTCCGTCCGATGCCCCATCGAAACGGAAGGGAGCATTGTATTTCAGTTTTTAAACGGCAAACAGTTCCTGACATGCCTCTATGACAAGGAGAAAAAGCGGGCGCTCATCGTAGAGCGCTTTCAGGACGACCTTTTCGGAAATGCACTGGGCTTCATACCGCTCGACACCGACCGCGATGGCCGCTACATCCTGTCGCTCGACCCGGCGCTCATACGGGAGGTACTGCACCAGAAAGCCCTGCAAGGCGGCAGCTCTATGGAGACCCTGCTCGAAGACCTGCGGAAATCCGCCCCCGCCGCGTATCAAATCCTAAAAAATACCCCGGAGGCCCCTAATCCAATCCTTGTTTTTGCCCATTTAAACCTGCCGTTATGAGCCGGATTGCGCTTTTGTTCGGCTTTCTCTTTGCCGCTTTGTTGACCGATGGATGCGACAGGCCACCGACCGATGACTGCTCCCTTTTCCTGGAAGAGCACCTCAAGCGGTTTTCGGACAAACAGGTGCAGGTTCTTCAGCAGGAGATGGCGCTGCAATCCCAAAAGCTACCCCCTTCCACGCTTGCCTTCGACGTGCGTGGAAGGGCCTTCCCCCTGGACAGCCTGTTCGCCCAGCCGACATTGGTGTTCCGCTACCCCGACCTGAGCTGTAATGCCTGCAACGAATCCCTCCTGAACGAGCTGAAAACTTTTTACGCTGCACACCCCGAATGCCCACTACTCGTGCTGGCCAGTTACCACAACCTGGCCACCCTCAACGGCTTCCGGCGCACCCATACCCTTGGGATGCCCCTTTTTACCCTCCCTGCAAAGGATTGCCGGGAGGCCCTGGATATGGGCTTGCCCCCTTATTTCTTTATCAGCGGGCCGGATTTGCGACTTCGCCTACCGCACGTTGCCCAAAAGGAATTAGAGGGGGAGGCCGCTGCCTACCTCAGGCTCGCCTACGGGTTTTTAAAGGAATCATAGGCTTGGCCTGTAGGAGGGAAAGGGCTTTTCAGATCTCTCTACAACATTCTGCGTTCCCTGAAAAATCGGGTCAACAGGGCGCTGCATTCCGATTCGAGGATGCCATACGCCAAAATGGTGCGAGGGTGCATCAAATCCCGTCCAAAGCGCATGAAGCCGCGCTTGTCGTCCGATGCGCCATAGACGATGCGCCCCAATTGCGCCCAGGCCAGGGCACCTGCGCACATCGGGCAGGGTTCGAGGGTCACGAACAGGGAGCATTCTGTCAGGTATTTACTCCCCAGATAGTTGGACGCTGCGGTCAGGGCGATGATTTCCGCATGGGCGGTCACATCCTGGAGGCGCTCTGTCGCATTGTGCCCCCGGGCGATGATGCGCCCTTCGCTGACCACTACCGCGCCGACGGGAACCTCCCCTGCCTCATAGGCATAGCGCGCTTCTTTGAGTGCTTCCAGCATGTAATACTCGTCGTCCGGCATAGTTGAAAAAAGTCAGGGGGCAAAGGTAGGATTTTCCCCTTGGGAGCATTTTATTTTCCCGGGGGTTTTCCATACTTTTGCACATGGAAAATCAATTCGCACATTCAAACCACAAGTTTCTGGGCGAAGCGCTCACCTTCGACGACGTGCTTCTCGTCCCGGCATTCTCGGAAGTCCTCCCAAGGGAAGTGGACATTTCCTCCCAGCTCACGCGGGAAATCAAAGTCAACGCGCCTATCGTTTCCGCCGCTATGGATACCGTGACGGAGGCCAAGTTGGCCATCGCCATCGCGCAGCAGGGCGGTATCGGTATGATTCACAAGAATATGGCGATTCCTGACCAGGCTGAGCAGGTACGCATGGTCAAGCGTTCGGAAAGCGGGATGATCATCGATCCGGTCACCCTTCCGCCCGATGCGCGCGTGGCCGACGCCCTGGAGTTGATGTCCCGGTTTAAAATCGGCGGCATCCCCATCGTCGCCACCGACGGGCGCCTCGCGGGTATCCTGACCAACCGCGACCTCCGCTTCGAAGCGCACCTGGACCGCCCCATCTCGGAAATCATGACCCGCAGCAACCTCGTGACCGCACCGGTAGGGACTACCCTGCAGAAAGCCAAGGAAATCCTGCAGCGCAATAAAATCGAGAAGCTCCCCGTGGTGGACGAGCAGGGGGTGCTGGTAGGGCTCATCACCTACAAGGATATCATGAAGGTGCAAAACTACCCGATTTCCTGCAAAGACAACTATGGGCGCCTGGTCGTCGGGGCTGCCGTCGGGGTCACCTCCGACCTCCTGGACCGCGTGGAAGCCCTCGTGCACGTCGGAGTGGATGCCATAGCCATAGATACCGCCCACGGGCACTCCATGGGCGTGCTCCAGGCGGTGCGCCGGGTAAAAGCACAATTCCCCGACCTCCAGGTGATCGGCGGGAACGTAGCCAGCGGTGCCGGTGCCTTGGCGCTGGTAGAGGCGGGCGCAGACGCCGTAAAAGTCGGGGTCGGGCCGGGTAGTATCTGTACGACCCGCATTGTAGCAGGCGTGGGGGTGCCGCAGCTCAGTGCCATCCAAATGGCCTACCAGGCTATCCGACATACGGGGGTACCGATTATCGGAGATGGCGGGATCCGCTACACCGGAGATATCGTGAAAGCCCTGGCCGGTGGTGCGAGCACCATCATGGCGGGCGGGCTTTTCGCCGGCGTCGAAGAAGCCCCCGGGGAAACCATCATCTTTGAGGGCCGCAAATTCAAGGTGTATCGCGGCATGGGCTCCCTGGGTGCCATGCAACTGGGTTCCAAAGACCGCTACTTCCAGGACGTGGAAGACGACATCAAAAAACTGGTGCCGGAAGGGATCGAAGGCCGCGTGCCGTTTAAAGGAACCGTTGCGGAGGTCATGGTACAATACATAGGTGGGCTGCGGGCCGGTATGGGATATTGCGGGGCATCGCATATCAAAGCATTGCAGGAACAGGCACAATTTGTAAAAATCACTGCCGCCGGGATACAGGAAAGCCACCCCCACCATATCACCATCACCAAGGAATCCCCTAACTACAGCCGCCGATAAGATGAACCCAGGCACCGCGCAGCAACTCACCGAGACCTTCTATCAGTCATACGACGTACTGGGCCTGGCCAGTGCCCTGCTGGGGAAAGTGCTCGTGTCTGATATTGGCCGGCAGCGCTGCACGGGTATCATTGTGGAAACAGAAGCATACCGGGGAGCTGACGACCGTGCCTGCCATGCGTATCCGTACCGCCGTACTCCCCGCACGGAAGTCATGTTCCGGGCAGCGGGCCATGCGTATATCTATCTGTGCTATGGGATTCACCATCTGTTCAACGTAGTGGCTGGCCCGGAAGGACAGCCGGACGCCGTTTTAGTACGGGCATTGGAGCCTTTAGAGAATCTGGAGCTCATGCTGGAGCGGCGAAGTGAAAGGAAGGCATCTCATACCTTGTGCGGAGGTCCAGGGGCGCTCTCCCAGGCGCTAGGGCTACATACAGGCTATTCCGGCACCTCCTTGGTTGGCCTCAACGCAGAAATTCGGATAGAAGACCGAGGCATACAAGTACATGATGATCAAATATACAGAGGTACCCGCGTAGGGGTAGCCTACGCGGGTACCTGCGCACAGAGGCCCTGGCGTTTTCATATCGAGGGCTCCCCCTGGGTGAGCCGGGCAAAAGGGGCCTGATACAATGGCCGATCTCCCCGCCCCCGGGGATACGGTTTTGTGCCTGCTTTTCGTTAGACTCCAACGATTTAGTCATTTCCATCAACTTTTCTAACTATGCACAGGCTCTCCTTTTTTTTAACCCTCGTCGTATTCCTGTTTGCCTTGCCCGCAAGTGCACAGCGGCGAAAGCCGGCCCCGGCGGTGTCGTCCCTGCGCTATGAAGACTACATCTATGCGCCCTATATCCGTTCGGTGCAACTCTACGTCGAAGGCCTGGCGCTGAGCTACCCTATCCTGGACCTCAAAGGCAATTCGAGGCTGCACCTGGAGTTCGACGATCTGGAAGCCGATGCCAAGAATTACTTCTACCGGATCGTCTATTGCGACATGGACTGGCAGCCAGCGCAAATTTCCGAAATGGAGTACCTCGACGGGTTTTCCGAAGACCGCATCACCGAGTACCAGTTTTCCTTCAAAACCTTTACGCCTTATACGCACTACACGCTCCAGTTGCCCAACAGCAGCATGAGCTGGAAACTCTCCGGCAATTACCTACTCGTCGTATATGAGGAAGGCCGCCAAGACACCCCGGTATTTACGCGCAGGTTTGTAGTGGCAGACCCCAGGGTACAGGTCAGCGCCCAACTGGTGCGCCCAAATATCGTAAATAAGATGCGCACCCACCAGGAGGTAGATTTTATAGTGAACCACGAGAATATGCCCCTTCGGAACCCCAGGCAGGAAATCCACGCTGTCGTGCTGCAAAACGGGCGTTGGGACAATGCCATTGTGGGCCTGAGCCCGCTTTTCATCCGCGCCAACCAATTGGTGTTCGACTACCAGGACCAAATTGTTTTCCCGGCCGGAAAGGAGTTCCGTCCTCTTGACTTGCGCAGTCTTCGCTTTCGTGCGCCCATGGTGTTTTCGATAGAGAATCTGCGCGACCGCTCGGAGGTCACCCTGAACAAGGACGCCTCCCGCGAGTCGCAGCCCTATATCGAGTTCAACGATATCAACGGGAAATTTGTGCTCGAGACCAAAGACCAAAGCAATCCGCTGGCCGCCAACTATGCCGAGGTGTTGTTTTCCTTGTCGGTGGAGGCCCCTTTCTACGACGATGACGTCTATCTCACCGGGCAGTTCAACCAATGGCAGCTGATGCCGGAATACCGGATGACGTACAACAATGCGATCAACAGCTATGTGTTGAAAACTACGTTGAAGCAAGGGTTTTACAATTATGCGTACGCCCGCTCGCCCCGGTCGGCGGAGAAGCCGCTCGTCAACCTGAGCCCATTGGAGGGCGACTGGTTCGAAACGGAGAACGACTATACCATTCTGATTTACTACCGTCCCTTTGGCGGGCGTTTCGATGAACTCATCGGCATGTACCACCTCAACAGCAGGGGCAATTAATAACATGGAAAAATTTAATTACTATACTTGTTGTTCGGGGGATCATCAAGGGGTCAAAAAGGCCCTTTTCGCCCACACTGTGCCTTTTTTCGGTCATCTAACGCCCTTAGGCTCCCTCAAAAAGCCTTCGTGTGGATAAAAAATTGTTCTTTTTTACCTCCTCACTGACCCCGCGCAACAAGTCTGCTGAATTCTCCCTTTTATCCATGATTCGGGAACTTTGATATAAATATTTTCATCCAAAAGGATTTGTGCGATAACCTTTGCTGAATTGGATTTGCCGACAGGCCACCGCAGGGCCAGCGGCGGTTTATTTGCCAATTTCGCTTCGTGCAAAGGCGAGTTAGTAAACAAATACCAAATTTGCACTGTAAAAAACCAATTTGTCTCATGTTTCGAAACCTAATCAGCCCTGTCGTACTGTTGCTGGCCTTTGCGCCGGCCCTGAGCGGACAGCAAGCCTGGAGCCTTCAGGAGTGCGTGGACTACGCTACCCGCAACAACCTCAGTATCAAACAAGCACAAGCCCAGATCCGCGGTGCCGAACTCACGCTGAAACAAAGCCGGTTTAGCCGACTACCCTCTCTCAACAGTACGGTCAGCGGGGGGACGCAGTTTGGCCGCACCATTGACCCTACGACAAACAGCTTCGACAACCGGCAAATCGGGTTCAACAGCTACGGCCTGAACTTTGGCGTGACGGCTTTTGCCGGCAACCGCATCAACAACAGCATCCGCCAAGGCCAGCTCGAACTGACGGCCAGCAAGTTGGACGCTGCCCAGATCGGCAACGACATTTCGCTGAACGTCGCTACGGCCTACCTCAACGTGCTCTTGTCCGAAGAACAGCTCGAATTGGCCCGACAGCGCATCGGCCAATCGCGCTTTCAGTTGGAGCAGACCGAAAAACTCATTAATGCAGGGGCACGGGCCGCCAACGAGCGCCTCAACGCCCTGTCCCAGGTTGCCCTGGATGAGCAGGCGCTGATACAAGCCGAAAATGCACTGGAACTCAACTACCTGACGCTCAAGCAACTCCTACAGCTCGACTTGTCGTTGGAGTTCAAAATCCAAAAGCCGGAAATCACTATCCCGGCAGATGCCAATCCCGACGGCTTCGCACCGCTCGAAGTATTCAGCGCTGCCCTGAGCCGGCAGCCCAACATACAGGCGGGAGACAAGCGGATGGAGAGTGCCGTCACAGGGGTACAAATTGCCAAAGCTGCCTACCTCCCCACCCTGAATTTCTTTGGGGGTATGACCACCAATTTTTCTTCTGCCAGTAGAAAAGTGGATGGCTACCTAACTCAGAACTTCAAGCAGACAGTCCTTCTCAATGGGCAGCAAGTCGTATTTGAAGTGCCGCAGCAAGTGCCTTTGCTAAGTGAAAACCCCTATTTCAACCAGCTCAACCAAAACTTTGGGCAGAACCTCGGCGTCTCGATGAGCATACCCATCTACAACAACCACCGCAATCGGGTCAATGTGGAAAGGGCACAGCTCAACGTCATAAACCGGGAAATCGTCAATGAGCAACTACGCCAGCAACTCAAAACGAGCATTGACCGCGCCATCGCCGATGCCCGCGCAGCAAAGCGGAGCTATGACGCCGCCACGACTGCCGTCGAGGCCTCCAGTGCTTCTTTTCGCAACGCACAAACGCGCTATGACGTAGGCGCCGTAAACGCCCTGGAGCTGCAAACCGCACGAAACGCCATGGAACAAGCTAAAATAGACCTGGTGCGCGCCCGTTACCAATATATTTTCAACCTGAAGCTCGTCGAGTTCTACCAGGGCAAGCCGCTCACATTGAACTAAGCGCAGCCCATATCGTTTACCCAGTCCTTTTCTGCAAAAAATCTAAAATCCGCTATATCATGGCAAAGAAATCTTCTAAAATATCCAATAACACCCTCATTTTCATTTTACTTGGCGTAGTGGCCATACTCGTGGGAGTCGTTTTCATCTCGAATAAAAGAAAGCCCAAAGGGGAACCGGTGACGGCTGAAAAAGCGGAACGCAGGGATATCCGCGAGACCGTTCCTGCCAGTGGCAAGGTATTTCCCGAGACGGAGGTCAAAATCAGCTCCGACGTATCCGGTGAGGTCGTGGAGCTCTACGTCAAGGAAGGCGATTCGGTAAAAGCCGGCCAAATCCTCGCCAAAATAGACCCCGACGCATACCAGTCGCAAGTCGAGCGGGGTGTTGCCAGCGTCAACTCATCCAAGGCACAGTTGGCCAACAGCAGGGCGCAAATCGAGAACCTGCGCGCCCAGCGCGAGCAAATCGTGGCCCAATTGGAAAACACCCGCGAAGTGCACAAGCGCAACGAGAAGTTGTACAAGGACGGCGTCATCTCTATCGCCGATTTCCAGGCCTCCAACTCAAGCCTTAAAGCACTGGAAGCCAACCTGCGCTCGTCGGATGCCAGCATCAAATCCGCACAGGAAAGCGCCCGTGGTGCCCAGTTTTCCGTAGAGAGCACCGAAGCCGCCCTCAAAGAACTGCGCACCAGCTTGCGCCGCACCACGATTTACGCCCCTACGAGCGGTATCATCTCCAAGCTCAACATCGAGCAGGGCGAGCGCGTGGTAGGTACTATCCAGATGGCCGGTACGGAAATGATGCGTTTGGCCAACCTCAACAACATGGAAGTGCGGGTGGATGTGAGCGAAAACGATATCCCGCGCGTCTCCCTCGGGGATGAAGTAGATGTGGAGGTGGATGCCTACCTGGGGCGCAAGTTCAAGGCACGCGTCAGCCAGATTGCCAACTCGGCTTCCAACTCGGCTACGGCTGCCCTCACCAGCGACCAGATCACCAACTTTGAAGTGCGCGTTTCCATTGACCCTGCTTCTTACCAGGACCTCGTCCAGGCCGGTAAGCGCTACCCATTCCGCCCGGGCATGTCCGCATCGGTGGAAATCTATACGGAATCCCGCAAACAAGTGTTGAGCGTACCCATCCAGGCAGTCGCTACCCGTGAAAAAGAAGGAAAGAGCGCTACCCGAATGGTCGAAGCAGAAAACGGGGAAGAGGCAACCGAAGAGCGTATCCTCGACAACCTGCGCGAAGTGGTGTTCGTCGTGAAGGGCGATACGGTCAGTATGGCCGATGTAAAAACCGGTATCCAGGACAACAACCACATCGAGATCCTTTCCGGCCTCAAGGAAGGCGATCAAATCGTTTCCGGTCCCTACAATGCGGTAGCGCGCAAATTGAAATCCGGTGAAAAAATCCGGGTCGTTAGCGAAAATGAACTATATTCGTCTGGAAAGAAAAATAATGAATAGACTCGTTGCGTCGGGTCAGCGGGAAGGGAAGCAAAGGCCACCTTTTTGACCTCTCGACGATTCCTCTCGCAACAAGTCTGATAACCAACGCCTATGCCTTTTCAACGACTATCTCTCAAACCGGAAGAGCTCCTTCAGGCGCTGCGCGAGGCTGCAGCGCCCCTCTTTTACCTCAGCGAGACGGATATGCCCGTTCAGGTACACCATCTTCAGGGGTCGGCGGCTGTCGCCCGTTTTTCCAGTTCCGATCTGCTGCGCCGCTTCTACCCCAACGACCGGGGTAAGTTGAAGGTGGAGTGGGCTGGCATGGAACGCGCGGATTGTCAGGGCTACACCCGTTTTTTTCGAAATTATACCGACAAAATCATCCAGAGCGACCCGGACACTTTCCGCGTCCGATACCCGGAAGAGCTTGAGCAAACCGAAAAGTGGCGCGTTTTGAGAGACTTGTGGATGGATAACACCATTCGCCAGCGCTGGTTCAAGGTCCATTTGGCGGATGGGGCGAAGAAAGCTGTTTTCTCTATAGGCCAGTGCCTGGCGGTTGAATTCGACCCGGACACCAACGAACTCAAGACCGAGCCCGGCGACTGGTTCGCCCTGGAAACCGGTACGGTAGAGACCTGATCACGCTTTTCCCCCTCGCGTTTTGCGCAGCCGTACCCGCCCCAATTGGCGCCCTTCTTCGAGAGGTGCCTCGGAGACCTGTTGCCAAAAGCCATTGAGATAGACCTCGTCAAAGCTACCGCTGTACTTGAGTTGGTATTTGCGGGGATAGGCCGATAAGGACTTCTCGCCGGGAAGCCCTATCTCTTTGGTTTCTTCGAGATAGATGGAGAAATCCTGGTAGAAATAACCGCGCAATTCCATTTCCAGGATTTCGTTACGCCCCAGATGCACATAGGAGCGGCCGCTCACCCGGCCATCCTCGATGCGAAGAATCATCTCCAGGCGCAGGCGCCGGGAGCTCTCCAGCCCGCCCAATGTCAAGCTACCTTCAAACAAACCCTGCAGCCGCTCCTGGCTGTAGGTAGCTCCGGTACAAAGCAAGAAAATCAA
>CAZSMU010000005.1:0-48983 GCA_964607915.1 uncultured Haliscomenobacter sp.
GGACAAAAAATGACTCTTTTTTCCCTCCTCGCTGACCCCGCGCAACAAGTCTATTCAGCAATGACTCCTGGGATTCACCTGCCCTTTGCTGGACGTGGTGCCTGCCTCCGGGCGTCATTTTTACATTCAAAATGCGAAAACCTATTGACAGCAGTTTATTTTTGCTTGGTCAAACGTTCGCATAGGTGGGTTTTCTGCAGGTAAGTATAACCCTCGCAATAAGTCAAATTCTATCCACTATGTATTACAAAAGTATTCTTCTGTTCTTTTTTGCGGTATTCTCCTATCATATGGCGGTTGCCCAGACGAGGGGTATCCTCTCTTTGGGTGGCGATATCTACGAGTATATGCTCGACGATCGGGGCGATACCGTCATTCTGGCCACTATCGGGGACGTATCGGTGTCCTCCGTCCGGAATTTTAAAAACCCGGAGGACTACAGCAAATACCGCAAGTATCGGCGCTATGCATTCATGGTGTATCCTTACGCTGCCGAGGCTATCCGGATATTCCGGGAGCTGGAACAGAATACCTCTAAAATGCGGGAGGGGGAACGCCGCCGCCATATCCGGCGCTTGCAAAACGAGCTAAAGGAAAATTTCGAAGACCCGCTCCGGAACCTCACCCGTACCCAGGGAATGATTCTCGTAGAGATGATAGAGCGCGAGCTCCACACCCCTTTGTACGACCTCATCAAAGGGCTGCGCGGTACGTTCAACGCTACGTACTGGAGTACGATGGGCAGTTTTTACGGCTATAAAATTAAGGAAGGCTATATCCGAGGGCAGGACCCTATCCTGGATATCGTTCTGGACGATATCAATCTCCGCTATGACCATACCCTACCGAAAGACCATTGAACGCATGGAAAACGCACTACGTCAACTGGCTCTCCAATTAGAAGGAGAGCTCCAAACCGATAATCTGGCGAAAGCTATTTATGCCACCGATGGTTCGATTTACCGAAAGTGGCCCCTTGCTGTCGCAAGGCCCAAGCATAAGGAAGACCTGCAAAAATTGGTGTCGTTTGCCCGCCAGCATCAAATCCCGCTCATTCCCCGCACGGCAGGCACATCCCTTGCCGGGCAATGCGTCGGCGAAGGGATTGTCGTGGATACCTCCCGCTATCTGAACCGCATCCTGGAGCTTAATGTGGAAGAAAAATGGGTGCGCGTGGAACCGGGCGTAATCCGCGATGAGCTCAATGCCTTTCTAAAGCCCTACGGGTTGTTCTTTGGGCCTGTTACGGCCACAGCCAACCGCGCTATGATTGGGGGAATGGTCGGCAACAACTCCAGTGGTACAACCTCAATCGTATATGGCGTCACCCGCGACCATGTGGCGGAGTTGCATTGTCTGCTCAGCGATGGCAGTGAAGCCATTTTTGGCCCCCTATCGCCGGAAGCACTTCGGCAAAAGCTACAAGGTGAAAATCTGGAGTCCAAAATATACCGCCAGCTCTTCGAGGCCCTCAACGACCCGGAAACCCGTGCCGAAATCGAACGCGAATACCCCAAACCGGATATCCGCCGCCGCAACACGGGCTACGCGGTGGATATGCTGCTCCGCCAGCAGCCCTTCCGCCCGGACGGGCCTCCCTTCAACGTGGCGACTCTGCTTTGTGGCTCTGAAGGAACCCTGGCTCTGACTACTGAAATCAAGCTCACCCTGGACCCCCTGCCCGCCCCTTTCGATGTGGTCGTTTGTGCCCATTTCCATAGCCTGCACGAGAGCCTCCGCGCCGTGCTCACCGCGATGGAACTCCGGCCCGATGCCTGCGAACTCATGGATAAGTTGATTCTGGATTGTACCAAAGACAACATCGAGCAGCAGAAAAACCGGTTTTTCGTACAAGGCGACCCCGAGGCGGTTCTCATGGTGGAATTTCGGGGCCACAGCCCTGAGGAAGCAGAACAGAAAGCCGATCAACTTATCGCCAACCTGCGAGAGGCGGGCATGGGATACGCCTATCCCAAAGTGCCTTCTCCGCGCAGCAAAAGCGTGTGGGCGCTGCGTGCCGCCGGCTTCGGTGTGCTCTCCAATATTAAAAGCGATGCCAAACCGCTTGAATTTGTGGAAGATACCGCGGTCGCCCTCGCCGACCTGCCCAGTTATATCCACGATTTCGCCGAGGCGATGAAGCCTTTTGACCAACGGGTCATTTACTACGCCCACGCAGGTGCCGGTGAACTGCACCTGCGCCCCAGCATCAACCTCAAAACTTCCGCCGGGATAAGAGAAATGCGGGAAATAGCAGAACTATCCGCCCGTTTAGTCAAAAAGTACGGCGGATCACTCAGCGGGGAACATGGCGACGGGCGTATCCGTGCAGAATTCATTCCCTTGGTCCTCGGAGAAAAAAATTATGCGCTGTTGCGCCAAATCAAACAAACCTGGGATCCCAAGGGCATCTTCAACCCGGGAAAAATCGTAGATCCCTATCCCATAGATACCGACCTGCGGTATGCCCAGGACCAACCCGCCCCTGTACTGGAAACGGTTTTCGACTTTTCCGAGACCGGTGGTATCCTCAAAATGGCTGAAAAATGCTCCGGCTCCGGCGATTGCCGCAAATTGGCCTTTTCCGGCGGTACTATGTGCCCGAGCTATATGGCTACCCGCGAAGAGAAAAACAGTACCCGAGCCCGAGCCAATGCCTTGCGCGAGTTCCTCACCATGAATGTCAAGGAAAACCCCTTCGACCACCCGGAAGTAGCGGAAGCACTGGATTTATGCTTGTCGTGTAAAGGCTGTACCTCCGAATGCCCCTCGAATGTGGACATGGCTACCCTGAAGGCGGAGTTCCTGCACCAGTACCACAAAACCCACGGAATCCCGCTGCGCAGCCGTATTTTTGGGCACATCGGTCAAATCAACCGAGTGGCTGCCGAAGTGCCGGCCATCAGTAATTTTGTGCTCGGAAACCCCGTCACAGGAAAGCTGTTGAAAAAAATACTGGGCATCGCCCCTCAGCGCTCGCTGCCTCCGCTGAGTACTCCCTTGCGCTCCTGGTTCCGAAAACACGCAGCAGCAGGTACCCCGAGTACTCCCAGAGGCAGTGTTTATTTCTTTTGCGACGAATTCACGAACTACAACGATTCGGAAATCGGACGCCATGCCATACAACTCTTGTGGGCCCTGGGGTATGCCGTCGAGATGCCGGAACACCCCGATAGCGGGCGGGCCTATTTCTCTAAAGGCCTACTGGATGCCGCTAAAGCTTGCGCCCTGGGCAATGTTCGCACGTTCTTACCACTCGTTTCCTCCGAAAAGCCCCTCATTGGATTGGAACCCTCTGCCATCCTCGGCTTCCGGGATGAATACCCCCGCCTCGTACCGGACGCGCAGCGTGAACCTGCAAAGGCGCTGGGCCAGAACACTTTGCTGCTGGAAGAGTTTATCGTGCGCGAAGCCGAGGCCGGCCGAATTCGTGCGGAACAGTTTACAGAGCAATCCCAGACGGTCGTCGTACACGGCCACTGCCATCAAAAAGCCCTCTCCGGAGCTAACTTCACCGCACAAGCCCTGAGCCTTCCGGCCAATTTCATGGTCAGCCTCCTGGAAACGGGCTGCTGTGGTATGGCTGGCTCTTTCGGCTACGAAACCGAACACTACGCACTCAGTATGCAGGTGGGAGAACTGCGTCTCTTCCCCCAGGTGCGCCAGGCACCTGACAATGCGCTCATCGCTGCTCCGGGTACCAGTTGCCGCCACCAAATCCTCGACGGGACAGGTAAAAAGGCTCTCCACCCGGCTTCTATCCTGTACCAGGCTCTGAAAAGGATATAGTCTATTTGTAAACCACTCATTCCGTTCTTCCTTTTATGCGCCTTTTTGAGCTAACAAAACCATATAAAAAATTGATTTTCAATTTTTTATATGGTTTTGTTTTGTAAAAAACATACATCGGCTAAGTTGTAAAACGCGCAATACATCCAGGTATTCATAAAATCTTGTAAATCTTTATGTAACTTTGAGCAGAATTTTCACATTTCGAAATGGGCCCTGATATATTACTGACCATTTTCCTGGTATTTCTTAATGGCTTTTTTGTCGCTGCAGAATTTGCAATCGTAAAAGTACGCCTGTCACAAATACAGGTGCGCTCGGACAATAACTTCACGGCACGTATTGCCGAAAGTGTGGTAGCCAACCTCGACGGATACCTGGCTGCCACGCAGTTGGGCATTACCCTGGCCAGTCTCGGATTGGGCTGGATTGGCGAAGAGGTCATGACGGAGGTCATGCTCGCCACGATTCATACCCTGGACCTGCCTTTGAGCGATAGCGCCGCGAAAAGCCTGGCCATCCCGGTCGCCTTCGTGACCATCACGGTACTCCACATTGTTTTCGGTGAATTGGCACCCAAGTCGCTGGCGATTCGATACCCCACCAAAACGACGCTCGCGGTCTCGGTACCGATGAAGATCGTGTATTTTGTCTTCCGTCCGTTCATCTACATTCTCAACGGGTTTGCCAACTTCATCCTGCGCATCATGGGTATACAGCCCGTGGCACATGGGGAAATCCATACGGAAGAAGAGCTCAAGCTCATCATAGCAGAAAGCGCGGAAGGGGGAGCCATTCTGGCTTCCGAACGCGAGCTCATCCAGAATGTATTCGATTTTGACGATCGCACCGTGCGCCAGGTGCTCAAACCGCGCAACCAGATTTCCGCTTTGGAAAAAAATACCCCTTTAGACCAGGCTATTGATTACGCCATCTCGGAAGGGTATTCCCGCTATCCGGTCTATGACGGCAGTCTCGACAATATCATCGGCTTTGTGCTGGTCAAAGACTTGCTCGCGCAACTGCGCGCTCCGAAGGATGGGGTGCTGCTGAACGACCTGGTGCGCAGTATCCACTTCATCTCTTCCAGCAAGAAAATCAGCCAGGTGTTGCGGCTGTTCCAGCATAACAAAAACCAAATGGCCATCGTGGTCAACGAGTTTGGGGGGACGGTTGGTTTGATTACCCTGGAAGATATCATCGAGGAGCTGGTCGGCGAAATCCAGGACGAAACGGACAGCGAGCTGCCCATCGTGGAAAAAATAGGGGAAAACAGCTTCCGCATCTTCGCCCAAAACCCCCTTGATGAAATCAATGCCGAGCTGCCTTTTCCTTTTCCGGAAAGCCAAAACTACGTCACCCTGGCCGGGCTTATCCTGGAATACTCCGATACTATCCCGTTGGAGCAGCAGGAGTTGGTCATTTTGCCTTATCAAATCAAAATTCTGCATATCCTGCAAAACAGCCCGGACCTCATCGAGGCCGTTTTGATCCCCAACGCCTTACCAGGACAGGAAGAACAGGAATAAGTTTCATCGCTCGTCTATGGCTCTGCTCGAGTGCGTCCCCAATTTCAGCGAAGGCCGGAACCCGGAAGTGATCCGTCAAATCGCCGATGCTATCCGGGCGGTGCCCGGGGTGTATCTGCTCCACATAGATCCGGGCAAAGCAGCCCATCGCACGGTCATCACCTTCGCCGGTTCAGCGGAACGGGTAGTAGAAGCCGCCTTCCAGGCTATAAAAACCGCTTCGGAACAGATTGATATGTCGCAGCACCATGGGGAACACCCGCGCCTGGGTGCTACCGATGTGTGCCCTCTCATTCCTATCGAGGGTATTTCCATGGAGGAATGTGTCGTACTGGCCCAAAAGCTCGGCGAACGGGTCGGAAGGGAACTCAAAATCCCCGTTTTTCTATACGAACGCGCGGCTACCAAGCCTTCCCGCCGCAATCTGGCCCTTATCCGCGCAGGGGAATACGAAGGGCTGGCCGACAAACTCCGAAACCCGGAATGGCAGCCCGACTTCGGCCCTGCCGTATTCAATTCCCGGAGTGGCGCCACGGTCATTGGCGCACGCGATTTCCTGATCGCCTATAATGTCAACCTAAATACGGATTCTGTGGAAAAAGCACAGGCCGTAGCCTGCGATGTGCGCGAGCGCGGTCGGACCTACCGACAGCCCGATGGCACTCTCGTCCGCCAGGCGGGCGCTTGCCCGGCAGTGAAAGCTATTGGTTGGTATATTAAAGAGTACGGCATAGCCCAGGTATCCATGAACCTGACTGACCTCTCCAAGACGACCATGCACGAAGCATTCGAGGCATGTCGTAAAAGCGCGGAAGCCCACGGCGTACAAGTCAGCGGCTCGGAATTGATTGGCATGGCCCCGCTGCGGGTATTGCTGGATGCAGGGATATATTTTTTAAAGGCGCATAAGTTGGCCCTTGCGGTACCGGAGCGGGAGATCATCGGCGCTGCAGTGCAATACCTCGGCCTGGATGCCCTCGCACCCTTCGACCCCCGACTGAAAATCCTCGAGTACAGACTGGAGGATGTTCGGGTGGGGAAATAAAGCCCCCACAGAATGCTCCGGTACGTGCCCGAACATGCGCTCGTCCGGATTTTGTAGGTGTTTTTGGCTACAGCAGTTCCCTTAGCTCATTAGTGAGAAAATCGTATAAGTTGACGATTCGGATGCCGTCCGACCGTTGGTACGATTCTGAATCGGGGGTGATGACATAGCGGCGATCCGGTTTCAAATCCTCCAGGCTAATGTGAAAACCACGGGAAATACTGGGGGTATTGGCGTATTTGATTTCGATACAAACTCTTTCCGAACGCGGTGTGAGCAACAGTAAATCTACTTCGGCACCGGATGAAGTTCGGTAGAAATAGTACTCACATTGTTTTCCGGCCATCCGATAGATTTGTTCAATGACATAGGCCTCCCATGAAGCCCCGACGGCGGGGTGGGCATATAAGTCCTCTCTGTCGCGTAAGCGCGCCACCGCATGGAAAAAACCGGAGTCGCGGTAGTAGAATTTGGGCGTTTTGGTCAATCGTTTACCCACATTGGCAAAAAACGGGGCCAGGCGGCGGGTCAGGAAAGTACCTTCCAGCAAGTCCAGATAACGCGAAACGGTCCTCGAGGCCAGATCCAGGGAGTTGCTGAGCTCGGAAATATTCAACAGCTGCCCGTGTACATGTCCTAGCATCCTTACAAAGCGCATGAGGTTCGTGGGGTTCGCTTCTTTCCCGATGACCTGCAATAGGTCCCGTTCGACAAAAGTAGTGGAAAACTGGGCGAGCCAAGTCTGTGCACGTTTGTCATCGGGCGCTAAAAAAGCGTCGGGAAATCCACCCCGGAACCAATGCTGGCGCAATATATGTGGTTCCCAGATTTCATAAAGGGAGAACGGCGTCAGTTCGTGGTAAGCAATTCGTCCAGCCAGGGATTCGGCCGAGTTGCGCAGCAGTAGTGGGGAGGCCGAGCCCAGGAGGATAAATCGGGCAGGCTCCCGTTTTTTATCTATCAGGGAACGCAATAAAGGAAAAAGATGGGGCATCATCTGTACCTCGTCAATCACAACGCACTTGTCCTGGTGTTGTAAAAGATAAGTACCGGCATCGGCAAGCTTCGCCCGGTCTTCTTCCCACTCAAGGTCGAGATACAGCATCGGTTTCCCCCCGGGGATGGACAGATTTTGAGCTAATGTAGTCTTCCCGGACTGTCGCGGGCCAAGAATAGCTATGGCGGGAAAAAATTCCAGATCTTCGAGAATTTGTTTGGTAACCGTTCGGTAAATCATGGAGCAAAAACGATTTAACCTTGCAATTTATAAAGTCAACTTGTAAATTTACAAGGTTGTTTTTAAAAATGCACTATCGTTTTATCTATAAATTTGGCGGATGCGAATTTTGGAAGTCATAAAGGGGCGGCGAGGACAAAAAAGAGGACTCTTTTTTATCCATGCGAAGGCTTTTATTCAAAGCACATAACCGCGCTCCCGGAGGGAGGAGATGAGGGATTCCAGTTGGTAGTAGAGCTTGTCCGTCCGTCGGGGGTCGGTTCCGATGTGGATGAGCAGATGTGCTCCGGCCAGCCATCCGGGGTTTTGCTTTTCTTTGCCGAGTAGTTGTTGCAGGAGGACGTCCGAACTGCGGTAGTTATCCATTCCTGGATAGGTATAATCCGCGTTGGTGCCGGTGGACGGTGTGAAGTTGATGAGTTTGATTCCTTTTTCTGTACACCACAAGGCAACTGTCGTATTGTACCATTCGTAGGGGGCCACGTACAAGGCGGGTTCCTGCCGGGGGATTCCTATAGCTTCCAAGGCGCGGTAATTGGCTTCCAAATCGGCCAGGAACTCTTGTTTGCCGACGAGTAGGGAGTCGCGATTGTTCCAGTCGCAGTAGAGCAGGTGTTTGTCGGAGTGGGGTCCCACATAGTGGCCTTTCCGGTACAACTGCCGGGTGATTTTGGGAAAACGGCGTACGAAGTCACCGGTCAGGAAAAAGTATCCTTTTACTCCCTGTTGTTTTAGAGTTTTGAGGATATGGGCGGACCCGTCGGCAAATTCATGTCCGGTGAACAGGAGGCGGACTCTCCGCTCTGCCCGGTCGCTGCGAATGATAGCGTTTTGGTTGTCTTTTAGGTAATCCAGGGTAAACGGCTGAGCGGCCAGGTCTGTCAGGCCCATCATCATAAAAAGGATACCTGGAAAAACGTATTTCATCGGGTGCGCATGGTAGAGAAGGAGAAGATAGGTACGTCCATCCCGACGAAAGCCCCCCAGCGCCATGCTGAGGACTGCGACTGAACCCCGTTTGCGCCAGTGATAGAGCGGACGCGGGGCCCGTACTGACTTCCGACCCCTAAAGAAAAGGGTGAGCGTGGTATGTTGAGCAGGAAATAAGCCCCCGGTGCGATAAAGTTCTCGATTTTCAGGTCGGGGAGTACCTCGGACTGTGGGTCTCCCAGCCGGAAGGCGGCTACGGCCCCTAGATCCAGCACTGAACACAGCAAGGAGTAGGACATCTGGTGTTCCTTGCTAAATTTCCAGCTTATGGACAAGCCCACGGGCAGGCTCAACCCGATGGTTCCGGCGGTTTTGTTCAGGTTCTTTGCGTTGTTTAGCGTTTCGAATCCTCCGCCGATGCCCAGGTAGGTATTGAGGCCCACGTTGAACGGTTCTTCCCGTTTCAGGCGCGAGCTTCCCGGGGGCAAAGCAGCGGCGAGCAGGGCCCCTTTCATGTCCTCTGCATTTCGGGCGGTAGCTACGTTGCCCATGAAAGATCCGTAGAACAGGAGCTCTTTGCCCACGTTCTGCCAGCGGGTTCCCGTACTTGTACTGGATTCAGCGACTATGGCCAGCATACTGACCAGGTTCTGTACGGCCGATCCGTAGCGCTCGGCCTGCAAGTCGTTGAACAGGGAGAACGCATGGCCGGTCACTCGGGGGAAACTCGTCAATGCCCGTGCCTGTGTTGCTGCAAAACGATCTTTGGGGTCGTTCAGGATCAGGGGGTTTTCGACGATGGTGCTCAGCAGTTCTATCCCCATACCGGTCAGGGGGAGATAGTCGGAGAATCGGCGCTCTGCCCTTGGCAGGTTGCGCAGGCTGTCGAGCAGCAGGTCTGCCTGGAATGCGATATCCACAAAACGCGAGGTGACGACGGCTACGTTGCGCGCGGAGAGGCTACTGTTGGTCGAGACCTGTTGCAGGCGCTGTTGTACCAGGCCCAGGAAGAGGTTGCGGGAGCGGTCATCGCGCATCAAGGCCCAGAACTCCGTAGGTTTGATATATTCCACGGGTGCCCCCGGGGGCGATACTTTCAGGCAGGACAGCAGGTTTTGCGACATTTCCGCGATGTTATACAACAGGAGTGACTGGTTCCGCGAAGTGTTGATTTGAGGGATATAGGTCGTATCCATCCGAAAGAGCAAACTATCTATATCCCGGGAGGTCGCACGTATCCGGTTCAGGCGCTCTTCTGTTTCCGGGGAGACGGGGGCAGCTACCTCTGTCGGGTCTTGCCACGGTAGTGCGGGGGGCATGTCGTGCTTGACAACGCTTGTCTTGCGAATGGTTTCCATGCGTTCGCGCGCCCATTTTTCGGCCGTTTTCAAGCGCTCCTCGTATTGCAGAAGGGCGTCCCTTAACGCAGAAGGGCTTAGGCCCTCAGCTATCTTCCAGGAAGGATCATTAGCCGGGTCCAGGGCGCCTTTCAAGAAGGTCAGGGCAGCGATATGGTCTTCGAGCCTACGGCCGATTTGGGCATTCCAGAAAGTGATATCCTCGTCCAGTTGCTGATCCAACGCGCTGCGCCTCTCTTCTAAACCGCGCTTTCTGGCTTGCAGGGCGTCGGGAGAGGACGCACTAAAAAGAGCGGTTTTTTCCCGGATGGATTGCTCTACCCCCTGGAGATAGCGGTAGTATTCCACCATAAACCCCGGCATGGATTGCTCTCCCGGGGGTGGGTTTACCAGTTTTCTGCTGAGTTCGACCCCGCTGGCAGCGAGTTGGATAGTATCCGGGGCCTGGCTGAAGTAGTAGGTATATTGATCCAGGTTGGGGTATCGGAGCAGTTGCTCGTAGTACCGTCTCCCCTCCAATTGGCGGGGTATGTTCCGGAGTTGCTCGTGTCTATCCTTTGCCATCCAGAGCACCAGGGTTTGGTTGCGTCGGGTGGTTTCATCCAGGTATTCGTCGTATAGTTTGCGATATTCTGCGAGGGCATTTGCACCGACTTCAGATGCGGCCGTTTCCAGGCCGAAGAAGCCGATAGTTTCCAAGGTGACATTTCTGAGCAAAATATCTTTTCCTAATGTATCCAGGTCGGCACTGATGGAAGACAGTTTTGTTTGCAATACGGTCAAGTCGGCCTTGGCTACGCTCTTGGCTGCCAGGTCGAGGTTGCCTTGCAGGAACAACTGCTCCTGGCGGCGGTTGAGCCGGGATGCGACATTGCCTATGAGCGTATCCAGGGGCATGCCTTGGTATGCCATGGAGGCGATGTCGTAGAACAGGGCCAGGTTGTAGATATCCTTGTTGTGTTTGAGCGTATCGTAGGGGGAGATGCTGAGGAGTTCCTGTACCTGTGTGCCCAGGGTTTGGAGGTCTTTCAGAAAAGATTGCCGCGCGGTGGGCAAAAGGCTTTTGAACCCGGTCAACTGTTGTTGGCCGGTAAAAAAGCTGCAGGTTTGGGGGAAAAGAATGCACAATTCTTTGAAGCCTCCTTTCTTATTCCCGTCCAGGCTTTGTTTCATGCGCTCCAGGAAGGCGACGCTGAACTCCTCTTTTGCCCGTTCGATGGCAAAATCCGTCAACCCTCCTACGATGGCGGCGGTGTTGAGCCGCTGTTCCTCTCCCCTTTCTATGCGCTTCCCTGCGCTGCGCAGTTCCGTAGCGACGTCGGAGATCAGCGGGCTGTCGTAATGCTTTTGCATATCTTGCAGGGAAAAATAGGATACCCCGGAAGTTGTGCTCGGCACGGCTTCCCGTTGCACGGTTTCAAAGGAGGGCGCATGTTCCCTTGCGTACTGGTCCAGTTGGTGGGCCAATTCGTGCACCAGAGGGTGTGCAGCCGGTATGGCGGAGGGCCGAATATCGGCGAGCTCTGCACTGAAAAAGGGGTTTTCCTCCAGGCTGGACAATACGGACATCCATCGGGAGGGCTCTAAGGGGATATCTTCCGGGGATACCAGTCTAGAGGCCAGGCTTAAGTAGGCTACCGTAGAAAGAACATCTTTTTTCCAAAGTACTATATCCTGTGTACTATTTGTTGCGCGTACCCAAAAAGGCGTCTGCTCGAGGGTGGTATTTTGGGTCAGTTGCATTTGCTCCTCCCCATAGACCAGCACGATTTTTGTGTTGTTATTGTCTATTTTGAGGTGGTATTTCCCGACGGGTCGCAACGGCAGGGGGCGGCCCGGATTCAAAGACCCGTATCGCCCGTCCTCTATTCTTATACCGGATAAATCCTCCTCGAGGCTGAGGGATGCTTCAAATCCTTCCGGGTTGTCTTGTGGGGCACTGAGGATGGGCGTTTCGCGCCGGGCCAGCGCGCTGTCGAGCCATGCCACGGTTTTCGATACCGGTACCTGGGTCCATACGAAGGATGTATTTCCGAACAGCAAGCAGGTAAACAGTGGGAGTATTTTGAAGAAGGAGGGCATGCTCAGGGCGTTTGGTGGGGAAAAAGAAGGGATTACGGTCGGTTAGGACGGATTGCCGGAATGGATAGCGGTATTCCGGGCTTTGGCCGTCGCCTCTACCAGAGCCGTCTTTTCCCGGACGTATGTGTTCCATTGGTCGGTTGCAGGCAGTACGACGGCTTGTTCCCCGGCGATACCCTGATGGATAACGCGGTGGATTTCACCTGCGAACACGAGCTCTTCCTCGGTGATGAGATTGGTTTCTTCGAAAAGCAACTTCACGAAAGGTGTGGCTAAGTTGTTGAGCACCTGCCGCCTGGGATCTAACTCTGCCTTGACTTCAGGAAGGATAGATGTGCTGTTGGAAAAAACAGTCAACGTCCGGATAATTTTGCGCAGGGCATCAATCATTAGAATATCCTTATCCATTAGAGGTGTTGGGTTTTGTACAACATAAAAATAGGTATATTCTTGGTATTACCTACGTTTTTCACTAAAAACCATCCAAGAATGTATAAAAATTAACTGCGTATTGGGAAATTTCCTTACTTTTCCGATAACCCTTTTTAAAACCGCCTGTTTTTTAACGAACTTGTTGCAAGAGGTCAAAAAGGCTTTTCCTCCTACTTCCTGGCGCTCTTGGCAAGTCCCATAAATACGCTGAGCCTGTGCACGAATCGTACCATAAAACATACTCTCCGGCCCTGGGCCGCGACATCGAATACCTGGTCTTTGGCCATTGGGGCTATCCGTTCATCCTGTTTCCTACTTCGATGGGTCGGTACTATGAGAACAAGGATTTCAAGCTCGTGGAATCGGCCCGGCACTTTGTGGAGTCGGGGAAAATTAAGTTGTACTGTATTGACAGCATAGATGCAGACAGTTGGTATGCCAAGCACTTGCATCCTGGGCAGCGGGTGTATCACCATACCCTCTACGACCGCATGTTGCACGAGGAGTTCGTGCCCCGGATCCGCTCGGAATGCCAGGTGGATAAAATCGGGGTAGCGGGGTGTAGTTTTGGCGGCTATCACGCCCTGAATTTTGCCTTCCGGCATCCGGAGCAGGTGGCGTATCTCTTCAGTATGGGCGGTGCGTTCGATATCAAGCAGCATCTCAACGGGCACTATGACGAGCAGGTGTATTTTCATTGCCCGCCCGATTTCATTCCCGATGCGCAAAGCCCCCATTTTCACGATATGAAAATTGTGCTGGGCACTTCGGAACACGACTTTTGCAAAGGCGAGAACGAATGGATGTCCCACCTCCTGCACGCCAAAGGAATTGCCCACTGGCTGGACATACGCCCTTACGCAGACCACGACTGGCCCATCTGGCGGGAGATGTTCCCGGATTATTTGTCGCGCGTGGGGTGATAATTATTAGTTAAAAAATTAAATATATTTTATATGAAAAAAATCGGCATTTTATTTGGCATGGAGGATACCTTTCCCCATGCCTTCATAGAAAGGGTAAACCAAAAAAGCGGTGGGGAATTTACCGCCGAAGCCGTTTCCATTGACAAAGTAGAACAAGGAGCTGCTACGGAATACGCGGTGATTATAGACCGTATTTCGCAGGATGTGCCTTTTTACCGCGCCTACCTGAAAAATGCTGCCCTTTGCGGCACAGCAGTGGTCAATAACCCCTTTTGGTGGAGTGCCGATGAAAAATTTTTCAACAACTGTTTAGCGTTACAGGTCGGGGTTCCCGTGCCGAAAACGGTGCTTCTTCCCTCCCACGAACGCCCGGCGGATACCAGTGAAAAATCCTTCCGCAACCTGAAAATGCCGATGGCCTGGGACGCCATGTTTTCATATGTGGGCTTCCCGGCCTATATGAAGCCCCATGCCGGGGGGGGCTGGAAAAGCGTCTATCGCGTCAATGATGCGGAGGACTTGTGGCGCAAGCACGCGGAGACGGAGCAGTTGGTGATGTTGCTGCAGGAAGAAATTGTTTTTGACGACTACTTCCGCTGTTACTGCATCGGGCAAGAAGATGTGCGGATTATGCCCTACGAGCCGCGCAACCCACACCACCTGCGCTACGCTTCGGAAGTCAAGGCGCAGGGCGCAGCGGCAAAAAAGCTGCTGGCCACCGTACACGACTATGTACTGCGCCTCAACCGCGCCTTGGGCTACGACTTCAATACGGTCGAGTTTGCCGTGCGCGACGGGGTACCGTACGCCATAGACTTCTGCAACCCCGCACCGGACGCCGACGTGCACTCTGTCGGCCAGGAAAACTTTGAATGGGTGGTCGAGGCAGCCGCCAACATGGCTCTCCGCAGGGCCAGGGCATATAGGCCCGGACAGGTCAACCTTACCTGGGGCACCTTCGTACAAAACGCGATGCCGGAAAAAAGCGTTGCCGCTGAACCTCCCCGAGTTCCCAAACGCAGTAAAAAAGCCGGATAGCCATGGATTATTCAACCTTTACCTTAGGCGTCGAAGAAGAGTTTCAGACGATAGACCCGGCGACGCGGGAGTTGCGTTCCCACATGTCGCGCATTGTGGAAGACGGGCAAGCCAAACTACAGGAGCAGGTGAAATCTGAAATGCACCAGGCGGTCGTGGAAGTGGGCACCATCATTTGCCGTAATATCCACGAGGCGCGGGAAGACGTGGTGAAATTACGTCGCTACGTATGCGAACTGGCAGATCGGGTGAACCTCAAAATCGTGTCGGCGGGTACCCATCCGTTTTCCGACTGGAAAGCGCAGCCCATCACCCCTAACCCGCGGTACGACCAGATTGTGGAAGAGCTGCAGGAAGCAGCGCGCTCGAACCTCATCTTCGGCCTGCACGTCCATGTGGGCATCCCCAACCGCAATGTCGGGGTACAGATCATGAATACGGCGCGCTATTTTTTGCCCCATATTTTTGCCGTAGCCACCAATTCACCCTTCTGGGAAGGCCGAAATACGGGGTATAAGTCGTTTCGGACCAAGATTTTCGACAAATTTCCCCGCACGGGGCTCCCCGAGTTTTTCAGCAGTGCTGCGGAGTACGACAATTTCATCGCGTTGCTCATCAAAACGAACTGTATGGACAATGCGAAGAAAATATGGTGGGACCTGCGCCTCCATCCTTTCTTCGATACGGTGGAATTCCGCATCTTCGACGCGCAGTTGCGGGTAGATGAGACGATTGCACTTGCCGCAGTATCGCAGGCCATCGTGGCAAAACTCTGCAAACTGATGGATAGCAACCTCAACTTCCGCATGTACCGCAAGCCGCTCATCAGCGAAAACAAGTGGCGGGCAGCGCGTTATGGGGTAGAAGCTAAGTTGATTGACTTTGGAAAAGAAGAGGAAGTTCCGTTCCTTTACCTGCTCGAAGAACTCATAGACTTCGTGGACGATGTGCTGGACCCCCTCGGTTCGCGGGAAGATGTGGAGCGGCTGTTGCACATTGCCAAGACGGGAACGGGCGCTGACCGGCAGTTGCAGGTATTTCACCAAACGGGCGATTTGCGTGCGGTCGTGGATTATATGATTAGTGAAACGACCCATGGCCTTTGATTCCATTGTTATGCCGCCACCAATACGCAAGGAAGAATCCATCCGGATAGCAGTCCTGGATATGTACGATAATGTTCCCAACGAGGGCATGCGCTGTATCCGCCAGCAAATCAGAGATTTTTTTGTCCGGGAAGGGATTCAGGGTGTCGTGGATGTGTTCAACGTGCGCGCCCGGGTCGAAGTACCTGGTCTGGAATACGATATATACATTTCGACCGGGGGGCCCGGCAGCCCTCTGCTGGAAGATGCGCCTTGGGAGCGGCCTTTTTTCGAACTGATGGACCGTATTTTTGCCCATAACCGCGAAGAATCCGGGCGAAAAAAATTTCTTTTCCTGATTTGCCACTCTTTTCAGTTGGCCGTAGGCCGCCTGGGGTTAGGGCTTGTCAGCAAGCGAAAGTCCACGTCTTTTGGGGTTATGCCGATACACCGCACGGGCGAGGGGTTCACGGAGCCGCTTTTCTATGGACTACCCGAGCCCTTTTATGCTGTAGATTCCCGCGATTATCAGGTCGTACAGCCTGAGTACGACCGATTAAAAGCTATCGGTGCGCAAATTGTGGCTGCGGAAAAAATCCGGCCCCACGTACCGCTGGAAAGGGCGGTAATGGCGATTCGGTTTTCCGACGAGGTCTTTGGGGTTCAGTTCCATCCGGAGGCTGACTCGGAGGGGATGCTCCACCATTTTATTACGGAGGAGAAAAAGGAGCACATCATCAAGCAGTACGGCGCTTCTAAGTACTACGAGATGATTCAACGCCTGGATGATCCCGACAAAATTATGCTTACGGAAAGCATTATCCTACCCCGTTTTTTGGAAAACGCGGCTCAGCAACTCGCCATCCTAGCCACCAGTCTAATATAAATCCAATATCCCGTTATGATAGTGGACCCACGCCAACGGTACAATGAGCGCTTCGATGCGAAAACCTACGCGGCTTTCTTGCAACAGTTCGAGGTAGATTTCCCCGGGCAGCTCGATTTTCGGGTAGCAGAGACCCCTGTATTTGTACCTAAAGGATTGAAAGAACAGATTATACAAGCCGGGGAGGACATCATCGACGGCTTGCTGGATCCGGCGTACAAAGCGCGTACGGAGCGGGCCATCCCCCCTTCGTGTTTTGTGCCCGATGAGGACGAGCATCCGTCCTTTTTAATCCTCGACTATGCCGTTTGTCGGGACGAGCAGGGTCGTTTATACCCACAGTTGATTGAATTGCAAGGTTTTGCTAGCCTGTTTGCGTATCAGGTATATCTATTCGGGCTCTATCGGCGGTTCTTTCAGGTTCCGGACGGCTTCTCTCCCTATTTTTCAGGCTTGGACGAGGCCTCCTTTCTCAAAAAGTTAGGTGCTCTTCTGATCGGGGACAGCACAGCAGAGCACACGGTCCTTTTGGAAATTTTTCCCGAAAAACAGAAGACCCGCATAGACTTCGCCGCGACCCAAAAATACCTGGGTATTGAGCCGGTTTGCCTGACGCAGGTACGCCGTTCCGGCAGGGCCCTGTACTATGAAAAAAACGGGCGTAAGATAGACATCCACCGTATCTACAATCGATTGATTTTTGACGAGTTGGATACTTTTGGGCTCTCAACGGAGTTCCGTCCGGGCGATGGGGCGGATGTAGAGTGGGTGGCTCATCCCAATTGGTTTTTCCGGGTCAGCAAGTTTTCCCTGCCGCTTCTTTCGAGTCCATTTGTGCCGGAGAGCCATTTTTTGCATGAGTTAGAGCGATATCCGGAGGATTTGGAGCAGTATGTGCTCAAGCCCTTGTTTTCTTTTGCTGGCCAGGGGGTTCAGCTGCACGTGCGGCCTGCGGACCTCGACGCGTTGCCACACAAGGAGAACTACCTTTTACAGCGGCGGGTGCAGTACGAACCAGTGCTGCAGGCCCCTGGGGGCGGTGTGAAAGTCGAGTTGCGGATGATGTACCTTTGGCCCAAAGGGCAAGCGAGGCCTGAGTTGGCGATGAATCTGGCCCGCTTGAGCCGGGGGGAGATGATTGGTGTACGCTACAACAGCCAATTCGACTGGGTAGGGGGTTCAGCGGCATTTTTCGAGGAATAATAGACTTTTTGCGGGGAATCAGCGAGGGGGTCAAAAGCCCCTTTTTCTCTCCTCGCCGATCCCTCGCAAAAAGTCCATTATCCAGCCCAGTTTTCCCGGTCCAGGCTTCTGAAGTGGATGGCCTCTGCGAGGTGTTCAATTTTGATATCCGGGCTATCGGCGAGGTCGGCGATGGTGCGGGCGACTTTTAGAATCCGGTCATAGGCGCGGGCGGAGAGTTGTAGTTTTTCCATAGCTTTTCGCAGCAAGAGGAGTCCGGTGCTGCCTAGCGGGCAAATTTCCCTGGCCATGCTGCTGGGCATTTGTGCGTTGCAGTAGATATCGGCGTTCAGTTCGCGAAAGCGCCGGGCCTGGATTTCGCGGGCTTTATATACGCGCACGGCGATATCCTGGCTATTTTCCCGGGAGCGTTCGGTGGTGGCCAGTTCGTCATAGCTGACGGGTGTTACTTCCACATGGAGGTCAATGCGGTCGAGGAGGGGTCCCGAGATGCGGTTTAGGTACCGCTTGACGACCCCCGGCCCGCAGACGCACTCCTTGTCGGGGTGGTTAAAGTAGCCACAGGGGCAGGGGTTCATAGACGCGATGAGCATAAATCCGGCGGGGTAATCAATACTCATTTTAGCGCGTGCGATGGAGACGCGTCGTTCCTCCATGGGCTGTCGCAGCACTTCGAGCACGCTGCGTTTGAACTCCGGGAGTTCATCGAGGAAGAGGACACCGTTGTGTGCCATAGATATTTCCCCAGGCATGGGGTTGGAGCCGCCCCCGACCATGGCGACATCTGAGATAGTGTGGTGTGGGGCCCGGAACGGTCGGCTTGCAATCAGGGAAGAGTTGGGCGGCAATGCCCCTGCCACAGAGTGTATCTTGGTTGTTTCCAGGGCTTCATGGAGGGTCAGGGGCGGAAGGATGGTCGGGAGCCGGCGGGCGAGCATCGTCTTTCCCGCGCCTGGCGGGCCGATCAGGATAGCGTTGTGGCTGCCTGCAGCGGCAATTTCCAGGGCGCGCTTGATGTTTTCCTGTCCGCGCACATCGGAGAAGTCCACGTTGTAGGCATTGGCATTCTGAAAAAATTCGTCGCGGGTTTCGAGGAAGACCGGTTCCAGGGTACGCTGGCCGTTGAGGAACTCTATTGCTTCAAACAAGTGGGTGATTCCATAGACGTGCAGGTTATCTACGATAGCAGCTTCGCGGGCATTTTGTGCGGGCAGGATGAGGCCTTCGTATTTTTCTTTGCGGGCCTGTATGGCCATAGGTAAAGCCCCTTTGATGGGGTGCAGGGCGCCGTCGAGGGATAATTCGCCCATGAGCATGAACTTCCCCAGGGTATCTTCCCGGATTTGTTTGCTAGCGGCCAGGATACCGATGGCGATGGGTAGGTCATAGGCCGAACCCTCTTTCCGCAAATCGGCGGGGGCGAGGTTGACGATGGTTTTGGCGCGGGGCATTCGGTATCCGGTATTGGCGATAGCCGATTCGATGCGCTGAAAGCCTTCTCGAACGGCGCTGTCGGGCAGGCCTACCATATAGTAGTAATTGGTGCCGGCTACCGGTTGTCCTCCCGAATCCACTTCTACGGTGATGGTGCGCGCATCTACGCCATAGACTGCGCTGCCAAAAGTTTTTACCAACATGGGCGTTTAAATTTTATGGTTGGAATGAGTTTAGGCCCAAGTTGGGGAAAAAAAAGAATCCGCAGCATTTTTTTTATGAAAAAGCACTGCGGACCCCATGTGCAAAATGCGTTTTGACGATTTTGCAAAAAATTGATTATCAGTTTTTTATATTTTTAAAATTCAAATTTTATGCCTTGTGCGAGTGGAACGATTGTGCTGTAATTGATAGTATTTGTTTGTCGGCGCATGTAGGCTTTCCAGGAATCTGATCCCGATTCGCGGCCCCCGCCGGTTTGTTTTTCCCCCCCGAAGGCCCCTCCGATTTCGGCGCCGCTGGTGCCGATATTGACGTTGGCGATGCCGCAATCCGAGCCGGCTGCGGAGAGGAAGTATTCGGACTCCCGGAGGTTATTGGTCATGATGGCGCTCGACAATCCTTGAGGCACGCCGTTCTGTATGGCGATAGCCTCTTCGATATCCCGGTAAGGCATGAGGTAGAGGATGGGGGCGAAGGTTTCGTGTTGTACCATTTCAATATGGGGGGATACGACGGCTATACAGGGTTTCACGTAACAGCCGCTGGCATACTCCGGGCCTTCGAGGCGACCGCCCTCTACGATGAACCGGCCGCCCTGTGCCTTTATTTTTTCAATCGCGCTGAGGTATTGGTCCACGGCACCGGCATCAATGAGCGGTCCGACGTGCATGGCGGGATCCAGGGGGTTTCCGATGCGGATTTGTCCATAGGCGCGTGCCATTTTTTGCTGTACTTCTTCAAAGATGCTTTCATGGACGATGAGCCGCCGCGTGGACGTGCAGCGCTGGCCGGCGGTACCTACGGCGCCGAAGAGTGCACCGGTGAGCACGATATTGAGGTCGGCGCTGGGCGTTACGATGATGGCGTTGTTGCCTCCCAGTTCGAGGATGCTTCGGCCGAGGCGGCCGGCGACGGTAGCGCCGACGATTTGCCCCATTCGGATGCTACCGGTAGCGGATACCAGGGGTACCCGTTCATCTTTGGTCATGTATTCGCCCACGGTATAATCCCCGTTGACGATATTAGAGACCCCTTCGGGAACCTGGTTATCGCGGAGTACTTTTTGCAGGATATTTTGGCAGGCGACTGCGCAGAGCGGCACCTTTTCCGATGGTTTCCAGATACAGACATCGCCGCAGATCATGGCTATGACGGAGTTCCAGGACCACACGGCGACGGGGAAGTTGAAGGCGGAGATAATGCCGACGACTCCCAGGGGATGCCATTGTTCGTACATGCGGTGTCCCGGGCGCTCCGAGTGCATGGTAAGCCCATAGAGTTGGCGGGAGAGGCCTACGGCAAAATCGCAGATATCAATCATTTCCTGGACTTCGCCCCAGCCTTCTTGAAGGCTTTTGCCCATTTCGTAGGATACCAGGCGTCCCAGGGGATCTTTGTACCGGCGAAGTTCCTCTCCATATTGGCGGACGATTTCACCGCGGCGCGGGGCGGGGACGAGTCGCCAGGATTTGAAGGCCTCCTGTGCTTTCGCTACGACGAGTTCGTATTCATCCCGGGTGGTGACGCTGACGCTCCCGATGAAGGCGCCATCCACTGGGGAATAAGAGTCTATATAGTGTCCGGAGTTGGAGGATTCCAGTCCGGTGCTGGTACCATCATTTTTAGCCTGGAGGCCGAGTTCTTTCAGAAATTCGAGATCCATGATAAGGAAGGATTCAAAAGGTTAGGACGATATTTGGATTGCGCCGGTGCGACCGGTCATTTGCGAGGGGCTCAGCCCAAGAGTTTTTTGGCCATTTCGGAGATAGCTTTGCCATCGGCTTTGCCGGCGAGGCGTTTGGAGGCCTGGCCCATCACTTTGCCGAGGTCTTTGGGTCCGGCGGCACCGGTTTCGGCGATGATTGCGCGCAGGGCTTCTTCCAGTTCTTCGGCGCTGAGGGGTTGGGGCAGGTATTTTTCTATTACGGCGATTTCCTCGCGTTCGGTATGGGCGAGGTCCTCGCGTTTTTCGCGCTCGTAAATTTCCATAGATTCGCGGCGCTGCTTGACCAGTTTTTGCAGGATTTGAATTTCGCGTTCGGGGGTTATTTCCTGGCCGCTGCCATCCGTTTTTGCGAGCAGGATAGCGGCTTTGATGGCGCGGATACCGCGTTTGGCAGCCTCATCCTTTTCCCGCATAGCGGTTTTGAGGTCTTCCATGATTTTTTCTTCCAGTGTCATTTTGCTTGATTTTGGTTTCGTATACAGCCCGTTCTTTACCGGGAGATTTGCTTTGCCGGCTTCCGGGGAAATCTGCCACAAAGGTAGGAGGTAAAAAATTGCCGCGTTGGAAAAAACGCGGCAATTTTTGTAGGGGAGCTTATACGAACAACAGGATCAGTACGAGCAATATGCCTGCGACCGTGAAGTACATTCCTTTTTTGAAGATATCGCTGGAGGGGATAAACATCCAGAAGGCAGACAAGACGAAGAACAGCAAGGCTAGGCCAAAGAAAATATTTAGGAAAAAGAGGGGGCTTTTCGTCGTTGCTTTATGGATTTGGCTCATTTTTTCGAGTAGCAGGGGAAGTTCCTTAACCTGGTATTTGGCTACGCCCGTGGTCAGGTCGAAGGTACCCTGTTTGAAATAGACGGTATTGCCCTCTGTTTTTTCGATTTTGAATTCTTTGATTTTCAGTTCTTTGCCCAGGTCGTCGAGTTTGATTCCGACCGGGACACTTCGTTCGACTATTTTTTCTTTTTTCAAAAAATCCGTTTGGCGGAAAATCATGATGATGCCACTGACGGCGTACATGGCCATGACGCCGGCCAGGAAGAAGCCCAGGTAGCGGTGGTAAACCCGCAGGGTATTCCCTACATTTCGGTTGTTCATAAGTACTTGTTTAGGTTGGTTATAAAAAAGGTTGGTGGTGAGCCGTTATTTTAGGTATATGAATGGTTGACAGGAGTCGGCGAAGAGGGGGAAAAGGGTCCTTTTCTTTCCACACGAAGGCTTTTTGGGGGAGTATAGTCAGCTATATGAGCATAAAAAGGCATGGTATGTAGGAAAAGGGCCTCGAGATTTCTAGTGCAACAAGTCTATTACATTCCATCAGGGGGATAATCGGTTGACATTCCAGGCTCCTTCTTTCTGGAGCAGGTATAGGAATCGGTCGTGCAATCTATTTTCCCGTCCTTGCCAGAACTCGATATGATGGGGTACGACGCGGAAGCCTCCCCAAAAAGAAGGGTGTGGGATTTCTTTTTCGTGGAATTGCTGCTTGAGTTCTTCGAATTTAGCGATGAGTAGGCTGCGGGAGGTGATGACCGAGCTTTGGTTAGAGCACCAGGCTCCTATTTGGCTTCCGCGCGGTCGGCTGAGGAAGTACTTCATGGATTCCAGGGTACTCACTTTTTCAGCCTTTCCCAGGATGATGACCTGGCGTTCCAATCCATACCAGGGGAACAGGAGGGACACGTTGGGGTTTTGCTCAATTTCCCGACCTTTGCGGCTTTCATAATTCGTGAAGAATACGAACCCTTCGCGGTCGAAGTACTTGAGCAGTACTGTGCGTTGGGAAGGTTGGCCTTCCCTGGAAACGGTGCTGAGGCACATGGCATTGGGTTCTTCCATATTGCCTTCGATGGCCTGTGCGAACCAGGTAGAGAATTGTTCGAACGGGTCGTCTGGCAATTCATCTTCGGAGAGTCCGATTCGGACGTACTCTTTTCGCATTGCAGAAAGGTCCATAGTAGTAGTCTTTGTGATAGGAGGCTGCCCTTTTGAAGGGTGCTAAAGTGGGAGTAAAGCTATGGCATAGAGATGAAAGGTGTATATTTTGCCACGCCTTAAGTAGCGGGAAGGGTAAAATTTTTGATGATGAGGGATAGTTTCAAGACATCGGAGAAGCTGTTGTACAATGGTGCGGGAGCCAGGCGTATTACGCCGGCCTTGCTTCCTGCTGCATTCTGGGTAGGCAAGTTATGTTCGCGCCAATCGCAGACGACACCTTGGCGGGCGAGGTGTTCAAAGAGTTGCTTTCCTTCCGGTCCGGTAAGTAGGGAGAGTTGGGCTCCGCGTTGTGCGGGGTTGCGCGGAGTGATGAGTTGCAGCGGGGAGCCATTTCCCTTCAGGTCGTCTATCAGGAATTCGAGGTATCCGGTGAGCAGGATACTTTTTTGCCGTATAGGCTCCATTCCTGCCTGTAAGAAGAGTTCATGGCTGGCGCGCATAGGGGCGAAAGCGAGTATAGGGGCGTTGCTGAGCTGCCATCCTTCTGCGCCCGGGTTGGGCACGAAGCCCTTTTCCATTTTGAATCGCCGTTTTTCGTCGTAGCCCCACCAGCCAGCCAAGCGGGGTAGGTCGGCATTGAAGGCGTGCCGTTCATGGATGAATGCCCCGCTGAGTGCGCCGGGGCCGGAATTCATATATTTGTAGGTACACCAAACGGCGAAGTCAACTCCCCAATCGTGCAGATGCAGGGGGACATTCCCTGCTGCGTGGGCGAGGTCGAATCCTGCGATGGCACCAGCGCGGTGGGCTGCCTGTGTGATGGCCGCCATATCGTAGAGTTGGCCGGTGTAGTAGTTTAGGCCGCCGAACAATACCAGGGCCAGGGAGTCGGCGTGTTGTGCGATAGCTGCCAGGATATCCTCATCGCGCAGGCACTCTTCTCCGGCGCGGGGTGCGATTTCGATCAGGGCTTCTTCGGGGTTGAATCCGTGCCAACGGAGCTGGCTTTCCACGGCATACTGGTCGGAAGGGAATGCTCCCGCTTCCATCATAATTTTGAAGCGGGCTCCCTGGGGGCGATAAAAGCTGACCATCATGAGGTGGAGGTTGACGGTAAGCGTATTCATCACGATGACTTCGCTTTCCAGTGCTCCCACGACATGGGCGGAGGCAGGTGCCAGGGCGCGGTGGAACCGAAGCCAGGGCAGATCCCCTTTGAAATGCCCTTCTACCCCCAGCATTGCCCAGCGGGCCAGCTCTTCCTGTATGTAAGAGGTGACCCGCCGGGGCTGAAGACCTAAGGAGTTGCCGCAGAAATAGAGGCAGTCCCGGTCTTCGTGCCGGGGGAATAGAAACGCTTCGCGGAATTCGCGGAGGGGATCCTTTCGGTCCATATCCTCTGCAAAAGCCAAAGAAGGTTCGTATAGCATGTCGTCGCCCATGGCGTTGTGTATCTCTCTTTTAGTTACCAGAACCGCTGATGCGGGTCTGAGGGGCTGGTTTGCGTGGCAGCATAGCGTCGCGCATGGCGGAGTGCATGACAAAAGAGGCGACGACAGTTGCCGCCTGTTTAAGGTCGTCTTCGATCAGATGGTCCCAGTTGTCCATGTTGGAGTGGTGGGTGCGGGTGGAATACGCTACCGGGTCCTGGATAAACTGGAAGCCGGGTATTCCGACGGCGTCGAAAGCCAGGTGGTCGGTACCGCCGGTATTAGACAGGGACAAGGTCGTGGCACCTAGGTCTTTGAAGGGATCCATCCAGGCGCGGAAAATGGGAGCTATAGCGCTATTGCCCTGCAGGTAAACCCCGCGGATTTTACCTGTGCCGTTGTCGAGATTGTAGTAAGCGGAGACTTTGGACTGTTCGGGCTTTACTTCCTGGAAGCTGCCATCCGGTGCGGTGACGGCGAAGTGATCGCGGGCATAGCCGCGAGAGCCCAGCAGGCCCTGTTCTTCGCCGGTCCAGAGGGCCAGGCGCAGGGTACGCCGGGGCTGAATGCCTGTTTCTTTGATCGTCTGGAGGAGGATGCGGGCGGCTTCCATCATGACGGTGGAGCCGGCTGCGTTATCTGTAGCGCCTGTGCCGCAATGCCAGGAGTCAAGATGTGCGCCAAACATGACCACTTCATCCTTTAGGTCGGTGCCGGGTATTTCCGCGATGATGTTGTGTTCCATCTCATCGGGGTTGGTATAAGCCGCCTTGAGTTCCATAGACAAGGTGACGTTGATACCTTTCTGGAGCATGCGGAAGATGCGGTTGTAGTGTTCCACGGACATCGTCACCTGAGGGATGATTTTAGCGTCTTTGGCTTGGGCCCTTCCTTCCGAGGCGCGGGCACCGGTGGCGAAAACCGTTCCGAGATCGCCTTTGAAGCTGCGGTCAATGATGGCAGCGGGTTGTTCTTCCGAGAGGAATTTCCAGAGCTGGTTGTTGAAGCTAAAGCCACCGAGGCGGGTATAGTCGCGGTCTGGGCGGGGCGTAGGGGCGGGTGCGTTGGCCATATCGAGCAGTTCGCTGGGGGTGAGCCGTTTGGCGGGAGCTTCCATCCACTCGGATACTTCGCGGATGGTATCGAGGAGTACAAATTTGCCTTTGAGCTTGCCTTTGTAGGCGGCCAAATCCTCTTCGCTATCCGCCGAGATATATACTACGGAGCCACTGAGAGTGCCATTGGTAGCGGGCGACCAGGCTTTTGGATAGGCGATGATGGGAAAATAGTTCGGGGCGGTGGCGTGCATTTCGAAGTGGGTGAACTCCCATCCGCGGCCGAAGGGGCCCCATTGTTCGGTATGGACATTTTGCATACCCCAGTCTTTGAGGGTCTGTACTGCCCAGCCGGTTGCTTTGTCGAGCATAGGGGATCCGGTGAGGCGCGGTCCATAGACATCGGTAATCCAACCTGCGATTTCCATGGCTTTGCTTTGGTCAAGGCCGTGCTTTCGGATGGCTTCGTTGAGTTTGGCGTTCACGGGCTCCTGCTGGGCCAGTAGGCCGATAGCGGGAGCCAGTGAGCAGCAGAGTACGAGTAGCGCGATTTTCTTCATGTCAAAAAAAATTTCAAGTTATGAAAAAACAAAGGGAATGTGTTCCGGTTCAAAACAGGTGTTTTTTGCGTGTGGGGTGGGAGCAGGTGAAGAAAGAGTGGGTATGAGGTATTGACCGGTATGAGGTTTCCCTTTTTTTGAACAAGTCTGTTATCCATTGCTGTACAGCGGGATACCCGCCAGGTCCAGGAGGTTGATTTCGGTTTGTTTAAGGCGGAAGAGCGTTTGAATCAAGCGGTCCTGAGCCTGGATTTCCTGGAGGGTAGCTTCGCGCACTTCGAAGTTGGTGGTTCGACCGAGGCGGTAGAGTTCGCGGGCCAGGGCAGCTTGTTCGCGGGCCACGTCGAGGTTTCGTTGCTCCAGGGCATTGAGTTGGCGCAGTGCCTGATAATCGGCGTAGCTGTTTCTGATTTGGGCTTCCAGTACGCGGAGCAGGTCGGTTTCGCGCAGGCGGGCGTTCTCCTCACTGATTCGGGCATTGGCGATATCGCGGTTTCGGTTATCGCCATCGTAGAGGGTGTATCGGAGGGTCAGTCCGATAGTAGGGCCGAAGTTTCGGTTAGAGAGGAGGAAGCCGACATCGTTGCGGGTATAGCCATAGTTCAGGGTACCTTGTAGGCCCAGTTCTGGCAATTTGGCTCCTTTCAGCATTTCGGAGTTCAGGGCGCTGAGCTGTCGTTCGAGTTTTTGCAACTGGACGGCGGGATTTGCTTGCAGGCTGCGTGCCAGCAGTTCATCCACCGAGGGGAGGAGTTGGCTAGCCATTGCGGTATCCACAGCAAATTCCGTTTCGACCGGGCGGTTGAGGAGCTGGTTAAAATTCATGCGGGTACGGGCTATCTGGGTTTCCAGTTCGTGGAGGCGCACGCTGTCTGCGGTGAGGCGGGCTTCTGACTGAAGTTGTTCCAGGCCGGTTGCGGTTCCGATGCGCTTTTTGTTTTGTACCAGGGTGAGCAGATCGCGGTCGAGGCGCACGGCATAGCGCAGGTTTTCGGTAGAGCGTTCCAGTTGTACGAGGTTGTAGTAAGCGGCCAGGATACTGGCGGCCAGGCCCTGCATCTGGGCGATGGTCTGGGTGCGGCTTTGTTGTTCGAGCGTTTGGAGGCGGTCGCGTTCGATAAACATGCGGAATCCATCGAAGGCTGTCCAGTTGACTTCGAGGCCGAGGCGGAAGTTGATAGAGCTAGCATCTTTAGCCCCTCGGGAATCGCCGTTGAAGAACTTTTGTTCGGTATTGTTGATGGCGTAGGAACCCGTACCAGTGCTGTTGACTGTAGGCAGCATCCCTGCCCTACCGGGGGTATTGTTGTTGGCTGCTATGGCTTCCTGGTTGCGCAGGATTTGGATATTGTAGTTTCGTTCCAGGCCGATTTTCACGGCGCCGTCGGCGCTGAGCCGTTCCTGTGCCATACCCGGTGCCGTGGCCAGCAGGAGTGTGAGCAGGGTCAGCATCGGGCTTACCCAGGCGCGGGGTTTTCGTGGTGGTATATGGGCAATCATGCGTATTCGTTTAATGTTTTATATGGCACTGCCTGCTTCTTCGAGCACTGCTTCTGCCTGGGTTTCTTTTTCCTGCTTTTTGACCCGGCGTTTGAATAAGGGGTAAATAGCGGGGATTACATACAAAGTCAGTATGAGGGAGAACAAGAGGCCTCCGATGATGGCAACTCCCATCGGGATACGGCTGGTAGCTGCTGCGCCCAAGGCGAGGGCGATGGGCAATACGCCGAGTACGGTGGCGATGCTGGTCATCAGGATGGGGCGCAGGCGTTGGGTGGCGGAAAAAATGGCGGCCTGGCGGGGCGTCATTCCCTCTTCCATCTTTTGGTTGGCGAATTCCACAATAAGGATACCGTTTTTCGTGACGATACCCACGAGCACGATAATCCCGATTTGGCTAAAAATATTGAGCGTATGCCCAAGATACCAGAGGGTGCCCAGGGCGCCCACCAGGGCCAGGGGCACGGTTATCATGATGATCAGTGGATCGAGGAAACTTTCAAACTGTGCAGCCAGGGTGAGGTACACCAGTACCAGGGCGAGCATGAAGGCGAACAGCAATCCGCTGGAACTTTCCTTGAGGTCTTTCGAAGCGCCGGAGAGGGCGGTTTGGAAGGATTCGTCCAGTACGTTGGCAGCGATGGCGTCCATGGCGTCTATGCCCTGGCCAAGCGTGTACCCCTCATTTAGGGCGGCAGAGACGGTGGCCGACAGGTATCGGTTGTATCGGAACAATTGGGGTGGGTTCGACTCTTCGGTGACCCGCACCAGGTTGCTGATGGGGATGAGTTCGCCGCGGTCGCTGCGCACGAACAGGATGGAGAGGTCGCCCGGATCGTCGCGGTACAGGCGGTCGGCTTCACCGATGACTTCGTACTGTTTGCTGTCTTTGATGAAGTAGCCGTAGCGCGTACCGCTGAAGAACAGCTGCATGGTTTCGGCGATATCGCGCACGGTAACGCCGAGCTGTCGGGCGCGTTCGCGGTCAATTTCGATTCGGATTTCCGGTTTATTGAATTTCAGGTCAATATCCGAGATAGCAAAAGCGGGGTTTTGGGCTACTTCTTCCATAAACTTCGGGATGACCTCTTTGAGTTTCTCGAAGTTGGGCGCCTGGATGACGTATTGCACCGGGAGTCCCCGCTGGCTGCGGTCCACGCTGATGGTCTGTTCCTGAGAGATGAAGGAGCGGGCGTAATTCAGTTTCCCCATTGCCGGGAAAAGGCTTTTGGCAATCTCGTCCTGACTTCGGGAACGTTCGGAAGGAGGTACTAAAGAAACAGAGACAAAAGCCGAGTTTACGGAAGAGGACGCTCCGAAGCCGGGGGAAGTGATGGCGATATAGGCGCGCTTTTCCGGCACCTGGGCTTCTACAATTTTCAGTACTTCCAACTGGTAGCGGTCCATCATCTCGAAAGAAGTTCCTTCGGGGGCGGAGGAAATGATGCGGAAGCTGCTTTTATCTTCCATAGGGGCGAGTTCGGAGGGCAATTTTCCACCGTAGTACAGGATGCCGTAGGAACAGAGCCCGATGACGATCCAGGCTATCCAGTTGACCTTCATGAAGCCCGACAAGCTGCGGTTGTACCCGTTGGTCATTCCTTCGAAGAACCCTTCGGTAAGGTTGTAGAAGAAGCTGTGTTTTTTCTTGCGCAGGAAACGGGAGCTCATCATCGGCGTCAGGGTCAGGGAGACGAGCGCGGAGACCAGGATGGCCCCAGCTACGACCACGCCGAACTCCCGGAACAGGCGTCCGGTGAGGCCCTGCAGGAACACAATCGGCAGGAACACGATAATAAGTGTAATCGAAGTGGAGATGATGGCGAAATAAATCTCCCTGGAGCCTTCGTGTGCGGCCTGGTGTGGCTCCTGCCCTTCTTCGATGCGTCGGAAAATATTTTCCAGCACCACTATGGCGTCGTCCACGACGAGGCCGGTAGCGAGGACGATGCCCAGCAGGGTGAGTACGTTGATAGAGAACCCGGCCACGTACATGATGAAGAAGGTCGCAATCAGCGAGATAGGGATAGCCAAGACCGGGATAATCGTCGTGCGCCAACTGCGCAGGAAGAAGAAGATGACCAATACGACCAGGCCGAAGGCGATCAGCAGCGTTTCTTCTACTTCCGAGATAGAACGGCGGATGCTGGTGGTGGAGTCGTAGGCGTAGTCAATAATGATATCTTTGGGAGCGGTCTTTTTGATTTCGGCCACCCGTTTATAGACCTCATCGGCGATATCGATGTAGTTGGCGCCGGGCAGCGGGGTTACGGCTACGCCCATCATGGGGATCATACCTTTGCCGCGCAGGATGCTGCGCTGGTTTTGCGGTTCGAGGTTGACGACCGCCACATCTTTGAGCTGAACGATAGAGCCTTCTTCCTCGCGCAGCACGATATCGGCAAACTGGGCGGCGGTATAGAGGCGGCCTTCGGTGCGTATGCTCAGCTCGGTGCGATAGCCTTCGATTTTGCCGGAGGGGAGTTCCAGGTTTTGTCGTTGCAGGGCGTTGCGTACGTCCACGGGGGTGAGGCCATAGCCGGCAAGTTTGACCGGGTCGAGTTTGATGCGGATGGCGTAGCGCTTTTCCCCCCATATCCGCACCCCGGAGACGCCGGGAACGGTTTGAATCCGTTCCTTGATGACGTTGTTGGCGTATTCGCTCAGCCCCATGAGGTCGCGCTTGTTGCTTTGCACGGTAACGGTGAGGATGGGAGAAGAGTTGGCGTCGGCTTTGGACACGATGGGGGGGTCGGTATCGGGCGGGAGCTGCCGCTGGGCCTGCGACACTTTATCGCGTACATCGTTGGCGGCTGCTTCGAGATCCACTCCGATTTCGAATTCGGCGGTGATGGTGCTTCGGCCCGGGGAGCTGGTGCTGGACAAGGAGCGGATACCGGCGATGCCGTTCAAGGCTTCTTCCAGAGGTTCGGTGATTTGCGACTCCATGACATCCGCGTTGGCACCGGTGTAGCTGGTACTGACCGAAATGACAGGCGGGTCAATGCTGGGGTATTCGCGCAGGCCCAGGAAGGTGAATCCGATAATCCCGAAAAGCAGCAGTACGATAGAGATGACCGTAGCGAGTACAGGTCGGTTGATGCTCAGAGAAGGGAGGTTCATAGGTCGTTGAGATTAGGGGCTTCGATAGCCTGTGAGGGAATGACATCCATGCCGTCCCGCAGGGCGAGGAGTCCACTGAGGATGATGGTATCGCCGGGGGCCAGTCCGCCGACTACGGCCATATAGTTTTCGAGGCGTTGGGCGGTTTCTACGATTTGGGCTTTTGCCTTTCCCCCGCGGATGACGAGCACTTGCTGGCCGTTCAGGACCGGTATGACCGCATCGGTAGGCACGAGGATGACTTTTTGGTTTTGGGTGGTCGTGAGGCGCACTTTGGCAAAATTGCCGGGTTGCAATATGTTATTGGGGTTGCTGCATCGGGCGCGCACGGTGAGGGTACGCGTTCCGGCGTTGACCTGGTTGCTCAGGGCATAGACCTCGGCTACGAAGTTCTGGCGAAGCCCTTCGATGGTGAATTGCACCTTTTGGCCAATGCGCAGGTCGCGACTATAGCGTTCGGGCACATCGAACTCCAGTTTGATGGGGTTCGTCTGTTGGAGGCTGACCAATACGTCGCCGGTATTGACGTATGCCCCTTCGCTGAGTTGGCGTAGGCCGAGGCGTCCGGAAAAAGGTGCCCGGATGCGGGTTTTTTCGATAGATACCTGCGTGACGCGAATGTCGGCGCGGGTTTGGTCCAGGCTAAGTCCGATGCGGTCGTACTCTTCCTGGGTGATGCCATCTATAGCCAGGAGGTCTTTGGCGCGTTTGAGTTCGCGTTCGGCAAAGGCTTCGTTTACTTTCAGCTTGGACAACTGCGCTTCGAGTTCCTGGCGGTCGAGTTCGGCCAACAAAGCATTCTGCTGGGTCAAAGTGCCCTCTTTGAAGTGGATGCGCGTGAGGCGGCCGCTGCGCTCGGGCTGGATCTGTACCAACTCGTTGGCGACCAGGCTACCGGTTGTTTGGAGGGTATTGTCGAGCCCTTGGGAAGCTACGACCATATAGTCCACTGGAGTGACGGGAGGCGGGCCGCCTGGTCCGCCGGGCCCGCCCGGACCGCGTCCGGCGGCAGGTGGGCCACCGGCGGGCGCTGCTTCTTTACGGCCGCAGGAGGTGGATAGGACAAGGACTGCACACAGTGCAAACAGAACGCAGGGTGGGCTAAGCAAATGTTTCATGAAAGGCTGTTTGAACCCATATTTAATGGTGATGATGATATCAAGCAGGAAAAATACTAAGAATCTGGATATTATACAGGGTGCAAACGTTTTGTATAATTTTTGTTTTTACAGGATATCAGCGGTTTAAAAGCGATTAGTGGTTATTCGTCTATGAATCGGCGCTTTTGGTCGCCGTCTGTTTTTTATGCGCAAAAGTTAAAATTCCTGGTCTATAAAAAACAATTTCGTGTTTATCTTGCACCCTGTCAAGTCATTTATTGTAAAAAAACAAAATACGATGCAAGCTGTACATACTGCGGATGCTCCGGCCGCTATCGGCCCTTACGCCCAGGCCATCCAGGTGGGGCAACTCCTTTTTTGCTCTGGCCAGACTCCTTTGGACCCGGCCACTATGACAGTCCTCACGACGACTATCGAAGCACAGACCCTGCAGGTGCTGGAGAACCTGGAAGCGGTGCTCAAAGCAGCCGGTGCATCCAGGGCACAGGTGGTCAAAACGACGGTTTTTCTCAAAAACTTTGCCGACTTTGAGCGTATGAACGGGGTATATGCAAGCTTTTTTGGCGAGCATAAGCCCGCCCGCAGCACGGTAGAGGTATCCCGTCTGCCCAAAGACTCACTGGTGGAAATCGAGTGTATCGCTGCGCTGGGATAAAAAGCGTATTTTGGGTCGGTGCAAAAAGTTATATCGCTGACCCCCTCTCACAAGTCTAATGTCTATCCATGTATAAGAACAGTATCGGTTTTAGTCTTATCCGCCTTTTTTGGCCTTGCCTGCTGTTTGTTTGGCAGTCGCATACCCAGGTTCATGCGCAGGAGAGCGCGCTCAGCAGTTACCAAAGGGCGTTAGGCCAAACGGTATTGCTGAAAAACGAGGGAGGCTTGCTTCCCTTCCAGAACCTGGAGCGGTTGCGGGTGGCAGTAGTGGCGGCCGATGGGACGGATTTCCCCGGATTTGTGGAAACGCTGGGTCAGTACACCGGGATTTCCCTTCTTGCGCTGCCGCAGGAGGACGCGGGTTCCTGGGCTAAAAAGCAGGCCAGTACCCAGGATGTATTCATCTTTCCGATTCAAGGGGGAATCATACCTTCAGCACAGCAACAAGCCTGGAATGCATTGGCGGGTTCGGCCCGCAGGGTGGCGGTATTGTTCGATGCCGGGCATCTACTGGACCCATTCCCGGAATTGGGACAAGCGGATGTACTGATTAGTACGTCCGGCGACGGGTACGGCCCCTCACTGGCTGCACAAGCGCTTTTTGGCGGTACCGCTTTGAGCGGCCGCCTGGATAAACCTCTGGGGCTCAACTTCGGGTCCGGGGCAGGGATGGATTCTCCCCCGGCTATCCGCCTGGGGTATGCTCCCCCGGAGCTGGTGGGGATGGATGCACAATTATTGCACGACAGCATTTCCGCTATCATCGGGCAGGGGTTGAACGTGGGGGCCTATCCCGGTGCCCAGGTGCTGGTGGCCCGCGATGGCAAGGTGGTCTATCATACTTGTTTCGGTACCCAGGCGTATCACTCGGAATCCCCGGTGAAAAAGGAAGACTTGTACGATCTGGCTTCTGTGACTAAAATCAGCTCAGGGCTGCCGGTGCTGATGGAATGGTACGGCCAGGGGAAACTCGACCTCGACGCACCCCTGGTGCGCTATCTGCCGGAAGTAAAAGGCAGCAACAAGGCCGATATACCCATGCGGCGGATCCTCACCCATACCGGGCGGCTCATGGCCTGGATTCCTTTTTGGCGGGGCACTCTCAGAGGTCAGAGTAGGAACCCCTGGCAGAAGCGCTGGAATGGTACTAAAGACAATGACTTTCATTTCAAGCCCCGCACCTTTCGGGCAGATTCTTCCAGGACCTATCCGGTGTATGTGACCGATGACTTGTGGATGCACCGCAAGTACGAGGATATCGTATATCGCTCCATGTACCGCTCTCCCCTGAATACCAAACCGGGTTTCGTCTATTCCGATTTCTTTTTCATCATGATGCCCCGGGTGGTGCGCGCACAGACGGGCCTGGATTTTGAAACCTACGTAAAAGATCACTTTTACCGGCCGCTTGGGGCTACGACGATTACCTTCAACCCCTTGCGCTTCTATCCGGCTGACCAGATCATTCCCACGGAGCGGGACACGTTTTTTCGCATGAAACAACTGCATGGAACAGTACACGATGAGGGTGCGGCCATGTTGGGAGGGGTTTCCGGCCATGCAGGTCTGTTCGCTTCGGTGAATGATCTGGCCAAATTGATGCAGATGTACCTGAATTTTGGGACCTATGGTGGCCGGCGCTTCATAGAGGAGCAGGCCATTAGAGAGTTCATCCGCTGCCAGTATTGCGATTCAGAAGGAATACACAGGGGGCTGGGCTTCGACAAGCCGCGGCTTTCGTTTGACCCCAATATAGCGACCTATGCGCCGCAGGCCTCTGCTTCAAGTTACGGGCATACGGGCTATACTGGGACATACACCTGGATGGACCCCGAAACGCGCCTGCTCGTGATTGTTTGTACCAACCGCGTATATCCTACGCGCAACAACTCAAAACTTGGCGACCTTGCTATCCGGCGCAGGGTACACGAGGCCGCGTATTTATCTATGAAGAAAGAGTGAGCAGACTTTTTGCCCAACCCCGGTACGTTCTTTTTTAATCAAAATCCGTTTTTCTACTGAAAAACAACTTATCTTAAAGCCGTTTCACGCATTATTGTGAAGGTATGAATGAAAAGATAGAACGACTGATTCAGAATATAAAAGCAAGGCTGGGTCCCGCCCTTGAGCGCTGGGAAGCGTTTAGCCAGCGCAAACCTCGGCTCGCCCGTTGGATCCGCTGGACGGGAACGGCTTTTTTTGCCGGCCTGGCGGCACTTTTTTTGTTCCGGACTGCGGTGGCGGTCACGGTGCCTTCTGTGCGGCAACTCAAACGCATGCAGACGCAGGTTGCTTCGGAGGTGTATTCTGCCGATTCGATATTGATCGGCCGTTTTTTCAACGAATACCGCACTGTCGTACGTTACGACGACATTGCGCCCCATGTGTTCGATGCGCTGGTGGCTACGGAGGACGCCCGTTTCTACCAACACCGCGGGGTTGATTACCGGGCCTGGGGGCGGGTGCTGTTCCGCAGTATCCTGCTCAGGGATCGCTCGGGGGGCGGGGGCAGTACCATCAGCCAGCAATTGGCCAAGAACCTGTTGCCGCGCAGGGAGTTTCCGCTGTTCTCCCTCGTAATCAACAAAATGAGGGAAGTCATTATTGCAGGCCGTCTGGAACGGGCGTTCAGCAAACAGGAGATTCTCACTTCTTACCTGAATACAGTGCCTTTTCCGGAAAATGTCTTTGGCATAGATGTCGCTGCGCGCCGTTTTTTCAATAAAACGCCCCTTGAGTTGACGATTTCGGAAGGGGCGACCCTCATTGGTTGCCTGCGTGCCACGACGTTCTACAACCCTGCCCGGCATCCGGAAAGGGCCCGGCAGCGGCGCAATGTCGTGCTGCAACAAATGGAAAAGCACGGGTACCTGGACGCTGCCAAAATGGGCGAGCTGCAGGGGCTGCCCCTACAACTGAACTACAATCCCATCGTACGCAACGAGGGGCAGGCACCCTACTTCCGCGAATTCGTGCGGCAGGAGGTGGAACGCCTGCTCAAAGATTTGCGCAACCCCGACGGGGAAGCGTACAACCTTTACACCGACGGGCTGAAGATATACACAACCCTCCATATCGGCGTGCAGAAAAAAGCCGAGGAGGCTGTCCGGGAGCACTTGTCTGATATGCAGGAAAAATTCGATCGCCACTGGCAGGGCTTCACCCCCCCCTGGAACGACGTCTCTACGGTAGATCTGGGCATGAAAAATTCCACGCTGTACCAAAAGCTAAAAGCCCAGGGAGCCAGCGATGCAGAAATCGAAGCGGAGTTCAATAAAAAAACGAAGGTCAAAATTTTCACCTATGACGGCCCTCGGGAAGCTGAAATGACGCTGAAGGAGTATGTGCGCTATCATTTGGGTATTATCCAGGCGGGATTCATGGCGATGGAGCCCAACTCGGGGCATATCCTCGCCTGGGTGGGCGGGGTAGACCATGAGTTTTTTCAGTACGACCATGTGCGTGCGCGGAGGCAACCCGGCTCGGTATTCAAGCCGGTAGTCTACACTTGCGCGCTCGTCGAAGGTATAGACCCGTGTGCACAAATCCCGAACCGCCTGGTCATGTACCACGAATACGCAAAAGGCGATTGGGCAGTAAAAGACTGGCGGCGCGATGACCCGGAGCCACACTTCGAGCCGGACGGCACCGACGAGGACGACTGGCTCCCACAAAATGCCGACGGTATCTACGGTGGTTCGTACTCACTGGAGGGGGCTCTGACGAATTCCATCAATACCGTCACCGTCAAGTTGATCATGGACATGGGCGTGCGCAAAGTGGTAGATATGGCCAAGTCCCTGGGCATCAGTAGCAATATCCCTATAGAACCCTCCATTGCGTTGGGCACGGCCGAGTTGCCGCTGTATGAGATGGTGCAGCCCTTTGCGGTGTTTGCCAGCCGGGGGCGTCGGGTGCGTCCCATTGCGGTGCGCGAGATCAGGAGCCACGAGGGCACTCTCATAGCTGCTTTCAAGCAGGATTCCCCGCAGCAGGTGTTGACCGAAGAGCAAGCGGGCGTCATGACCCGTATGTTGCAGTCGGTTGCTTCGGCGGGTACGGCCAGCCGTCTGCGCTGGATGTACAATGTGGTAGATGTGCCGGTAGCCGGCAAAACCGGCACATCGCAGAACCACGCCGATGGTTGGTTTATCGGCTATACGCCCAAGTTGCTGGCCGGTGCTTGGGTGGGAGGGGATTCGCCGCTGGTGCGCTTTCGCAACTTCGAAAACGGACAAGGAGCGGCGACGGCCTTACCCGTGTTTGCCCGCTTCATGCGCAAGGTGCTCGACGACCCCACGTTGGTTCGCTGGCACGGCGGGGAATTTGCCCCCTTAAGCCCTGAAAACGTACAGCGGCTGTCCTGCCCGCTCCGCATCCCCTCCCCGGAGGAGCTTTTGGCGGACTCTTTGGCGCGCGACAGCCTGCTGATGCTGGAGGGCATGGCCCCTGTACAGGAAGGAGAATTCAATTAATCATAAATCCAACTCGCAACCATGGCACGTTTTACCCTTAAAGTCAATGGCAAGCGCCAGCAGGTGGACGTCAGCCCGGACACTCCCCTGCTTTGGGTGCTCCGCGACCATCTGGACCTCACCGGCACCAAGTACGGCTGCGGCATCGGCCAATGTGGCGCATGTACGGTGCACGTCAATGGAGAAGCGATGCGCTCCTGCGCGTTGCCCATAGCTGCCGCCGAAGGCGCCCAGATCACTACGATTGAAGGCCTTTCCAAGGAGGGCGACCACCCTGTTCAACTCGCGTGGCAGGAAATAGACGTACCTCAGTGCGGGTATTGCCAGGCGGGTCAAATCATGTCGGCCGCCGCGTTGATCAAAAACAACCCTTCGCCGAGCGATGCAGATATTGATGCTGCCATGCAGGGCAATATCTGCCGTTGCGGAACCTATCCGCGCATTCGCCAGGCTATTCATTCAGCAGCTAAAAAAGCCAGATCGTGATGAACAACCCGCATAACCAATCTTTCGATCGTCGCTCTTTTATCAAAGTATCCGCTGTCGCAGGAGGCGGTATACTGGTGGGCGTCAACTGGCTCGCTGAGCAACTGCGGGCTACTGCGGACAGAGAACTGGTCGAGCCGGTTTCCATGAATGCTTATATCCAGATTGCACCGGATGGGACGATTACCATCGCTTCTCCCAATCCGGAAGTAGGCCAGGGGGTGAAAACGGCAATGCCCATGATCGTAGCAGAAGAACTGGATGCAGACTGGTCGCGCGTAAGCGTGCGCCAGGCACCCCTGGATACGGTCAACTTCACCCGCCAGGTGGCAGGGGGGAGCGGTTCTATTAAAGCTGCCTGGATGGGCCTGCGCACAGCAGGTGCTACGGCGCGCCACCTGCTGGTAGAAGCAGCGGCCCGGCGCTGGGGGGTAGAGGCGGCGAGCTGTACGACGGAAAAAAGCACCGTACTGCACCCGCCTACCGGACGCCGCTTGTCGTATGGCGAACTAGCCACAGAGGCCGCCGCGCTCAAAGCGCCTAAAGAGGTGCCGCTCAAGGCCAACTCCGCGTTCCGCCTGCTTGGGCAGCGCGTTGCCAACGTGGACAACCAGGATATTTTTACCGGGAAAAAACTCTACGGTTCCGACATCGTGCGCGAGGGGATGGCGGTGGCCGTCGTCGCCCGTCCGCCCGCATTCGGCATGAAACTGGAATCCGTGGACGATACGGCTGCCAAGGCTGTGCCTGGTGTGCAGCAGGTAATCCGCTTTGGCGATAAAGTTGCTGTGCTTGCCCATACGACCTGGGAAGCTAAAAAGGGGCGGGATGCGCTCGTGCTCAAGTGGGCTATGGCCAGTGTGCCCGAAAGTACGGCTGCCCAGTTTGCCGACATGCGCAAAGCACTGGACAAAAAAGCAGACACCCCCCGCCGCAAGGACGGGGATGCCGAAGAGGCCTTTGCACAGGCTTCTAAAGTCGTGGAAGCGACTTATGAGTGTCCGTTCCTCCCGCACAACGCCATGGAACCGCTCAACTTTTTCGCCGACGTGCGCCCCGACAAGGTCCTGCTCATCGGGCCTACCCAGACACCGGAACGCGCCCGCAACGATGTCGCCACTTTGCTCAAAGTGGACCGCGGCATCGTCCAGGTGGAAATGACGCGGCAGGGCGGGGGTTTTGGACGCCGCCTCAGTGCAGATTACGCAGTAGAGGCAGCGGAAATATCCAGCCTGGCCAAAAAACCAGTCAAGGTAATCTGGTTGCGCGAAGACGATATGGGCGGTGGAACCTACCGTCCGGCGTGTGTGTACCGCTACCGCGCGGCACTGGACGCGCAAGGGAATATCAAGGGCTTCCATATCCGTGGGGCCGGACTGAACGTCGGCAACCCGCTCAGGGAGAATAATTTCCCGGCCGGCGCACTGGCGCATTATCTGGCCGATGGCCATAGCCTCGATTCCAAAGTCACGACGGGTCCCTGGAGGGCGCCGGTGCATAATTTCCTGGCTTTTGCCGAGCAAAGTTTCCTCGACGAAGTGGCTCTGGCAGCGGGCAAAGACCCGGTACAACTGCGCCTGGACCTCCTGGATCAGGCGAAGAATAATCCAGTGGGCAAAATAGAATACGATGTGGAGCGCTTCAAAGGCGTCATCCGCCTGGCGGCGGAAAAAGCCAACTGGGGCAAAGCCAAGCCCGGCGTTTTTCAGGGCTTTAGCGCGTATTTTTCGTTCAGCACCTACATCGCCCAGGTAGTCGAGGTAGTGATGGAGAATAACTTCCCGAAAATAAGCCGAATCGTTTGCGCCGTGGACTGCGGTATTCTCATCAACCGGAGCGGTGCCGAGAACCAAATCGTGGGGGGTATCATCGACGGGTTGGGCCATGCGATGTACAGCCAGTTGACCATCAAGGACGGTGCTGCGGAGCAGACCAACTTTGACCGATACCGCATGATCCGCATGGGCGAGGCACCCGATGCCGAAGTACATTTCGTAGATAGCCAGGAGGCACCGACGGGCCTTGGCGAGCCCGGTCTGCCCCCGCTGGCGGCTGCGTTTGGCAATGCCGTTTTCCGCGCTACCGGCACGCGCCTGAGGGTGCAGCCGTTTGTTCAGGACGGACAGCCGGGGCTACCGGGTTGATACGACCATAGCACTCCGTCCGGCGAATGGGGTATGAATCCCTTAAGCCATTCGCCGGACGGGACGCTATAGCACGAGCCCACCGTCCACGCTCAGCGTCTCGCCCGTGATGAAAGAGGCTTCATCTGAGGCGAGAAAGAGATAGGCATTGGCGATGTCTTCTGCGACGCCCATGCGGCCCACCGGGGTGCGCTCTTTGAGTTGGTCGAGGTATTCGGCAGGTATCGTGCCCACCATTTCCGTCTGGATGAATCCGGGAGCTACAGCATTTACCGTCACTCCTTTTCGTCCGAATTCACGGGCCCACACCTTGGTCATTCCAATTACGCCCGCTTTTGCAGCTACGTAGTTGGTCTGCCCAAAGTTTCCGTATAAGGCTACCACGGAGGCGGCGTTCAAGATGCGCCCGTAGCCGCGCTCCAGCATGAACGGGGAAACTGACCGGGTACAATTGAACACACCGGTTAGGTTGACATCAATGACTTGTTGCCATTGTGCAGCGCTCATCTTCTTCATGGAGGCATCGCGGGTGATACCGGCATTGTTGACGAGGATATCAATTTGCCCAAAATCGCGAAAAACCGCTTCGGCAGCCTCTTGAACAGCCTCGGAGTCGGCGGTATTCACTTTGTAGAACGTACAGCGAGCTCCGTTTGAGGCCCACTCCATGGCCAAGGGGCGTCCCGCTGCTTCGTTGATATCCCAAATGGCTACTTTGGCCCCCTCCTGGATAAAGCGAAGGGCGGTAGCTTTCCCTATACCATTGGCGCCGCCCGTGATAATGGCAACTTTGTTGTGTAGTCTCATGTGTATTTGTTTTTTAGAGTGTGTTCGGGAGTTTGTACCCTGTCCGGGTACAAAAATAAGTACATTTTGCCCCTCAGCGCGCGAGGAGCGGCTTCAGGAAAGTGCGTGCGTCATCGGCCACTTGGTCGGCACATTCCCAAGGTACGAAGTGGCCGCAATTCGGGAGCATCACCAGTTGGCTGCCCGGTATGCGGGCCTGACCGCTCTCGCCGACTTGCCGGGGAGTGTTCCCCGGGTGTAGTAAGCGATTGGGGATGAGGAGGTCTTGCTCTCCGAAAAAAATCAAGGTGGGCAAATGGATTTGATTTAAGCTGTCGTACACCGGCTGTTCGAGCATACCCAGGACGCACTTGGGGATCATGCGGCAATAGTAATCGTATTCTACGGAGTCTTCGCGCATTTTCAGTCGGTCTTCAAGCATAAACCGGGCATCTTCGGGAAGTTTGTTGCCGTGGAAGTTCACGTTGAAGTTGGCTTCTATTTGTGCGACCGGGGTCGCTTTTACGATTTGGGGCTGCATGAAAGAGGAAAACCAGACTTTGTTTTCCGGTGTGAACGTTTCAAAGCCGGCAGGAGCGAGCAGGATCAATGCTTTTGCTATGTCGGGTTCGCGGAGCGCCAGGGTCATCGCCACCTGAGCCCCCATAGAATGCCCGACCAATACCACCTTTTTCAGCTTGAGGGTACGGATAAACTTCGATACAGTCTCGGCGAAAAACGCCATATCAAAGGTGTAATCGCCCCGGCTCGATTTGCCGTAGTTGGGCAGATCGAGTGCGATGCAGCGGTAATCGCGTTTTAGTTGCCCCACCAATTTAGCATATACCGGGAGGTAACTGCCCAGGCCATGTACCATGACCAGGGTGTAGGGCCCCCGTCCTTCATCTATGTAAGCGATTTCTGGTCCGTCGGGTAGTACGACCTTCTGCACCGGGTAAGGATACACCAAAGATTCCATGTAGTGAAACGGTTTTTGCTGCGCTGTTCCCAGGATGGGGAGCAGGCAGAGCAGGATAAAAAGGGTTCGTCGCATAGACTTTGTTTTATATAAGGCAGGTTAATAGCGAGGGGGAATTTTTAAGGAGGTAGAACCTCTCTTTTCCCACCTCGCTGACCCTTTGCTATAAAGACCTTTGATTTTCATTTGAATGCATTGAATTGATTCGCTGTGCTTGCGGAGGTGAAATGCTATTCCTGTACAGACTTCTCCCGTCGGCGCAGCAGGTAATAGAGGCCGAAGCCTGTCGCAGCCGATGCTAAAATAGCAAAAGTGACGGCTATGGCAGGATTGCGCACAGCAGCATCCATATACCCGGTTATTTTCCCGTAATAGATGGAAAAGTGAACTACGACAGCTACCAGCGAAGCGGAAACGGGCGCTGCTAAGGGGACATTTTTGAAAAAAATACCCAACAGTACCGGCATGAAGGCAGCCGAAAAGTAGGCGTACACACCATTTTGTGCAAAAATACCCACACTGAGGGCGGGGTTGGTCAGTTGTTGGTAGGATAGCCAAATGGAAATCCCCGCCACCCCCGCGATTACCAGCTTGTTCACCCCTACCAGGCGCTTTTCCCGTATAGCCTCCTCTGCTCCGAGGAAGCGCCCGAACAAGGGCTTGATAATATCTGAAGTGATGGAAGTCGGTACCGACTGCACCAAGCCCTCCAGGGTGGACAAGCCTGCCGAGAGCAACCCCAGCACGACCAACAATCCGATGTAAACCGGAAACTCCGCTATAACATAGGCGGGAATCAGGCCGTCCATCGGAATGGTGTTTCCCGCATCGTCCAGAAGCGAAGGAAAGCGCAGGCGTGCGTAAAGACCAGTGACGACCACGGAAAAGAAGATAGCCTCTGCGACAATCCCGACGAGCAGGTAGCGGTTGACATCGCGCTCGCTGCTGAGCAACAGCGACTTCGTAATAATATGGGGCTGGCATACGACCGCGATCCCGACGATGAAGTTGCAAAAAATGATTTCAAAATAGTCGCGGAACAAAAAACTCGAGGGATTGGTGGGGGAAACCAACATCGGGTCAATGGCGCTGAGTTTTTCCATAAATGCATGTACGCCCCCGCGGAAATGCTCCCAGCCGGAAGTAATCATGATGAGGGCCACGATGAGCATCAGCACCGCCTGTATGGTGTTGGTGTACACCATGGAATTGGCACCTCCAAACATCATATACCCAAACACGAAAATCACCAGGGCGATGAGCACCCATCCTTCGGGAGCGTTCAAGGCTTGTGCTAAGACCTTAGTCATACCCACGCATATCAGCACGATAAACGTAATGAGGAGCAGCGATAGAAATCCAAAAAAAACAGCGTATGGCTGGCTGCCGTACCGCCTTCCAATCCACTGTGCCATAGTCAGGGCTTTTACGGCTGTCCCCTGTTGCCGGAAGCGTTTGGTCAAAAAGACCAGGGAAATGAATAACCCAAGCGGCATAGATACAGCAAAGCCCAGCAGTCCACTGACCCCGTACAGGGCTATGAATCCCGGATTGATGATGAAAGTAGCCGCGCTCGAAATGGAAGCTGCCAGGGAAAGTCCGACCAGAACCGGGGAGAACTGGATGCTGCCCACGGCAAAATCTGCCATCGTTTGTGTACGCAGTGCTCCGCGCACTACAAAAAACAAAATCAGGGCTGCGTAAAGCGCTACGACTATCGCGGTAGCTACCACCATGGTAGAAGAGGCCATATGTTCAGATTTTTGTCAGACTTTTTACAAGGGGGCGCAAGGGGTTAAAAAGGCCCTTTTTATTTTCCTGCCGCCCCCATCGCAAAAAATCTATTTTACGATAAGTTTTGGATAAAGGTATTAAGTTGGCAAAATCTGTGGTTTTTAGAAGTTTGTTTTAATAAAATTGCAATGGGTTGACTTTGGGCTATACATATTGCTGGGAGATGGCGAGTGGTAAAAAAAGCCTTTTCTCTCTTGTTAATTCCTCGCGATAAGTCTGTTTTTTTACATCAAACGGAGGGGTTGACCAACAGGAGCCGACTGGGCTGGTGCAGGGAGGCAGTCGGCTTTTAAGCCTCATGGCCAGGAGTGTCGCTGCCCTTAGCAGTCTGTATAAAACGAGTGCTCAGATTCTGTTTCCAAAAAGGAAGGGAAGCGAAAAGCGGATGCCTATGTAGTCCATAGGTATTATTTTTTTATAAAATAATGATTTTCATTTATTTATAAAAAATAATACAAAAAAACAGCTAAAGTCAAGTAGAGAATTCATTTTTTACCCCCCTGTCGGTTTTTTGGGGTAATCTATTTTCGTGTCGAAATCAATGATTGAAATTCAGATTTATTAAAAGTACAAATTCGGATTCGGTCTGATTTCGCAGGAATTAATTTGATAGCCTTAAAATGCAATTGTGTTTATGAAGCAAGCCCTCACCCTATTCGTACTGGTGCTCCTGGCAGCCGGTGCGGCAATCGCGCAGACCGGCACCGTACGGGGTATCGTGCGCGATGCGGACTCCCGGGAGCCTTTAGCGGGCGCCAATATCGTCCAAAGCGGTAGTTCCAACGGGACGGCCTCTGATGCAAGCGGTGCGTACCGGATTTCGCTGCCTGCCGGGCAGCAGACTTTAGTCATTACGTTCATAGGATACGCGGAGTTGAGCCGTACGGTCACTGTGCGGGCTGGTGAGGAAACGACGCTGGACTTTCTGCTCGAGCCTGCAGGTGTGCTCGGGCAGGAAATTGTGGTTTCGGCGTCCCGCAAAGCGGAGAAGCTCACCAATGCCCCGGCCACTATTTCCGTAATCAATGCCAAAGCGATCTCGGAGTTGCCTTCTTTCAACGTAGCTGAATTGCTCGGCCGCCAGCGCGGGGTGGACTATGTGCGCGCCGGCGTATTGGGTATCGGGGTCAATGCCCGCGGCTTCAACAGCGCCTTTAACCCCAAAAACCTTCAGATCAACGATTCCCGGTTCTCTTCCCTCGTCGCGACCGGTCTGCCGCTCGGGGCGCTGAGCACTACGGTGAAAGAAGACGTGGAACGCGTGGAGGTCATCCTGGGCCCTTCCTCGGCTCTATACGGCCCCAACGCCCACAATGGTCTGATCAACACGATTACCAAAGACCCCCGCACCTCCCAGGGCACTACGGCAGCACTTGGCGTCGGCAACCAAAGCGTGCTGAGCGCACGGCTGCGCCACGCGACCAAAGTGAACGACAAACTGGCCTTCAAGTTCTCCGGGGAGTACTCCAAGGGTACGGAGTTTGAATATACCGACACGGTTTACAGCGGAACCCTGAAATACCCGGAATACGCTCTGAACCGCGATTTCAGTTCCCTGCGTGGAGAAGCTTCCGTCTATTACGCGCTCAACGACAAAACGGATTTTATCGTTGCAGGGGGGGCTTCCAACAGCAATAATATCGGCAACACCAACGCGGGGCGCAACCAAATCAAAGACTGGCGTATTGGCTGGCTGCAGGCGCGCCTGGTATCGCCGCGCCTATTCGTGCAGGTTTATAATACCTGGAGCCGCACAGATTCGACCTACGCGATGAACCGCCGTACCTTGAATTACTGGTCGTTCAAAAATGCGGGCTTCAGCCAGGCAGAGGCAGAGGCGCGCTCGTATAAAGAGCAGTGGTTCCCCGTCGCGGGATTCCCCGGTGGCGGGCTCGCCCTCAACCGCGGCGCTCTGTTCCAGGACTATTCCAAACGCCTCAATGCAGAGGCACAGTACAACAACAAACTCGGCCCCATCAGCTATATCGTCGGGGTACAGTACCAAAATGACCGCGCCAACAGCAACGGAACCTATTTGCTCGACAAAAACAGCAATGGGGTAGTAGAAGACATCGTCATCGGTCAGGTGGGCGGATACCTTCAGCTCGAGAGCCTGCTCTCCCAACATTTCAAAGCGGTACTGGCTGCCCGTGCCGATAACCACGACCTCTACGGGTTCAACTTTATCCCCAAGGCAGCCCTTGTCTATTTCAACGACAAAGGCTCCTGGCGACTGACCTACGGGCAGGGTATCGCTGCACCGACCATCCTCAACCTCGAAGCGAATATATTCGGAGGTTTGCTGCTGGGCAACTCCCAGGGCTTTACCGTGAAAGAGGTAGATCAACTGACGAACCAAATTGTCAATGAATACGACGTGCCGGCCCTCAAAGTAGAAAAAATCTCCACCCTTGAAGTCGGCTACAAAGGCCAAATCAGCGATAAACTTTTCTTCGATGCCAACGCATACCACAACTGGTCGTCGGATTTCCTCAGCCCGTCTATTGATATTGCCCCCGACCGCGGTGCCTTGGTGGACCACGATAAGAACCCTCTGACCCCCGTGCGGCAGCAAATCAAAGGGTACGCTACCCTGCGCGGCGACCAGGCCATGGCAGACGTCGTGGGGGCAGCCGGGGTCGTCGCACTGCCCGATGGCTCCAAAGGTGCCGACCTCGTACTGACTTACCTCAACTTCGGCAAAGTGAGAACCTACGGCTTCGACGCCTCCCTCAACTATGCGTTCACCACTAACCTGCTGGGCGTACTGAACTATTCCTACTTCGGATACGACATCGACACCAGCGATCCGGCCAACGACGGCAACCGCGACACCAAGGTCAACGAGAGCGATTTACCCATCAATACGCCTACCCATAAAATAGGTGTGGGTCTCAACTACTCTACTAAAAAGCTGTTCGCAACCGCATTTGGACGCTGGGTACAGGCCTACGACTTCTTCTCCGGTATCAACGTGGCGGCTGCGTCTAATCCCGCACTGATCTACGGAGGCATGCCGGTACTGGAAAATACACGCGTAGGCACTTCGTTTAACTACGGCCCGCTGGGGGGCTTCTTCAACCTCGACCTCGGGGTGGGGTATCGCTTCAACGACTGGTTTACGGCATCTGCGCAGGTTGTGAACGCTCTGAACCAGGAAGTCCGAGAGTTCGTGGGTTCCCCGGCTATAAAACCATTGTATTCGCTGGAATTAAAAGTTAACCTTCCCGCCATCGGTAAGAAATAGAGGAGTCAGCGAAGAGGGAAAAAGCAGGACTCCTCAATGGCCCTCTTCGCAATCCATCAAAATAAGCATTGTGAGGTTATGCTTGTTGCGCAGGGTCTTGAAACGGGATTCCCCATTTCTTCGACCCTGCGCCAAGCCTCCCCCAAACCGTTGGACGGAATCGCCGAGAGGTCCGGGAACTTCTTCACCCCGCCAGCCCCTCATCAATACGTCTGCCGGATTTCATGAACTACTACCGCGACAACTATGCGTAATGCCCGTATCCTTTCCTCCGGTGCGTATGCCCCGGACCAAGTAGTCCCCAACCGATATTTTGATGAACTGTTGGGAGAAGACGTATCTTCCTGGCTCGAAGAAAATGTGCATATCTTTGAACGCCGATGGTGCCGTTCGGATGAAAGTACCGCGGATCTCTGCGAGCGGGCCGCCCGGCAGGCTATAGAACGCGCAAAGATCACTCCAGAAGATCTCGACCTCATTATCGTCGCCACGGATACTCCGGAGTTCGTATCTCCTTCTACCGCCTCTGTATTGCAGTACCGGATCGGGGCGGAACACGCCGGTACATTCGATATCAATACGGCCTGTGCGGGCTTTGTCACCGCCCTGGATGTCGCGGCCAAATACATCCGCGCCGACGAGCAGTACCGCTATATATTGGTGGTCGGCGCGTATGCGATGAGCAAGTACCTGAACAAAATGGATAAAAAGACCGTCACTCTTTTTGCCGATGGGGCAGGTGCGGTAGTGCTGGGCACTACTGAAGAACAGGGCATGGGCTTTCTGGCCAGCCAACTGGTGTCGAAGGGCGAGTACAATGAATGGATGGGGATTTACGCCGGGGGTACCCGGCAACCGCTGAACGGGGATGTACTTGCTCACCACGACCATCAGTTGAAGTTTGTGAAAAAATTTCCCAAGTCGCTCAACCCCGAAATCTGGAGCCGCATGGCCCACACGCTCTGCGCACGCATCGGCTGTACCCCTGCAGAAGTGGATCATTACCTCGTCACGCAAATCAATATCAATTCCATCTGGGAGACCCTGGATGTATTGGGCGTGGATCGGGATAAAGCTCCCACTATCATGCAGCACTATGGCTATACTGGCTCGGCTTGTATCCCTATGGCCTTCCATGAGGCGATGGAAACGGGCCGGATAAAAGCAGGCGACCTGGCTTTCTTTATCGGATCTGGAGGAGGTCTGGCCTTTGCCAGTGCCGCTTTCAGAATATAAATCGTATCGCCGTGATCGTACAGTACCAAACCGACTGGACGGCAAAATGGGCTCTGTACAGCCCTGAGCAAGTCGCCGTCAAAGAATTTGAAAGCGGTAAAAGGCTCAGCTACCGAGCCCTGAACGCCGTGGCGAACCGCCTCGCCCACTATCTTTGCGGGACGCTGTCGCTGGTGAAAGGCGATCGCATAGCAGTACTGGCCGATAATTGCATAGAATACGTCGCGCTGTTTGCCGCAGCCCAAAAAACCGGCATCATCCTGGTTCCCCTAAACTATCGTCTGACTTCCCCGGAGATAGGGTACATGCTCGAAAATTCAGCCCCGGAGCTGTTGGTTTACGAAGAGAAATACGCATCCCTGCTGGAGCCTTGTGCGCAGTTTCGCATCATCCCCCAACATTGGAGCCTCGAAGCTCTGGGGGATTTCTGCCGTCCGGAACATAGCTTGCCCGAAGACGAGGCCTTCCCCGCCGTGCCTATTGAAGAAGATGACCCGGTATTTATCCTCTATACATCCGGCACGACCGGCTTTCCAAAAGGGGCGATTTATTCGCATAAAATGCTGTTCTGGAACAGCATCAATACAGCGATGAGCTTAGTGGTCAATGCGGAGAGCCGCACGGTCAACTGTATGCCGCCTTTCCACACAGGGGGCTGGAATGTCCTGACCACTCCCTTCCTGCACCATGGAGGCTATATTTGCCTCCTGAAAAAATTTGATGCCGAAGACCTTCTCCGGGCCTTGCAGGAAGAGCAGCCCACCCTTTTTATGGGCGTTCCAACCATGCTCCGCATGGTGGCAGATTGCCCCGGTTTCGCAGAAGCTGATTTGTCCTCCCTGCTCTACGTCATCGTAGGGGGCGAGCCCATGCCCATACCGCTGATCGAAACCTGGCACGATAAAGGGGTCTTTATCCGCCAGGGGTTTGGTATGACCGAAGTAGGCCCCAACCTGACTTCTCTTCACCACAAGGACGCCGTGCGCAAAAAGGGCTCTATCGGGCGCCCAAACTTCTACGTCCAAATCCGCATCCAGGGACCGGATGGGCAAGAAGCAGCGCCCAACGAACCGGGTGAACTACTCCTGAAAGGTCCTATGGTCACGCCCGGGTATTGGCGTAACCCGGAAGCTACCGCAAGTGCCATTCGCAACGGGTGGTACCACAGCGGGGATATGGTGCGCATGGACGATGAGCAGTACCTGTATGTAGTGGACCGCATCAAAAATATGTTTATCTCCGGTGGGGAAAACGTCTATCCGGCAGAAATAGAGCGCGTACTTGCCGCCCATCCCGATGTTGCCGCCGCCGCCGTCATCGGGGTACCCGATCCCAAATGGGGCGAAGCAGGGAAAGCCTTTGTCGTTCTTAACCCGGATGCAGGGTTGGACCTGCCGCAACTTCTCGAATACTGTGCCGCCCATCTGGCAAAGTATAAAATCCCGAAATCTTTCGTCTTCGTAAGCCATCTTCCGCTAAGTCCTACAGGAAAAATCAACCGTTTGGCCTTGAGAGACGGCT